>CAZPMO010000066.1:0-384 GCA_964587515.1 uncultured Rhodospirillaceae bacterium | reverse complement strand
CCGCGCGCGACGATGCCCGCCTGCTCCTCCGCCGCCTTGGCCAGGTCGATGAATAGCTGCGCCTGAATGGGATTCGATTCAGCGGCCGAGGCGACGCCGTAAAGCCAAGTCGCGGTCATCTCCTCCCGCCACGCCTCGAGATCTTCCGCATATTTTTCGTCCACCGCCGCCACCGCGCCTTCCCGTTCGTTGTGCTTGCCCCATAAGTTTAAGGGGTCCGGCGGATTCGCGCGAGACGGTTCGTGTGATGAAACGGCACGCCAGATTCACCACTAAGGCACCTAGACACAAAGACCCTTTTTCGGCGCGAAGCGCCGCCATCCACTTAGTGTCTTTGTGCCTTAGTGGTGAAATCCCCTTTATGATGCATGAGATTGAAGCGTG
>CAZPMO010000065.1:0-23281 GCA_964587515.1 uncultured Rhodospirillaceae bacterium | reverse complement strand
ACCGCGCGCGGGCCGAACGCGAAACCGATGGGCTGGCAAAGGTAATCACCACCAAAAAGGGCGTCGTGGTCGGGGCCGGTATCGCGCACGCCCATGCGGGCGAGCTGATCCAGAGCTGGCTGCTGCCGATCGCGCGCGGGATGCATATTAAGCATGTGGCCGGGTTGATCGTGCCCTACCCGACGCTTGGCGAAATCAATAAGCGCGTGGCCGGCTCGTATTTCACCTCCTCCTTGTTCGGCGCGCGTGTGAAGTGCCTGGTTCGTTTGCTGGCGAAATTCGGCTAAGCTACTGTTTTATTGAAATGTTTCTGGTAACGACTTGTTGAGGACCGGTGATTATCTGTTGATTTGTGTCCGGGATGGCCCGCCTGTCTAATGGCGGTCCTGAATACCGGGCGGCATCTCGCCGGACGGGCTTAACCTGACCTCGGGAGGTCAATATGATCAAGAAGACTGTTACGACCCTCAGCATCGTTGCCCTGGCGGCGGCGACCGCCGCGCTTCCGGCCGCCGCGTCCAGCATTGGCGGCACGGGCCTCATTCAGGTCGCGGCTTGCGGCCCCTGCGCGGCCAAGGGCTGCAATCCGTGCGGCGCCAAGAACCCCTGTGCGGCCAAGGGCCTCATTCAGGTCGCGGCTTGCGGCCCCTGCGCGGCCAAGGGTTGCAATCCGTGCGCGGCGAAGAATCCCTGCGGTGCGCGCAAGTAATCCTGCGACATTACGACCGTCCAACGGACATCGAGGACGCCCTTCCCTGTCCGGGGGAGGGCGTTTTTCGTGTCCGCGCACTGGTGATGTCGTCTTGCTCCGGACTTTTGTATAGTCGAGGTTATGGCGGCGAATGAAAATGCAAAGGGAGGGCTCTTCACCGGGCTTTCCGCGCGCCTTCTGGTGCTGACGATATTCTTCGTGATGTTGAGCGAGGTGTTCATCTATGCGCCCTCGATCGGACGTTTTCGACTGAATTACATGCAGGAGCGCATCGCCGCGGCGCACCTCGCCACTCTCGCGCTCGAAGTGCCGACGGACAACAAGGTCAGCGAACGGCTGCTTCAGGAAATCCTCGATCACGCGCGGTCTCACGGCATCGTTCTCAAGCGCCCCGCAACCAAGGCCCTGATGCTGACGCGGCGTCCGCCTGTCGTCGTGGCGAGCTATGATCTCCGGCAGGTACGGTTTTTCCCGCTGATCTGGGAGGCGTTCCGGACACTGGCGCGGGACGGCAGCCGCCTGATAAAGGTGATCGATCATTCACCGCGAAGCGCCCGCATCCTGGTCGAAACCGTTATCGACGAAGCGCCAATGCGCGCCGCGATGTATGACTATTCCGCGCGCATCGTCTTGCTGTCGATCATCATTTCCCTGGTCACCGCGACCCTGGTCTTCCTGACGCTGCAATGGGTGTTCGTCCGTCCAATGCTGGGCATCACCCAGAACATGGTGCATTTCCATGCCGATCCCGAAGACGCCGGGCGCGTCATCCGACCCAGTGGCCGGCGCGACGAAATCGGCCGCGCCCAGCGCGAACTGGCCGATATGCAGACCGGGTTGCGCGCGGCTCTGCAACAGCGCGCGCGTCTGGCCGCGCTCGGCACCGCGGTTACCAAAATCAACCACGATCTGCGAAATATTTTGGCCACCGCGCAACTCGTCTCCGATACGGTTGGTTCCAGCGACGATCCCAAGGTCAAGCGGGTCGCGCCGACCCTGCTGGGCGCGATCGATCGGGCGGTGAAGCTTTGCGGGCAGACCCTCGCCTATGCCCATGAGGGCGCGCCCGCGCCGCAATTTTCCCGCTTCGATCTTGGCCGCCTGGTCGATGAGGTCAGCGGTGAAATCGCCGAAGCCCAAAACGCCGGTACGCTGTTCGAGAACCGCCTGCAAGATCCGATCGAGATCGAAGCCGACCGCGACCAGATTGCCCGGGTGCTCTCAAATCTGATTCTCAACGCCTATCAAAGCGAGGCCGATCGCGTGTCGGTTTCGGCCATATCGTCCGGCGGCATGGCGCACGTGAAAATAGCCGATACCGGCCCCGGTCTTCCCGCGAAGATCCGCGAACGGCTGTTTCAGCCCTTCTCGGGCTCCGGCAAGGCGGGCGGCGGCGGGCTTGGTCTCGCCATCGCACGCGAACTCGCGCGCGGGCACGGCGGCGATATCGTTTTGGCCGAGAGCGGCGAGGCGGGCACGGTGTTCGAAATCCGCCTGCCGCTCGGTCGCGATACTGGGGCCGGGCATCACGCGTGACCCCGGCGGCGATCACCGCATCGGCGTGCCGCCGGCGCGTTTTTCCATCCAGGTATTGAAATAGGCGGCGCCGAAAATGATCACGGCGCCTGCCCAGGTCCATGGCGCGGCGACCTCGCGGAACAGGAAATATCCCAGAATGGCCGAGAGCGGCAGCCTCAGGAAGTCGAAGGGAACCACATAACTCGCGTCGGCCGCCGCCATTGACCGGGTCACGCAGAAATGGGTCGAATATCCGGTGACGCCCAGCGCGATGATCGCCGGCGCGTCGTCAATCGCCGGCGTCTGCCAGACGAACATGGCCGGGACCGCCGAAAACACCAGGATGAAGACGCTCATATAGAACACCACCACGTTGCCCGATTCGGTCGCCGACAGTCGCTTGGTGACGATAAAGGCGCAGGAATAGAGAAACGCCGCGGTCAGGACCACGAACGAGCCGACGCCGACATCGACGAAGCCCGGCCGGATGATGATCACCGCGCCCACGAAGCCCAGCGCCGTCGCCGCCCATCGGTGGAACCCTATTTTTTCGCGCAGCACAATCGCCGCCATAATGATGGTGAATAGCGGCATGGTGAATTGAAGCGCCGCGAGATCGGCCAGCGACACCATGGAAACGGCGAAGAACCAGGCGACGTTCCCGGAATACAGGAAGGCGTTACGCAACCCGTGACCGCCCAAATGGGCGGTCTTCAGCGTGGCGACGCCGCTTTTCATGATCCACGGCGTCATCAGGGCCAGATTGACCACGTTGCGCAGAAAGATCAGCTCCAGCACCGAATATTTCGGGGCCAGGTAACGAACCAGCACCGCCATCGCCACCAGCGAGGTCGCCGCGCCGATCATCCACAACGCGCCGCGGGTCGGTCCCGAGAGTGATTGCGCCATGATCAGTCGCCCAGCGCCACGCCCTCGCGGCGCGGATCGGCCGCGCCATCGAGCCCGTTCGGGGTAACGCGGATACCGTGCAGGCCACTTGCGAGCCGCCGCACCCGGACCCGATGGCCGAGCGCCCGGAGCGCCGCCGCACGATCGGCCAACGCGGTGCCTTCTTCGAGGTCGGTCGGCCCATTGCGGTTCACATGGTTGGGCAGCGCGATCGCCGGCCCCATGGCCAGATCCCAGTCGAGCGCGGCGATCAGCGCACGGGCGACATAGCCGATGATGCGTGAGCCGCCCGGCGATCCCACCGCCATCACCAGCCGTCCTTTTTCATCGAGCACCAGGGTCGGCGCCATAGAACTGCGCGGCCGCTTGCCGGGCGCGACCCGGTTGGCGACCGGCCGGCCGTCGATCTCCGGGCGGAACGAAAAATCGGTGAGTTGATTGTTCAACATGAAACCGCCCACCATAAGGCGGGAGCCGAAAATGTTCTCGACGCTGGTGGTCATGGAAACGGCGTTGCCGCGTGCGTCGACGACGCTGAGATGGCTGGTCGAGGGCAGCTCGGGCGCGCCGCCGGCCGGCGGCGCGGCGGCGCGGCGGCCCGGCACGCCGGGCAACGCCCTGCCCATGCTGCGGGCGCCCGAAATCATGCCGCCGCGAACGGATAAATAATTGCGGCGCAACAGCCCGTCGACCGGGACCGCCACGAAATCGGGATCGGCGATATAGGCGGCGCGGTCGGCGTAGGCAAGCCGGCTCGCCTCGGAAATCAGATGCACCGCCTGGACCGAACCGGGCGCCAGCGCCGCCATGTCGAACCGTTCCAGCAGGCCGAGGATCTGCAGTGTCGTGATACCGCCCGAGGTCGGCGGCGGCATGGCGCAAACCCGCCAGCGGCGATAGGGCCGGCACAGCGCTTCGCGTTTGCGCGCGCGATAGTTGCCCATATCATTGAGGCTGAGGGTGCCGGGATTGTCGGCCGCGCCACGAACCGTCCGGACGATGTCGCGCGCGATTTTCCCTCCATAGAACGCGTCGGCGCCATCGGCGGCGATACGGCGCAGCGTCTCGGCGTAGGCCGGGTTGACCAGAACCGTGCCCACCGCCTTGGGTTCGCCTTTCGGCGTATAAAAATAGGCGCGCGCGGGGCGGTATTTCTTCAGCCCCTTGGCGATGCCGATGAAACGGTGCAGCCGGGGCGAAATTCTAAACCCCGCCTCGGCGAGGCGGATGGCGGGAGCGAACAATCGCTTCCATGGCAGAACGCCATGATCCGCATGAGCCAGCGCCAACATGCGCGGCACCCCCGGCACGCCGACCGCGCGCCCGCCGATTACCGCGTCCAGGAATTTTAGCGGCTTGCCGTCGGGGCCAAGGAACAGACCTGCATTCGCGCCGGCCGGCGCGGTCTCGCGTCCGTCATAGGCCTCGACGCGCGTCTCTCCCGACGCGCCCTGGGTGCCGGCGGCATAATGCATCAGGAAGGCGCCGCCGCCGATGCCGGAGCTTTGCGGTTCGACCAGCGAGAGCACCGCCTGGGCGGCGATGGCGGCATCGACCGCGCCGCCGCCGGCGCGCAGCATTTCAAGCCCGGCGCGCGCGGCGTGCGGATTGGCGGCGGCGATCATATGCCGTCGCGGCGGTTCGGCGGCATGCGTCGCCGCGACAACCGCCAAAACGGCGATCACCGCCGACGCCGGTAAATTTAATAACCTTCTCATTGCCCGCTTATACTATCCGGCCGTCCACCGGGGGGTGTACGGAAATACTTTCGCGGCGACGAAAAAATGGGTAAAACCCCATCCTCGATTGACGCCAATTGACGGTTTTGAACCGGGAAGGCTGGCATGAGCACGCATAGCCGGGCGAAACGCATAGCGGTGCCGGAATTGCAGGCGCGCAAGGGCGGCGATCCCATCGTCGTGCTGACCGCCTACACCACGCCGGTCGCGAAGCTGCTCGATCAACATGTCGATATCCTGCTGGTGGGGGATTCCCTCGGCATGGTGCTTTACGGCATGGACTCCACCCTCGGCGTGACGCTCGACATGATGATCGCCCATGGCGCGGCGGTCATGCGCGGGTCGGAGACCGCCAGCGTGACCGTCGACATGCCGTTCGCCTCCTATCAGGAATCGCCCGAACAGGCCTATCGCAACTCGGCCCGCGTATTGGCCGAGACCGGCTGCGCCGCCGTCAAGCTCGAGGGCGGCGCGGAAATGGCGCCGACCATCGAATTCCTGGTCTCGCGCAGCATCCCGGTGATGGGCCATGTCGGGCTAATGCCGCAATCCTTTAATGCCTATGGCGGGTTCAAGGTGCAGGGCAGGGACGACAAAACGGCGCGGCGCATCCTTGATGACGCGCGCGCGGTCGCCGACGCCGGCGCGTTTTCCATGGTGATCGAGGGCGTGACCGAACCGCTTGGCCGCGAGATTACCGCCGCCGTCGCCACGCCCACCATCGGCATCGGCGCCTCGCCGGCGTGCGACGGGCAGGTCCTGGTGACCGAAGACCTGGCCGGGCTGTTTTCCGAATTCACGCCGAAATTCGTCAAGCGCTATGCCGAGCTTGGCGATCAGCTTGCCGCCGCCGCCGCCGCCTATGCCGACGACGTGCGCGCGCGCCGCTTCCCCGGCCCGGAACATTGTTTCGGCGGCGGACCGCAGCGGTCAAAACGCAAGGCTGGCTGACGGGTTACTCCGTAACCGGAATGAACGGATTCAAATCCCACGATCTAAACGCGTCGCTTGAGACGGCGCGGACCGTGGCGGCGCTGCGCCGCCGCATCGGCGAATGGCGCGGCGCGGGCCAGCGGATCGGGCTGGTGCCGACCATGGGCGCCATCCATGACGGGCATATCGCCCTGATGGCGGCGGCGCGCAATGCCTGCGACCGGGTCGTGGTCAGCCTGTTCGTGAACCCGACCCAGTTCGGGCCGGCCGAGGATTATTCCGGCTATCCGCGCGATGAGGCCCGCGACGCCGCATTGATCGCGGACGCCGGCGCGGACCTTCTCTATGCGCCCGGCGCGATTGAAATTTATCCCGATGGGTTCGCCACCACCGTCAGCCTGTCGGGACCGGCCGAAGGGTTGTGCGGCGAATTTCGTCCCGGCCATTTCGCGGGCGTGGCCACCATGGTCGCCAAGCTGTTCGCCCAGTGCGCGCCGGATGCCGCGTGGTTCGGCGAAAAAGACTATCAGCAGCTTCTGGTGATCCGCCGCATGGCCACCGATCTCGACCTGCCCGTCGAGGTCGAGGGCGCGCCCACGGTGCGCGAGGCGGACGGGCTCGCGCTGTCCTCGCGCAACGCCTATCTCACCCCGGACGAACGCGCCATCGCGCCGGCGCTTTATCGCACCATCGCCGACATGGCCGAACGCCTGGCCCGGGACGGTAATATACCGGACGAGATATCCAAGGGACGGTCCGCGCTCGCCGGGGCCCGGTTCGGGGCGCTCGATTATCTGGAGGTGCGCGACGCCGTGACGCTGGCCCCTATCGAGACCGTCACCCGTCCCGCCCGCATCCTGGTCGCCGCCCGCCTCGGCAAGGCCCGCCTGATCGACAACGTGGCGGTGATTCCGGGTCGGTAACCGCAAACGCCAACCGGCGGCCCTGGGGCCGCCGGTGGATGGTTCGGATCGGTCCGTGGGTTATTAGCGGACGTAGATGTGGACCTCGTTGGTGGCCGCGCCGCCGCTGGTCATCGCCGACAGGCGCACGCGATCGAGCGGCATGCCCATTTCCGAGAGCGAGCGCAGCACCGATTCGGCGTTGCGCTTGGATATGTTGGACGCAAGCGTGACCTCGGCCGGCGTGCCGCGCGCGGGCGCCACGGCGACCAGGTCGAACACCGCATTGGGGCGGCGTTCGAGGGCGCGGCTGACCGCGGTATAGAGCGCCTGTTCGAACGGCACGTTGGGACGGTCGAAGCGTATGACCACCAGCGGTCGGCGTGATGCGGTCGCGCCGGCGGTTGCGGCGACCGGTGCGCGCCCGATCGGCGCGCTGGCGATCGGCGCGGCGGACGCGAAGGCGCGGTTCGAAAGACTGCCGCCCAGCAATTCGCCGTTCTTGATGGCGAGCGACAGGGTCGTGAGATCGCCGCGCTCGTTGCCGAGATAGCTGGTCTGTCGGTTCACGTCCTCGCTAAGCTCGTTCAGCAGCCGGTCGATCAGCACCACGGTGCGGTTGACCTCGTCTTCGAGTATCGCGAGCTGGCGGTGATCTTCGTCGACCGCGCCGGTCAGCCCGTAGGCCGCGCGCGTGGTTTCCAGCAGATAGGCCGACAGCGTCGAGGTGCCGGAAACATCGTTGGCCAGCGAGTTAAGCTGGGCGACGTCGTTGTCGATCGCGGCCAGCAGCGCCTGCGCGCCGTTCCACTGGTTGACCAGGGTCGGATTGCCCGGCGTGGTGCCGACCTGAAGCCGCGCGTTGATCGAGGCGATGGTCGAATGATAGGCCCGCGAGTTGCGGATCGTCTGGTTACGGACCGTCTGAAGCTGACCGTTCTGCCGCCGGATATCGAATTGCAGGCGACGCAGTTCGCCGCGCAGCTCAATCACTTTCTGGCCGACAAAGGTGCCGGTCGACTGGCCCGGCGAAACCTTGGGCGGCACGAAATTCGTGGTGCCGAGCGGCGGCGGCGGGGCCGGCGCCGGTCCCGGCGCGGCGGGCCGCGGGGCCGCCACCGTCGGCTGTGGGTTGCGTTCGGCGGCCGACGGCTTGATGTCGACGCGCTGAGCGGACTGGTTCTTGCCGCCGGACGGATCCTTACCGGTCAACGACGGCCATAATGCATCGGCCGCGAAAGAGCAGCCCGAAAGCGCGAATCCCGCGCTAAGAACCAAAACGAAGCATTTATTTCGGGTCATGGAATTGGGTTCACCCCGAATGGCCGGATCAAACTGTGTCTCGGAACGGACAGACAAATATCTGGAATGTCGAAAGAATTGCCAATCCTCGATTCTACCGCGCGGCATACTACTGAAAGGTTTTCGCGGCCACAAGCCGAATTACGGCCTCGTGAATCGGCCACCGACATGGAATGGACGCGAACGCGTTGCCAGCGGACGCGGCAGCCTGTATATGATTGCCGCGACGCGCCCGTAGCTCAACTGGATAGAGCACCTGACTACGGATCAGGAGGTTGGGAGTTCGAATCTTCCCGGGCGCGCCACCCTTCGTCCCGCGGGCTTCGGGCGGCAACCTTGATATTCCCCACGATGAAATACGCCGCGCATCCGCCGTGCGGTTTTTTTTAATGTCGCCGGCGGCGGCCAAAACCCCACGGTCCCGCCGGATTTCATAATCATCACAAAGAGTTACCCTATTCGATCAATAGATATTCTAGGCTCTGTATGGCATGCCTAGGGCAGGGTGTGATTCCGCGTATCGGATCGCGGTGAAAATGCCGGAGCCGCCACGGGGGCGGCTCCAGCGGGTCACATAAGAAGCGGTTCCGGTGCGGGCGCTCAGTCCCGACCGAAACCAGCGAAAACAAAATGCGACGAGTTAAGGGACGGATATGAATACGCCCACGCCGAGGATAACCAGGAACCGGTTTGAAATGCCGGTTCCGGCTCGGTGATTTGAAATCGAATAGCCTCAGGCATTGGAATTTCCTTGGCTGGGGCTTAGGCGCGGTGGGTCGTCGTGACCGGTGTCCCGCCGCGCCGCTCTTTCCTAAATCGGGATTTAATCCACAGGCGCGCCGTCAGGATGCCTCGACGAGGGGCAGGTTGACCAGTAAATTCTGGGGTTTGAGGCGCAGCACCTTCGAATTATCCATCGCCATGCCGAGATAGACGGGGCGACCGGCGATATCGGCGCGCATTCGGTCGGGATCACGGAAGGTGAGCCGGAACAGCGACAGGATCGTTGCCAGCCGGTCCTCGCCCACCTCGATTTCGTTATAGAGATCGTTGAGAATTGCGCTCGCCGCCACGTCGAGCCCCACATGCCATACCCAGCGTTCGTCGCGAATCATGCCGACCGGCTCGATCTCGGTCTCCACGGCGAGAAAATGGCGCAGCCAGCTTTGCAACACGCCGGTCAGCGCAATCAGGCCGGGGCGGCCGAAGCTCACATCCAGCACGGTATCGAAACGATCGTCGCGGCCCCAGTAAATCGCTTTATTGTCCTCGCTCAGCACGTCGAGCTCGATATTGCGCGTCGGCGTGCCGGTTTCCGCGATCAGCCGGCCGAGATTGCCGAACCCGCCGCTGGCGGCATGCATCTGGACGGTGTCCTCGTCGGCCAGCAGGATCGCGCCGTCGGTCAGGCTGACATTCTGGGCGCGGAACAGCAGTTCGGCGGCGCGCAGCCGGATCGGATCGTCGCAGCCGTCGAGCATATTGCGCGTGATCGCGTGCGCCAGATGATCGACGAACAAAGGCGGCACGCCGGGCGCGCCGCGCGCGATGGCGAGATAGGCCGCCTCGACCGTGCCGCTGGCGACCAGCAGGTCGCGGAAGCCGAGAATGACGCGAAAATTGTCGCGTGCGTCACTGTCGGCGACCGCTTCCAGGCGCGCGGCCTCGACGATTGCGCGCGGATCTTCGACCAGCATCGCGTGCAGCGCGCGTTCGGCGTCGCATGATTCCTCGACCGGCGCGAGCTCCGGCCGGTGCAGATAGGCGCGCAGGAAATCGTCGGTGACCACGAGCGCGCCCGCGCCGTCCCGTTGCAACAGATGGAAGCCCGATGATTTCCAGAAATCCCGCAAGATGTTTTCAACCCCGTGGTGGCAAGTGCGCGATGATAATGCTATCTATTCAACATAATTTCGGGAGGGAGTCACCGGATGAAGGCATTCCTTTTAGCCGTCCTGGCCTGCATCGTCATCGCGTTCGGTGCCGCTTGGATTCTCACCGGTACCGATCCGCAATCGTCGCGCACAGCGGAAAACGTCCGGGTGAACTAGTCGTTTGCGCCGGGCTTGGTCAGCTCGCGCATATACTCGACCAGCGCCGATAAATCCGCCGGATTGGGGATACGCTGCATCGGCATTTTCGTGCCCGGCATGAACCGGTCCGGCCCTTCGCGAAACAGCGCCGACAGGGTCTCCGGCCCCCACGCGAAATCGGTGCCGCGCAGCGCCTCGGAATATTTATAGCCCGGTACCGTGCCGGCGCGCCGGCCGAACAGCCCCTCGAAATGCGGACCCGAGCGTCTGAGCCCGTCGGCCGAGAGCGCATGGCAGGCGGCGCATTTGCGGTAGAGCCGCGCCCCGGGATGGCTGCTTTCGAGCCATGGTTTGGGTCCGGTGTCGCCCTCGCCCGGCAGGCCGATACGGTCACCGGTCGCGAGATGCCAGACCCTGATCGTTCCGTCATAGCCCGCCGACAGGCCGAAGCGCCCGTCGGGCGAAAACGCCACCGCCCAGACCGGGCGCTGGTGGGCGCGAATGGCGCGGACCGGGGACGCGGTCGTAAGATCCCACAGCACCACGCCGCCGTCGCGCCCGCCGGACAGCGCGCGGCGACCGTCGGGCGAAATCGCGGCGCCGAAGATCGGCCCGTCATGACCGGCCAGCTTGGCGATTTCCTGGAAGCTTTCGAGATCCCACAACCGCAGTGTCGCATCGGTGCTGGCGGTAAGCGCGCGCTTGCCGTCGCGTGATATCGATATCTGGGCGACTACCCAGCCGTGACCCTTCATGGTCGTCACCCGGCGACCGTCTTCGACGCGCCACACGCGTACGGCCCCGTCGACCGCACCGGATATCAGGCGTTCGCCGTCCGGGGTGAAGGCCAGCGCGGTGACGTTGCCGGGATGGTCCAGCGCGCGCAATTCCGCACCGGTTTCGGCGTCCCACAGCCGAACCCGACGATCCCAGCCGCCCGATGCCAGAATCCGGCCGCCCGGCGCGGCGGCGACAGCCATCACCTTTCCGCCATGGCCAGAGAACGTGCTCAGCTTCTTGCCGGTCTCGAGATCCCACAGAATCATCGAGCCGTCATCGCTTGCCGTGATCGCGCGCCGGTCTCCGGGTACGAAAGCGACCGCGTTGACGGGTCCGAAATGTTCGTTGAGTTCGGCGATTTCGCGCTGTTCGACGAAATTCCACAGCCGCGCGGTGTAATCGAACCCGCCGGTCAGCACCCTGGTGCCGTCGGCCGATACCGCGAGCGCGCGCACCATGCCGCCATGGCCCGTCATGTCGGCGAATGCGGTGGATGTGGCGGCGGCGCAAATCTGGAGCGCCGCGACGATCGCGAGCGCGCGTCTCATTCGCCCTGCTCCCCGATGTTTTCGACCAGCGCGAAACGCCGGCGCGTGCCGTCCTCGTCCAGTTCCAGCGCGCCGTCATCGCCGATGCCGGCGAAGGCGCCCGCGAACTGACCCGAATTCAGCACCAGGTCGATCTCCTGGTCGTGCGCCGGGGCGTGACGCAGCCACATGGCGCGTACCGGCTCGAACCCGTCCTGCTGCCAGCGGTTGAGCCAGGTCAGAAAATGGCGGCAGAAACTTTCCAGCAAAACGCTCACGGTAACCTCGACCGCGCCTTCGTTGTGGAGCGAGGTCTCCGGAAATACATCCTCGCGCCAGTCGTCGTCCAGCGGTCCGACCTGGATGCGGACGCGGACCGCGAGCCATTCCGGGACCTCGCTGTCCGCCGCGTCGGCCGGCAGTTCGAGGTCGAGCCGCGCAATCGAACCGATATTGGCGTCGAGCAGATTGGGCCAGCGATAGGTCACGTCGATCCCGGCCGGCGCCTCGGCCCCGATCGCGTCGCCGAGCCCCAGCGTCGCCACATAAAGGACCAGGATCGCTTCTTCGCGCGGCATATCCGGATGCAGGATCACGGCGCAATCGAGGATATCCTCGCGCTCGGCGCAGATTACCGTGCCGGGGTCAGCGCCCGCTTTCGCCGCGCGCGCCGCCTCCGCCGCGACATCGTCGGCCGCGCCAATGGGCGTGAGGCGAAAGAGGGGTGGAAGCCGCGCCTGTCGAAGCATCAGCCCCCTAACGCCAGGAAAATCCCTGCCGGAAACTGTCGGCCGACTGGCGTCCGGTGCGATAGCTCGGGCCCTGGTTTTCCTGCAACCCGCTGGCGCGGTGACGGAAGCCCGGCACCAGCTTGCCGGTTTGCGCATCGACCGCCAGCACGGTGACCCGGAAGGCTTCGTTGAAGGCGCCGCCCGCGTTCATCACCGTTACCAGGAACACCGCCTTGCCGCCGGCCTCGCCGCGCCGAATTTTCAGAACGCGTACGCCGTAGGCCTTTGTGACGGCGGCGCGAATCTGCGGTTCCGACATGGCCGCCGATGCGGTCGACGGCGCGACGGCCGACAGCCATGCCGCCAGGGCCGCGGCGAAGAACAGCCGGTTCCGCTCAGCCATTGGAGCTTCCAGGCGGGCCGCCGAGACCCTTCTCCTCGGCCCACAGGCTGTGATGTTCGCGGGCCCAGTTCTCGTCGACATAGCCGGTGCCCATGGCGTCGTAGGCGCCCTCCATGCCGATCCAGCCGATATAGATGTGGGCGAGGATCACGGCGATCATGAGCAGCGAGAGAACCGCATGCCAGATTTGGGTGAGCTGAATTTCCTGCATCGACGAGAGGTCGGTCGACAACCCCGCCCCGAATATGTTGAACAGCGCGAAAGTGGCCGACCACGGCTCCATGGTGAAGGGGAACATTAGCGCAAGGCCGGTATAGCTCAGCGACGCGCCGGCCAGCACCGTCAGCCAGAAAATGATCTTCTGTCCGGCGTTGAACTTGGCGGCGGGCGGGTGGGAGCCGCGGCTGAACATGCCGCCGCCTTGCGCCAGCCAGGTGATGTCATTGCGATTGGGAATATTGTCCCGCACCCAGATGATCAGGATCATCACGATCCCCAGAATGAAGGCGAAGCCCAGGAAATTATGGGAGTACTTGCCCCACTCGGTCAGTGTCGAGAAGCCTTCCGGGCCGAGCCACGGTTTTATCACATAGCGGCCATAGAGCATGTTGAGACCGGTCAGGCCGAGGACCACGAAGCTCGACGCGGTCAGCCAGTGGGCGAACCGTTCCACGCTGTTAAAGCGCTCCACCAGTTTGCTGGAAAACCCGCTTTCAATGCGGATGCGCCCGCGCAGCAGATAAAATACGGCAAGCAGGACCAGTATGCCGCCCATTACCCACACGCCCCAGACCGAAACCGGACCGTTGCGGATGCCGCGCCAGCTTTCGCCCTCGGACTGGATCATCACGCCGGCGCGTTTGTTGGGGGTCGACACCTGGCCGCGCAGGCCGCGCCGGATGGCGCGCCAGCTTTCGGAATCGCTCGAGCCGCCGATGGCCTGACCGGGCACCGCGCCCCGCGTCTGCGCCGCCGCCTCGCCCACCGGATCGGCGGGGCCGCCGGGATTTGCGGCGCTCAACACCGCCACCATAAGAACCAGGACGGCGGTCGCCGCGGCCCATCTCAAAAATCGATGCGTCATGACTCGCCCCCGCGATGTCAGTTGAAATTCTGTTGCTGTCCGCGCTGGCGCAGCGCGCCGGCTGGCGGGCGTATATTCGGCGGGCTGGACCCGCCGCCACCGCCACCACCACCGATGCCCGCAACGCTCGGCCCGCGCTGGTGGGCGATGCGTTCGCGCGCCGCCTTCAGCGCTTCCGCCTTGAGCGGCGTATCCGGCTGCCCGGCATACCTATTTTCCTGATGCTTATCGAACAGCAGCACCCGGTTCTGTTCTTCCTCGCGGCACCCCATCAGGGAAGCGGCGACCGCGACCGTGACGACGAACGCAAAGCCAATCCGTGACCGTGTCATAGGTTCTTCCAAATCGTTGGGTTCCAAGAAATCCGGCAACCCGTCGCCTTAAAATGACGACGGGGGAAAGGCTGGAAATCCGGCCCTTCCCCCGTGCGAGCTCAATTGGGCACGCGGGCCGGTGCTAAATCCGGCCGCCCTTGACCTGATAGGCCGTGCCCCAACCCCACGCGCCCGAACCGAAACCGCGCGCCACGACGCGTTCGCGGTAGATATCGGACACCTGGTCGCCGTCGCCGGCGAGCAGCGCCTTGGTCGAGCACATCTCCGCGCACAGCGGCAGCTTGCCCTCGGCCAGACGGTTGCGGCCATATTTGGTGTTCTCTTCCGAAGAGTGATCGTCCTCCGGGCCACCGGCGCAGAAAGTGCACTTGTCCATCTTGCCCCGACTGCCGAAATTTCCCGCCTGGGGATATTGCGGCGCGCCGAACGGGCAGGCGAACAGGCAGTAGCCGCAGCCGATGCACACGTCCTTCGAATGCAGGACCACGCCGTCGTCGGTCTGATAGAACGCATCGACCGGGCAGACCGCCATGCAGGGCGGGTCCGAACAATGCATGCAGGCCACCGAGATCGACCGTTCGCCGGGTTTGCCGTCATTGATGGTGACGACCCGACGCCGGTTGATGCCCCATGGGATCGAGTTTTCGTTCTTGCACGCGACGACGCAGGCGTTGCATTCGTTGCAGCGCTCGGCGTCGACCAGGAATCTCATCCTTGCCATTGTTTTGCCTCCTTACGCCGGCTTGACGCGGCACAGCGAGACCTTGGTCTCCTGCATTTGCGTCACGATGTCATAGCCATAGGTCAGCGCCGCATTGGCTGACTCTCCCAACACATAGGGATCGGCCCCCTTCGGGTATTTGTGACGCCGGCCCTCGCCCTCCCACTGGCCGCCGAAATGCATCGGCATGAACACCACGCCGCGGCCGACCCGGTCGGTGACCATGGCCTTGATTTTCAACCGGGCGCCTTCCGGGCTTTCCAGCCACATGTCGCGGCCGTTGCGGATGCCCGCGTTATTGGCGTCGAACGCGTTGATCTCGCAGAACATCTCCTGCTGGAGCTCGGCGAGCCACGGGTTCGAGCGGGTCTCGTCGCCGCCGCCCATATATTCGACCAGGCGTCCCGAGGTGACAATGATCGGGAACTCCTTGGAGACGTCCTTGTCCTGGATCGATTTATAAAGCGTCGGCAGACGATAGTTCTTGGTGTCCGCATAGGTCGGATAATCGGCCACCAGATCCCGCCGCGGCGTATAGAGCGGCTCGCGGTGCAGCGGCACCTTGTCGGGGAAGTTCCACACCAGCGCCCGCGCCTTGGCGTTGCCGAACGGGGCGCAGCCATGCTTGATGGCGACCCGCTGGATACCGCCGGAAAGGTCGGTCTTCCAGTTGGTCTTGTCGCCGGCGACCTTCGCGATGGCCGCCCGCTCCTTGGCGGTGAGGTCCTTGTCCCAGCCGAGCTTCTTGAGCATGGCCATGGTGAACTCAGGGTATCCGTCCTTGATCTCCGATCCCACCGGATAGGAGCCCTCGGCCAGCATGTTCACCCCGTTGCGCACCACGCCATACCGGGCGCGGAAGCAGAGCCCGCCCTGGGCCACCGGCTTGGAAGTGTCGTAGAGGATCGGGGTGCCGGGATGTTTCATCTCGGCCGTTCCCCACGCCGGCCACGGCAGACCGTAATACTCGCCGTCGAGAGGTCCGCCGACCGCCTGCAACGTGGTCTTGTCGAAGGTGGCCATGTTGGCCATGTGGGCGCGCAGCCGTTCCGGCGACTGGCCGGTATAGCCGATGGTCCACATGCCCTTGTTGAACTCGCGGGTGATGTCCTCGATCAGAGGCTCGTCGCCGTTGAGCTTGATGTTCTTGAGGAACTCCTTGGCGAAGCCGAGTTTCTTCGCGAACTTGGCCATGATGGTGTGATCGGGCAGCGATTCGAAAACCGGCTCCACCACCTTTTCCCGCCATTGCAGCGAGCGGTTGGATGCGGTGACCGAGCCGTATGTTTCGAACTGGGTCGCCGCCGGCAGCAGGTAGACGCCGTCCTTCCGGTCGTGCATCACCGCCGACAGGGTCGGGTAGGGATCGATCACGACCAGCAGATCGAGCTTCTCCATCGCCTTCTTCATGTCGGGCAGGCGGCTTTGCGAGTTGGGCGCGTGGCCCCAGAACACCATCGCCCGGACATTGTCGGCCTGATCGATGTTCTTCTTGTCCTCGAGCACGCCGTCGAACCAGCGCGACACCACGATGCCCTTCGATTCCATCATTTTCTTGGAAGCGAAGCGGCCCTTGACGTAGTTGTAATCGACGTCCCACACGCGACACCAATGCTTCCACGAGCCGGTCTTAAGCCCGTAATAGCCCGGCAGGCTGTGCGACAGGACGCACATGTCGGTGGCGCCCTGGACGTTGTCGTGGCCGCGGAAGATGTTGGTGCCGCCGCCCGACGTCGCCGCATTGCCGAGCGCGAGCTGCAGAACGCAGTAGGCCCGGGTGTTGCTGCTGCCGGTGGTGTGCTGGGTGCCGCCCATGCACCACACGATGGTGCCCGGCCGGTTGTTGGCCAGGGTGCGCGCGACGCGGCGGAGCTGCGAGCCCGGCACGCCGGTGACGCGTTCCGTCTCCTTCGGGTCCCACTTCGCAACCTCGGCCTTGACTTCCTCCATGCCGTAAACGCGCTGGCGGATGAACTCCTTGTCCTCCCAGCCGTTCTGGAACACGTGCCACAGGATGCCCCAGACCAGCGCCACGTCGGAGCCGGGCCGGAACCGCACATACTCGTCGGCGTGCGCCGCGGTCCGCGTGAAGCGCGGATCGCAGACGATCAAGGGCGCGTTGTTCTGCTCCTTGGCCTTGAGAATATGCAGCAGCGAAACCGGATGCGCTTCCGCCGGGTTGGACCCGATCAGGATCATCGCGCGCGACTTCTGGATGTCGTTGAAGCTGTTGGTCATCGCGCCGTAGCCCCAGGTGTTGGCAACGCCCGCGACCGTGGTCGAATGGCAGATGCGCGCCTGGTGATCGGTGTTGTTGGTGCCCCAGAAGGCCGCGAACTTGCGGAACAGATAGGCCTGCTCGTTGTTGACCTTGGCCGAACCCAGCCAGTAGACCGAATCCGGACCCGATTTCTTCCGGATATCGAGCATCTTGTCGCCGATCTCGTTGACCGCCGTATCCCAGGACATCCGCTTCCACTTGCCGCCTTCCAGCTTCACCGGATAGCGCAGGCGGCGTTCTGAGTGCGAGAACTCGCGCACGCTGGCACCCTTGGCGCAGTGGGCCCCGAGATTGAACGGGCTGTCGAAGCTCGGCTCCTGGCCGACCCAGACGCCGCCCTGAACCTCGGCGGTGATGGCGCAGCCCACCGAACAATGGGTGCAAACGGAGGTCACTTTCTTGATCTCCTTGGCGGCGCCGGCCTGGGCCTGCGCGCTGGCCTTCTTCACCATGCCGAATTCGAGCGCCGAAGCCGCGGCTATCCCGCCGGCGGCAAGCCCGGAAGCCTTCAGGAACCCACGCCGATCCAGCGTTTTGTCCGTCGACGGTCCCGCGAGTGCTGTCGACAAACGGGGGCTCTTGGCGATCCCGTTGGTCCTTTTCCTGAGCATTGTCCTCTCCTGTCCAATCCCTTGGCGTAACGTTGGAAACCGGTCCGATCTAAAAACGGGCGGTCTTGTATGCCTGCTTCACGTGGTCGGTTTCGCGGTAGGCCGCCGCCTTGCGGTCCTTGTCCGCCCCGGCCGGTGTCGCGTCGGCCGATTTTCCCGAAAGACCCACGGCGGCGACACCGGCTACGCCGATGCCGATCCCGGCCTTCTTGAAGAACGACCGGCGTTCCGGCGACTTCAATGCTTTGTCTTCACTCATGACGTGCTCTCCTGTCGAATTACGCGTTCACTCGTCTGTTGCTACGCCGCCATCTCGAACGATTGCGTCTCGATACGCATGAACAATCGCCCGATGGCGCCGATGGTTTTGTATAAATCTGCGCTTTCGGCGGCTTCGAGATTCTCGAAGAAACGCTCCGCCCAAGGCGCGATGTGACGGTCGAAAAAGGCGTGCTGGCGCGGCAGCTCGGCGGGCGCGCCGAACGCGCCCATGATCAGGCCGCACATGATCTCGCACAGCGAAGCGATATGGTCCTCGGGCTCCGACGTTCCGTCGGCGCGCTCGATGCCGAGTTCCGTCATCTCCGCGCGCAAATCGGCCAGCGGCTTTTCGTAGACGAAGCCTGTCAGGTAATAGGAGCCGTAGGGCTTGAGTTCGGACGCGCCGATGCCGATGAACAGATTGTGGTATTCGTCTTCGACCGCCTCGACCGAGGCCGCGCCCGCCGCGCCGGCAAGCGCCGTGATCGCAGCGCCCAGTTCGCCGTCGTCGCCATGCAGTCCGGCCAGATTATCGAGTGTGGCGCGATCCGCCGGGGAACGCAGAAGCGTCGCTAACAGGGCATAGACGTCGGCGCGCAGCTCGTCTTCTCCGGCAATCGCGCCAGCGTCCGCTTCGAGTTCTGATGTAATCCCCTGTACCAAGCGCCCCATCCTGGTATGATATTTTTTATTAGTTGGGAGTTTGGCGCAGCCGTGAGTGGGAATCAACTCACAATATAGTCAAAATAGATAATTCGTTATACGGATGTCAGGCAGATTCGGGTGGCTCGTTATCGTCTGTCGCGTCATCCAATTCCGGTTCGGCGACGCTCTCTTCTTTTGCTTTTTCGCCATCGGCCTCACCATCAACCTCGCCATCGTCTTGGGCCATACCGATGGAATCGCCCTCTTCCGCCTTTTCGTCCTGCTGCTCGCTCGCCAGCTTGCGCATGAACGCCGCGCCGGTTTCCAGGATCGACCCGTAATCCTCGTCATAGTCGTTCAGCCCGTCGAGATTGGCCAGCACCGGATCGGAACGCCATAACGCGCGCAGCGCCAGCTTTTTCAACTCTTCCGGCACGCCATCGCGCATGAAGGCGGTGTAATCCGAATCCTTGTCGAGAGTCTCGATATCGGGAAGGTCGGGCGGCGGCGCGGCCGGCGTCTCTTCGGCGTCCGCCGTCTCGGGGACGGATTCGGCGGCGTCGGGCGCGTCGTCGGCGAGTTTGCGCCGCGACCAGCGCGCAACGAATGGTTCATCCGGCCGGCTCACGGGTTCCCCCCTGGCGCGCCGCCCTTGCGCGGATCGTGGGGCTTGCGCTTGCGTTTATAGACCGGCTCGTCCACGTGATGGCGTTCGACGAATTCGCCGACCCATGCCTCCACCAGATCGGGCATCGGCACCGGTTCGACCAGATCCTCGTCGCCGTCGAGATAGGCTTGCGCCTCGAACGGACAGACCGTCGCCATGAACGGCTCGATGCCGTGTTCGGTCTCGTCGTCGTAGCGCAGGATCAGGTATACCGCCGGCGGATCGTCGCCCAGATTGTATTTGTATCCCTCGGTCTCCCTGCGATGGATTTCGAGCGGCAGCGTCGACGCGTGGTAGTGGACCCAGCCCGGACCCTGGTCGATGACCCGCCAAGATTCGGTTTCCGGGGCGGCGGGGATCACGGCGACGGCCCTCCACGCGACCGATTCCCATGGGTTGTCGATCTCGCGCCGCTCAAGCACCACGCCCAGCGGCATCGTCTGGCTGTTGGACTCCATCGCCTCGCCTTCCCGGTTGTGCCCGGTTGTTCAAACCAGAGTATAGGACGCATCATGGCGCTTGATAAAGTTGTGATGTGTTGGGTGTGGATTGGGCCCCGGGACCAACCTATTATCAAGGGGTCGACGGCGAATACGCCGCGATGAACCAAGGGAGGTCGCGGCCGCATGCCGGATAAAGATCCGAAACTGCTGGTTTGTAACTGCGAGGGCAGCATGGCGCTCGACGGCGTCCCGCTGTCGCGGGCATGCGACCGGGAAATCCAGGTCCATCACCAACTCTGCCGCGCCGAGATCGGGACCTTTCGGACGGCCGCGGCGGCCGGCGGCGCGCTGCTGGTGTGCTGCACCCAGGAAGCGCCGCTGTTCGAAGAAACGCTGGAGGATTTGGGGGACGACGCCGCGACCGTTTCTTACGTCAATATTCGCGAACGCGCCGGCTGGTCCGATGAAAGCGCGGCGGCGACGCCCAAGATCGCGGCCCTGATCGCCGAGGCCGGGGTCGCCGCAACACCGCCGCGCGGCATGACGCTGGTTTCAAGTGGGCGGGCATTGATCTATGGCGTCGATGAGGCGGCGCTGGATGCCGCCGCCCAGCTTGCCGGGCGTCTCGATGTAACCGTGATGCTGACCGGTGACGCCGTAATAGCGCCCGTGGCGTCGACGGTTTTCCCCATATACGCGGGAACGATCACCCGCCTCGCCGGTCATCTCGGCGCCTTCGAGGTCGCGATCGACGGGTTCGCGCGGGCGCGGCCCGCCTCGCGCGCGGCGCTCGCGTTCGAGGAAGGCCGCGATGGGGTATCCCTCGATTTCGATATGGTCATCGATCTGACCGGCGCGGCGGCGCTGATGTCGGCGCCCGAAAAACGCGACGGCTATCTGCGGGCCGATCCCGCAAGCCCGGCCCTGGTGCAAAAGACGCTGTTCGACGCCGCCGATCTGGTGGGCGAATTCGAAAAGCCCATCTATGTCGACTACGACCCCAATATCTGCGCCCATTCGCGCAGTGCGATCACCGGCTGCGCCCGCTGCATCGATGCCTGCCCCGCCTCCGCGATATCCCCGGCCGGCGATATCGTCGCGTTCGACCACCATGCCTGCGCCGGTTGCGGCGGCTGCGCCAGCGTCTGTCCCACCGGCGCCGCGCGCTACGTCATGCCGGGCGAGGACGTGCTCACCCGGCGGCTTCGCACACTTTTGGACGCCTATCGCCGGGCCGGCGGTGGCGATGCGGTGCTGCTGGTCCACGACGACAGCCATGGCGCGGAGATGGTTGCGGCCATGGCGCGCCACGGGCGTGGCCTGCCGGCCCGCGTCCTGCCGTTCGCCGTCAACGAGGTTACCCAGATCGGCTTCAACGTGCTGGCGGCCGCGATCGCCTATGGCGCCGACGCCGTCGTCGTTCTCGCGCCGCCGTCGCGCCGCGACGAACTCGACGGGCTGCGCGACCAGGCCGGTTTGGTCGAAGCGGCGCTCGTCGGATTGGGATATGACGGCGAGCGCATCCGATTGGTCGATGAGACCGACCCCGACGGGCTCGCCGACTATCTGTACGGGATCGCTACGCCCGCGAACCGGATGCCGCCCGCGGAATTCCTGCCCATGGGCGGCAAGCGCACGCTGGCCGCGATGGCGCTCGAACATATTCACCGTTACGCGCCGGCGCCAACCGATATTCTGGCCTTGCCGCCGGGCGCGCCTTTCGGCGGCGTCGCCGTAAAGGCCGACGGCTGCACGCTTTGCATGTCTTGTGTCGGCGGCTGCCCGACCGGCGCGTTGAAGGACAATCCCGACGCGCCGATGCTGCGGTTCATCGAACAGGCCTGCGTCCAGTGCGGGCTGTGCCGGAACATTTGCCCGGAATCCGTGATTTCGCTGGAGCCCCGTTTCAACTTCACCACCGAGGCGGGCCAGGAAAAACTGCTGAAAGAGGAAGAGCCGTTCCTCTGTATTTCGTGCGGCGAGCCGTTCGCCGCCAAATCGGCAATCGAGCGGACCGTCGCGCGACTCGCCGATCACCCCATGTTCGCCGATGATCCCGCCGGGCTCGACCGGCTGCGAATGTGCGAAAACTGTCGGGTCGTCGCGCAGTTCGGGGGCGATCAGCCGATGGCCCAAGGCGCGCCGCGCTTGCCGCGCACCACCGAAGATTACCTCGCCGGCAAGTTCGGCGACGACGAAGATCAGGAATAACCGGGCGCCCCGCCGCCGCTGATCCGTCTGCCCGCGCCGGTTTCCCCGGCCCGGATGATGTCTCGCGCCTTCAAAATCTGCATTTGATTTCAGTAGTAAATCGTTAATGAATTAAAAAAGAGATTTTAGACAAATAAACTCTGGGGATTTGCTCGTAAATTCAGCTAATATGTTAATTCTTGTAATATCAACATAGGGAATAAAAACTATATCGATCGGTTGATTTGATTATATCCCTGGTTTACATTTTTATATCCCGAATAAGCTTCGTATTAATCTTATTGTTGTGTGTTGTTGTCGAACGTTTAGCGGGGCAATCGCCGTGAAGATCCTTTTGGCCGATTCTCAGCCTTTGTTGCGGGACGCACTGAGCGCGCTTCTCGGGCGTCTCGATGGGGAAGCGGCGATTCAGTTCGCGTCGAACGCGTCGGAACTGAGCCAGTCTCTCGCCGATCAGCCCGCGCCGGACCTGGTTCTGCTGGCGTCGCCCTTACGGGGCGTGGCGACTGATCTCGCGATCTCGGAAATTCGTGAATCCTGGCCCGATACGCCACTCGTCGTCCTTTGCGATACGGAAAACAAGCAAGATTTCATGAGCATCTTTGCGCAGGGCGTGCGGGGCTGCATCCCCCGCAATACCGATCCGGAAATCATATTGCGCGCCATTCAACTCATTCTGGTCGGCGGGACCTATATTCCGCCGGACGTTCTCGAATTGCAGGGCGCTCCCCTTGCGCGCGCCGGTGGAACGTCCGGCCTCACCGGACGCCAGCAGGAAGTCCTGGTCCTGTTGTCGACCGGCCTGTCCAACCGGCAGATTTCGGAGGAACTCGGCGTCACCGAGGGCACGGTAAAGCTCCACGTTCACGCGATTCTGAAATTCCTCGGCGTATCCAACCGCACCGAGGCCGCGCTTGCGGCGATGGATTCCGGCCTGGTCCCGCGCTTTCCGACGTCGCGCCGCTGATCCCTGCGATCGGCGATTAAACGAAATTTAAGCCGGATACTGTAAACATAAAGTTGCATTACCTGTGATGCCGGGGACCGGATGTCTGAAGCAAATCAATCGCTTGGCGGCTCGGAGATCGACGACGACGATCTGCCGGATGCCGTTCGCGAGGCCGAGGCCGCCGTTGCCGCGCTGGCCGAGAACTATACGGTCTGGGTGCGCGAGGATCTGGCCACGGCGCGCGGCGCGCTGGAGCGCTCTCGCGAGAGCATGCCGGAAAACGCCGCCGCGGTCCGCGAGATCTTCGATGTCTGCCATAACGTGAAGGGCCAGGGCGGCTCCTTCGGCTACGATCTGATGACATCGATCGGCGGTTCGCTGTGTGACTTCGTGCGCGACGGCGGCGACGCCCCGGAGGCCACCCTTCAGGTTATCGAAGCCCATATCGCGGCGCTGGAATTCGTTGTCGATCGCAATATCAAGGGCGACGGCGGCGACGCCGGCCGCGAACTCGTCGCAAAGCTCAAAACGATGGCCGAGGGCGCTCCTTAATTCCCGCCGCGCCGCCGCGCCGTTGCTTCTTC
>CAZPMO010000064.1:649-23687 GCA_964587515.1 uncultured Rhodospirillaceae bacterium | reverse complement strand
AGTGTTACCCATGTGTCCGGTACAAATCGTCACCTATGTCTCGGGTCGCTCAGCCTTCGGCTTCGGGTGGCAGGCCATCCCGCTGCCACTTAGGGCAATATCGAGTATTGGATGAACAGCCGGAGGAGAGCTGTCTCGATTGCTCTTTTACTCCGTTCCTGTCTTATCCTCGATTCCCTCGGGGCCGCGACGAGCCAGAAACAACCTTTCACTTAATCAGCCGATCCTGTCCAATGGGTGTTGAGGGGAACAATAGTCCGTGTGTACGACCAAGCGGATGAACATCTGTTCAAGCGTTGTATCCCATTGCGTCGAGTTCCTCTTGTCGAACGGCTTCAGGTTCCGGCGTGCCGAACTGTGTCACGGCTTCTCCGGCGGCAAGCGATTTCAGTTCTCGTATCCAAAGCTTGCGAAGCAGGATCACCGCCGCATCCGACGTACCCAATCGTTCCCTCGATCGATCCACGATCTTTCCTTGTCCGCTGATCGCCACGCCGTCCTGGATACGGATGATATTCGGGTGCCTTGCGACGTCCTGCCAACTCTTTTCCCCGGACAGGATGGCCTGGATCTCCTCATGGACCGGCGTGCCGTCGGGACGCTCCGGTCTCTTCGTGTGGTAGACCATGATGAGAAAGTGCAGATGACTCTCGTCATCGATCGGCACGTACCAGAAAAGCGCCTTGAACCAGAACGGCTTGTCGTCTCGCCTCGAGCTTAGCGGGTGGGCCAGGAAGCACTGGTTCGGCATGATGAAGTGAAGTTGATCGGTGCGTTCTCCACGCTCCAGGAAATGGGTAAGCCCGAACGGTGTTTCTTCCGCCCAGGTTTTGGTGGGAACGTACGGCCTCGCCGTCGTGTTCACGAGGTGATCCCGATGAGAAAAATTCACATGGACGTCGTCCATGATGTTTTCCGCGCTCTGGAAATAGTTGCACGGGATCATTTCAGCCGACGGGCTGACGGTCCATCCTTCGCGCGCGCCTTCTTCCAGGCCGGGCAGCGGGCGGAAGGCAGGCGCATCGCCTTCGCCGAAATAAGCGAAGATGAGGCCGTGCGCTTCATGCGTGGGATAGGAGGCGAGTTGCGGCACTTTGGCGCAGAAAGGTTTCGGCTCGGCCGGTTGCTCGACACATCGTCCGGCTTCGTCGAACAGCCAGCCGTGATACCGGCAGCGAAGGGTTTCCCCTTCGATCCAGCCCGTGGACAAGACGGACAGCCGATGCGGGCACTCATTGGTCATGACGCGGGGCGTTCCGCTTTCACCGCGATAGAGCGCCAAGTCCTCGCCGAGGATCCGGATCGGAACGATTGTCTCCTTTACGAGCTTCTCGGAGACGTAAATGGGTTGCCAATAACGGCGAAGGTAGCGCCCGGCCAGCGTGCCCTGACCGGTACGCACGAAGGCGTCCCGTTCGACGATACGGTCAAGCTCGGCGTTTGAATCAATGGATTTTGTCATTTTTTGCCTCCGTCAACATGTGTCGTGATTTTTCACGATCCGTGCCGATGCCGCCGTCGCAACAGCCGCCAGTCTCGGCTGTTTGCTTACCATGGTTTTCATCTTTTCCTCCAGATGCGACTGGGAGCCTGGATGTGATGTCTCAATGGGTTGTTCACGTTTAGGCCTGGTCGGCCGATGGGCGAGGATTTCTGGTCCTACTGCGTGGGTCCCAACCGTACGACGCTGGAGGCGATGGCGCGCTATGCCCATGAGCAAGGCGTCGCGGCGCGCGCGCTCGACGTGGAAGAGCTTTTCGTGCCTTCGACCCTGGATCTGGCGAAGGTCTGAGAAATACGGCTCAGGAGCGGTCGAGCCTGAGCCGCGCGCGTTTGGGGATTTCGAAGTCGGGCAGGTCGGCGGCTTTCCAGGTTTCCAGCGCCTTCATCATGGTTTCCTTGGCCGGCAGCGAGAACTCGGCCTCCTCCAGCGTCTGGGTCGCGTCGATGACGATCTTGCTGCCCATCTTGATGGCCCCGGTCAGCGGGATCGACGGGTCCATGTTCATGCGGATGAAATTGTCCTCGATGATCACGGTATCGACGGCCGGGTTGTAGCGCGAATTCAACGCCCAATCCATGTGAACCGGATCGCGGATGTCGACATCGTCGTCAACCACCGTGATGCGCTTCAGCGAGCTGATCTCGGCGGTGGTCCGCCCGACCTTCTTCGCGTGCCCGGGATGGCGCGGCTTCATGGAGACGATGCCGTGCGCCGCCTGGCCGCCAAACGTATAATTGTAATAAACGTCGCTGACCGTGGTCTCGCCCAGATCGTGACGCAGGATCTTCTGGGTCAGCGCCGCGTTGCCGGTGCTCTGCAGCACGGTGCTCTCGCTCGGCGGCATCTGGCTGGAGATGCCGTAATAGATCGCGTCCTTGCGGTGGGTGATAGCGGTGATGCGGACCACCGGTTTTTCCCATGGCTCGCTCATATAACCGAAATTCTCGCCGAACGGCCCCTCGACATCGGTCTCGCCGGGAAGAATTTCGCCCTCGATGATGAATTCGGCGTTGGCGGGCACCATGATGTCCGAGGTCACGCATTTGACCAGCTCCACCGGCGCGCCCTTCAGCCCGCCGGCGATCTCGATCTCCTGGACGCCGGGGAAAACCGCGCCGACGCTGGCCAGATGGACCGCCGGTTCGGCCGCGACGATCCAGGCGATCGGCGCGGGCTCGCCGCGTTCCAGGTAGGGGCCGGTCTGGTTGTGGCCATGGCGGCCCGGGTTGAGGTTGATCACCACGTGGCGGTCGTCGCGCACCCGCGTGCGGTAGACGCCGGTGTTCTGGTTGCCGGTTTCGCGGTCGCGGGTCATGACGCTGGTCGTGATGTAGGGGCCGATATCCTTGCCCGGCGTCCAGATGGGAATTGGCAGATCCGACAGCTTGACGTCGTCTCCGGTGCGGACGACCTCCTGGCAGGGCGCGCTGTCCACGGTGACCGGCGCGATCGGGTTGAGCAACGCCTTGGCCCAGGTTTCGTTGATCTCCTTGGGTTCGACCCCCAGCGCCAGGGCGTATGAATTTCTCGACGCGCCCAGCGCGCCGGTCGCCAGTCGGAATTCCGAGCCCTCGACGTCGTCGAACAGGAGCCCGAAGCGGTCCTCGTCGGACAGCGCCTGGAAGGCCCATTTCGCGAGACATCCGGGCTCCCAGCTACAATCGACCGTCTGGCGCACGCGACGCAGCAAGCCCTGCTGTTCGGAAGCGGCGATGAATTCGCGAAAATCTCGATGGCTCATGATTTTATCCTAGGGCGAGGAAGGAATGACCGGCAGCAACAAATGCGACGGGTGATCCGGATCATGGAAAATCTTGTGCAGGGTCGTCTTGGAACTGCCCAGATGCCACGGCGCATGGGTGCGGCCGAGCGATTCCGGTGCCAGCTCGTAGTTGCGGGCGCGGGCATGGTCCATGGAGGAAATCACCAGCTTGATGCGATGTCCCGCCTTGAACACATTCGACATGGGCGCCATGGCCATGGCGAATTCGTATACCCGGCCCGGCTCGACCGGCGTGGGGTCCACATGGGGATGATAGGGCTCGTAAGGTTTTGAGCGTTCCCGGTCCAGTTCGCGGTGGGACGCCTTCAGGAAACCCTTGCTGAGCTCGACCTCCTTGCCGCCCGGAAACACGTCGCGCAGAGACATGATCCAGTGGCCGTCATCCTGGTCCAGCGATCCATACAGAACCATGGCGGCCGGGCCGGTGATTTCGGTGTCGTGCTCCAACGGTTCGGTCAGATACTGGACCGAACTCAGTTTTCCTGTCTCGTCGGTGGGCTGCTGGACGAAGGCGTCGGGCTTGCCCGCGACCTCTTCCGGTTCGGTCGTCAACTGTTCCCAGCGCCGCAGGTGGAATTTGGTCCACTCGGTGCGCGCCAGCGGCCATTCCTGTTCGAACCGGAATTCGTCCTTGCCGTTGACGAAAAACCGGATCGGCGGCTCGTCCATGACGCCCGTGTCGATGCCCTTGAGCCAGTAATCGTACCAGCGCACCACCTCGGCGTTGTATTCGTCGGGCAGGGGGCGGATCTCGACGACCGGGGCGTCTATTTCCAGCTTCTTCGGCGCGTCGATGCCGAGATAGTTGTGGAACGCGCCCACCAGATGCATGTGCGCATAGGCCCACCAGCCGGACCGCGCATAGAACGGAATCTTGATGCGGTCGTACATGGTGTAGGGCGATCGCTCCTGGTAGTAGGGACCGTCCAGGGGATTGGCCAGGATATCGAACAGGCAGGGCGCCTTGCCCGGGTTGTCGGCGAAGGTGAAGATCTCCGGGTTGTTCTGGATATCGGGATCGGAAATAAGCTCGGCGATCAGGCGGTTGAGTTCCTCCGGCGAGGAGTTCTTCACGGTCACCGACGTGCTGCGGTCGGCGCAGATGCGCTGTATGTAGAGATAATGGAAGAAGCTTTGGAAGATGCCGCCGTGATGGGTCGATTCCCGGTAGAAATCGGCCGGCGCGTTCCACGGCATGATCGCTTTCAGATGAGGCGGCTGTTCGGCCGCCACGGGAAGCTGGATGGTGCCGAAATAGGAAATGCCGACCATGCCCACATTGCCGTCGCACCACGGCTGTTCGGCAAGCCATTCCACCAGATCGTAGCCGTCCTGGGCTTCCTGGGGCGATACCCAGCCGTAATACTCGCCTTCCGAATGGCCGGTGCCGCGCACGTCCGCGATGACGTGAACGTAACCGCGCGAGGCGAAATATTCAGGATCGCCGGCCTCGATCGGGGTGTGGTGGATGGGCGAATGGGGCGGCTGATAGGGGACGGTCATGGACTGGATACCCTTGCCGTAGGGCGACATGCCCAGCAAGGCGGGGAATTTTTCGTCCGAATCGGGGCGGAAAATGTCGATCGCGACGCGCACCCCGTCGCGCATGGCGACGAACACGTCCCGGTCCTCGATCATGGCGTATTTTTTCTCGGACGCGTTTCCGCTCATTCTGCCGTTCCCTGATATCGATAGATTGCACGAATGCTATTCGCTCGGCCAACCCGGCACAAGCGGTCGGCCTAGTCGAATGCCTTCTCGCCCAGCAGGGCTTGGCGGAAACGGCTGCGCAGCGCGGTGCCGTCGCGCGGCGGCAGCACCAGCGGGACCGGATCGGTGGTGATCTTCACGGTCGCGAACACCGGGCCCGGCGCGCTGAACAGCTTCGGCGCCAGCGCATCGACCTGGTCGTTGGTCCAGGCGCAGGAGGTTTCGGGCCAGCCCGCGGCGGCGGCCATGGCGGTCAGATCGACGCCGGCCGCCGTATGGCCTTCCTGCATGCCGGTTTCGCCGTAATGTTCGTTGTCGAGCACGCAGACCGCGAGATTGCCGGGCGCAGCGACGCCGATGGTGGCCAGCGCCCCGATCCCCATCATCATCTCGCCATCGCCGGTGACGACGAGGACGCGGCGGTCGGGCTGGGCGAGGGCGAGTCCGAGCCCCATCACGGCGGCACCGCCCATGGTGCCCCACAGATAAAAATTATTGGCATGATCGCCGGCGGCGGTGACGTCCCAGCTCGCCGAGCCCAGTCCGGTGATGACCAGCGCGTCGCCGCGATCGGCGAGGATGCGCGCGACCACGTCGCGCCGGCCCAGCGTGATTTCCTGTTCCGCCATGGCTATCTACCGAACGTCTTGTAGCCGATGGCGCGCTGTCCGATCAGCACGGCGACGGCGCGGTATGACTTGAAAGCCAGGCGCGCGGCGGCCTGGACCGTCTCGGCGACATGGTCGCCATCGTCCACCCGGTGCACGATCACGCCCGCCGCCTCCAGCGCCGCCTGGGTGCCCTGTCCCATGGTAATCTGCCAGGGATTGAACTCGCCGAATTCGCCCCGCATGGTGACCAGAATCAGCAGCGGGATGCGGCATTCCTGGTTCAGGCTCAGCATGTTGATGCAATTGCCGACACCCGACGACTGCATCAGCAGCGCGCCGTTCGCGCCGCCCAGCCAGCTTCCCGCGAGCAGCGCGACGCCTTCTTCCTCGGTGGTCAGGCGCGTCGTGGTCATGCGGTTGTCGGCGATGCCGCGCTCTATCAGGGTCTTGTGGCCGGCGTCGGGAACGTAGCAGATTTGCGTAACGCCCGATTCCTTGAGAACGCCATAAATCTCATCCGGCCACGTCGCTTCGGTCTGGGCCTCGCTCATTGCTCGGTCCCACGTGGCGGCGATGGAATATCAAGATCTGGATTATTCGGCACTGGGCACTCGTTTACGGTTGGTAAATCAGGGCGGCAAGCTATCAGCACCGACTGCGAAGCACAAGAAATGGCCGTCGGCGGCGGTGCTTTTCCGCATAAAATAAGGTGGCGGCGACGGGGCTTCCGAACTATACAAACCCCCGGTTTCAAGGGAGCAGCATCCGAGCATGGCCAAGGCACGTCTCGCCGCCGATATTGGCGGCACATTCACCGACATCGCCGTCGAATCCGACGGCAAGCTGTTCACCTATAAGGTCCTGACCACGCCGCGCGCGCCAGAGGATGGGGTGTTCGACGGCATCCGGCGGGCGCTGGACGATACCGGCCTGACGCCGTCGGATTTCACCCTGATTATCCACGGCACGACGCTGGCGACCAATGCGATTATCGAGCACAAGGGCGCGCGCACGGCGCTGCTGGTGACCGACGGGTTTCGTGACTCGATCGAGATGGCGTTCGAGAACCGGTTCGAGCAGTACGACATCTTCATGGACAAGCCGCCGCCGCTGGTGCCGCGCGAATTGCGTTACGGCGTGAAGGAACGCCTGGACGCGCGCGGCAACGTCCTGATCCCGTTCGAAGGGGAATCGTTGGCGCCGGTGATCGCGGATCTGCGGCGAGAGGCGGTGGAATCGGTGGCGGTCGGGCTGATGCACGCCTATGTGGATTCCCGGCACGAACGCATGGTCGCCGATATCCTGGCGGCCGAGATGCCCGACCTTTCGATCACCCTGTCCAGCGACGTCTCGCCGGAAATCCGCGAATTCGAGCGCTGGTCGACGGCCACGGCCAATGCCTATGTTCAGCCGCTGATGTCGAGCTATCTCGGCCGGCTCGACGAAAGGCTGACGGCGATGGGCTTCAATTGCCCGCTTTGCATGATGACCTCGGGCGGCGGATTGGCCGCGCTGGAGACCGCGCGGCGCTTTCCCATCCGTCTGGTCGAGTCCGGTCCGGCGGGCGGCGCGATCCTGGCCGCCCGTCTGGCCGGTGAGTGCGCTCTCGACCAGGTTCTGTCCTTCGACATGGGCGGCACCACCGCGAAAATCTGCCTGATCGACGATGGCGAACCACAGCAGTCGCGCACCTTCGAGGTGGCGCGCCAGTATCGTTTCCTGAAAGGCAGCGGAATTCCCCTGCGTATTCCGGTGATCGAGATGGTCGAGATCGGCGCCGGCGGCGGTTCCATCGCGACGGTGGATTCACTGGCGCGCATCAATGTCGGCCCCGAAAGCGCGGGCTCCGAGCCCGGCCCCGCCTGCTACAACCGGGGCGGAACCTCGGCGACCGTCACCGACGCCGATGTCGCCCTCGGCCGGGTCGATCCCGACGCGTTCGCCGCCGGCACCATCCCGCTCGACGTGGAAAAGGCGCGCACCGCGATCGACGCCTCGGTCGGCGCGCCGCTGACCCTCTCAAGCCTGGACACGGCGTTCGGCATCTCGGAGATCGTCGAGGAAAACATGGCCAACGCGGCGCGGGTGCACGCCGTCGAACGCGGCAAGGTCTTGGACGGCCGCACGCTGATCGCCTTCGGCGGGGCGGCGCCGGTGCACGCGGTGCGGCTCGCGCGCACGCTGGGGATCGACAATATCCTGGTGCCGACCGCGGCGGGCGTCGGTTCCGCCGTGGGTTTCCTGCGCGCGCCGGTGGCCTATGAGGTGGTGCGCAGCCATTACACCTCGCTCGACGAGGGTTTCACCCCGGCCGCGCTGAACGACATATTCGCCGAATTGCGCGCCGAGGCGGAAGCGATCGTCGCGCCGGCCGCGCCCGGCGCCGAGTTGCTGGAGACCCGCACCGCGGACATGCGTTATCGCGGACAGGGGCACGAAATATCATTCGTTCTTCCGCCCGGGCCTTACGACGCCGAGAGCCGCGCCCAACTCGCCGAACTGTTCGAGACCGCCTATGAGACGGCCTATGCGCGGCGCATCCCCGACGTGCCGATCGAAGCCCTGAACTGGACCCTGCGCCTCGCCGCCCGTCAGGACCCGCCGGCGCCCTGCCCCGTTTCCCCCGCCGATACCGACCCCGAGCCCGCATCCTGGCGCGAGATGTTCGATCCGGACGAGGCGATGATGCGGCGTACGCCGGTCTTTCTCCGGGGCGATCTGGCTCCCGGCGCGGCCATACCGGGGCCGGCGGTAATCGCGGAGGACGAGACCACGACGGTGGTGATGTCCGGTTTTGTCGCGCGCATCAACGCCCTCGGCTATATTATGATCACTCGGACACGCACCTGAGGAGCCCCCATGACCGCCAACGATCCGTTGTCGCCCATCCGCCTGCAACTCATGTGGGACCGCCTGATCGCAGTGGTCGAGGAACAGGCTCAGACATTGATCCGCACCGGCTTCTCGACCTCGACTCGAGAGGCGGGCGATCTGTCGGCCGGAATATTCGATGCGTCGGGCAGGATGCTGGCCCAGGCGGTCACCGGCACGCCCGGCCACGTCAACGCCATGGCGCGATCGGTCGGCCATTTCCTCGACAAGTTTCCGATCGAGACCATGTCCGAAGGCGACATTTTCCTGACCAACGATCCGTGGAAGGGGACCGGCCACCTGCACGATTTCACGTTCGTGACGCCGGCCTTCCGCGACGGGCGCATCGCCGCCCTGTTCGCCAGCACCTGTCATGTGGTCGATGTGGGCGGCCGCGGCATGACTTCGGACGGGCGTCAGATCTACGAGGAAGGGCTGTATATCCCGCTGATGCGGTTCGCCCGCGCGGGCAAGCTGGAAGATGCGCTGATCGACATCGTCGGCGCCAATGTGCGGGAATCGGTACAGGTGATCGGCGACCTCCATTCGCTCGCCACCTGCAACGATATCGCCTGCCGCCGCCTGGTCGAGATGATGGACGAGTTCGGGATCAACGATCTCGACCGCATCGGCGAGCACATTCTCGACCGCTCCAGGACGGCGACGCTGGAGGCTATCGCCAAGCTGAAACCGGGCTCATATTCCAATTCCATGCGCATCGACGGTCACGAAGAGCCGATCGACCTGGTGGCCACCATGACCATCGGCGAGACCGGCATCGATGTGGATTTCGCGGGAACGTCCGGCATTTCGTCATACGGTATCAACGTGCCCGTCTGCTACACCGAGGCCTATGCGTCGTTCGGCGTCAAATGCATCGTCGCCCCCGCCGTACCCAACAATGACGGCTCGCTCTCGGTGATTCGCGTCACCGCGCCCAAGGGAACCATTCTGAACGCCGAACACCCCGCGCCGGTCGCGGTCCGCCATGTCACCGGACAGATGCTGCCCGACGTGGTGTTCGGCTGCCTGAACCAGGCGCTCGACAATGCGGTGCCGGCGGAAGGCACGTCGTGTCTCTGGAATCTGTACTGTTTCGGTGGGCCGGGACGGGTCGACACCGATCCCCGCGAACTGGTCGACGCCCAGCCGTTCACGGTGCTGGGTTTCCATTCCGGCGGGACCGGCGCGCGGCCCGGCAAGGACGGGCTGTCCGCCACCGCTTTTCCCAGCGGCGTGCGCAACGTTCCCATCGAGATCACCGAGGCGATTTCGCCGCTCATCGTCTGGCGCAAGGAGTACCGCGAGGATTCCGGCGGCGTCGGCGCGTATCGCGGCGGGCTCGGACAGGTCATGGAAGTCGGGTTGCTGGAAGAAGCGCCGTTTGCGTTCAGCGCGCTCTACGACCGCATAGACCACCCGCCCAGGGGCCGTGACGGCGGCGGCGCGGGCGCTGCCGGCAATGTCAGCCTCGCTTCGGGCGGGCAGCTTGACGGCAAGGGAACCCAGACCATTGCAACCGGCGAACGGGTGATCATCGAGATGCCGGGCGGCGGCGGTCTCGGCGATCCCAGGATGCGCGATCCGGCGCTGGTGGCGGCGGATCTGCAGGCAGGGCTGATTTCAAGCGAAATAGCGCGTGACGCCTATGGCGTCGCGTTTACCGTCGACGGCGAAATCGACGCCGCCGCGACCGCGTCTCTTCGCGGCGCTCGCAACGGGTAGTCGTCAGTCGCCCTTGCCGGTGCTCAGGACGATCTTGCCCTTGGTCTTGCCTTCGCCGAACATCTTCATCACGGACGCGAAGTCATCCATCGGGTAGGTCGCGGTCAGCTCGGGCTTGATCTGCCCCTTGACGAACATGTCGAACAGATCGGCGATGGCCGCGCTCACGGTCTCGGGCTCATAGCGGAAATAGAGGTCGAGCGAGATGCCCGCGAGCGTTAGATTCTTCACGTTGAAATAGTTCGCCCGGGCCTCGGGGATGCGGCCGGAGACATAGCCCACGGTGATGATGCGCCCGGCGAAGGCGAGCGCCCGCAGCGAGCCGTCGAACACGTCGCCGCCGATCGGATCGATGCAGATATCGACGCCTTTTCCGTCGGTGAACGGGAACACCTGATGGCGCAAATTCTCGCGCAGATCGTCGACCGAGAGATCGATTGCGTGGTCGGCGCCGTTGTCGAGCGCGAGCTGGCGCTTTTCGTCGGAGATGTCGCCGGCGATGACCATCGCGCCCTTGGCCTTGGCGATCTGGACCGCCGCCAGTCCGATGCCGCCGGCGGCGCCGTTGACCAGCACGGATTCGCCGGTCTTGTAATTACCGCGCACCATCAAAGAGACGTGGGCGGTGGGATAGACCGTGCCCATGGCGGCGGCGGAAGCGAAATCCATGCCGTCCGGGATGTGGACGCAACGATCCTGCGGCGCGGCCAGCTGTTCGGCGTAGGCGCCCCAGCGGACCTGCGCGGCGACCCGGTCGCCGGGTTTGAAATTGCTGACATTGCCGCCGACCGCGGTGACCACGCCGGCCGCGTCGCGACCCGGCACGAAAGGCCGTTCCGGCTTGGTCTGATAAAGCCCCTGAACCATCAATGTGTCGGGAAAATTAACGCCGATGATGTGGACGTCGATCAGAATTTCCTCGGGGCCGATTTCGGGCGTCGGAAACTCCTCCACCTTGTGTGAGTCCACTGGGCCGAATTCGTGAATGACGACGCCGCGCATGATCTTGATCCTTCTGGTGCGTTCGATTGGCCGGCAACTTAATACCCGCGACCCCCGTAAACAAGCCGATCGGAACCGGCCTATCCGGTGGCCGCAACCGGCAGGCGGAAATCGTCCAGCGGCAGGGCATTGCGGTAGGCGGATCGCGCCGTGAGCCGCCCGACCCAGTCACCGACTCCCGGCAGGTCTTGCCACAGATCGGCCATGCCGAGATGCTCGATGCGGTCGATGACGGGCGCGGCGGCGATGTCGGCGAGCGAATAGATGTCTCCGGCGAGCCACGGTGATTCCGAAAGCGTCTCTTCCATGCGCGCCAACGCCGACGCCAGCCGGCGTCGCGATTTTTCGACCGCGTCCGGATCATAAGGCGCCTTGAACGTCTTTTTCAGGAACCCGACCCGGTCCTGGCGCGGGTGATGGGCGAGGCGCTCGTCGAGCTCTTCTTCGGTGTAGCGGCCAAGCACCTGTTTCATCATCAGGTTCAGCGAGGCCGGCCGCACGGCGATGAAAAGCTCGTCTTCCTCGTGCTGCACCCACAGTCGCATCCGCGCGCGGGCGCGGGCGCTTTCGGGCCGCAGGGGAACGTCCGGGTATTGATCGTCGAGATATTCGTTGATGATCGAGGATTCGACGATGACCGTGCCGTCATCGACCAGCGTCGGCACCACCCCGTTGGGGTTCAGCTTCAGGTAATCGGGGCGCAGATTGTCGAACGCCATCAGGTCGAGATAGTGGCCGGTCCAGTCGAGCCCCTTTTCCGCCAGGCACAACCGGACCTTGAAGGAACAGAACGAATCCCACGAATGGTATAGCTCAAGCATCGCGCTCTTCTATTCGCGCAGCCGGAACCGCTGGATCTTGCCGGTCGCGGTCTTGGGCAGATCCTCGACGAAATTGAACCAGCGCGGATATTTGTAATGGTCGAGCCCGTCGCGGCAGTGGGCGCGCAGATCATCGCCCATGGCGTCGCCCGCGTCCGCATGATCGTTGAGCACCACGAAGGCCTCCGGTTTTGTCAGGCCTTCGTCATCTTCGCGCCCGACGATGGCGGCTTCCAGCACCTTGGGATGTTCGATCAGCCGCGCCTCGATCTCGAACGGTGAACACCAGAGCCCACCCACCTTCATCATGTCGTCGCCGCGTCCGCAATAGACGAAATAGCCGTCCTCGTCCTGGTAATACATGTCGCCGGTGTTCATCCATTCGCCCAGCATGGTGGCTTCGGTCTTTTCGGGGTTTTTCCAGTAGCACGTCGCGTTGGACTCGCCCTTGGCCAGAAGCACGCCAATCTCGCCCTGTTCCACCGGGTTGTGGTCGTCATCGACGATCTTGACCTCGTAACCGGGGACGACGAGGCCCGACGAGCCCGGTTTGATTTTGGTCTTTGTGGTGTTGGCGATGAACATGTGCAGCATTTCCGTCGAGCCCAGCCCGTCGAGGATGTCTAGCCCGGTTTTCTCCTTCCAGCGGCGGAAGACGTCGCCCGGCAGCGCCTCGCCGGCCGACAGGCATCTTTTGAGCGATGACAGATCCGGGTTGGCCGATTCCAGGGCCTGAAGCTGCTGCGCGTAAAGCGTCGGCACGCCATAGAACGCCGTCGGATTGAGCTGCTCGATCAACTCGAACGTCATGTCGGGCGAGACCCGGCGATCGCTCAGCACCGCGGTGCCGCCGACCCATAACGGAAACGTCAGCGCGTTGCCGAAGCCGTAGGAATGAAACAGCTTGCTGGCGGAAAAAAACGAGTCGTCCTCGGTCAGCTCATGGGTCTGCACCGTCACGCGGTGGCCGGTGCACACCATGTCGCGATGGGAATGGACGACGCCCTTTGGATAGCCCGTCGAGCCCGACGAATAAAGCCAGAAACAATCGTCCATGACGGCGGTTCGGGCCGGCGCCAATTCCACCGACTCCTTTTCCATCTGCTCCGTCAGCCCGCCGGGACCCGTCGCAACCAATGTATGCGCCGGCTTGTGGTTGGCCTGGGCCAGGGCGCTTTCGACCGTTTCGGCGAATTCGGGGCTATACAACAGGGCGGTGCATTCGGAATCGTCGATCATGAAGCGATAGTCGTCGGCGCGCAGCATGGTATTCACCGGCACCGGGATTACTCCCGCTTTCACGGCCCCAAAGAACGCGTACATGAATTCGGGACAATCCTTGACCATCATCAGGACGCGCTCGCCGGCGTCGATCCCAAGCGACTTGAAATGATTTCCGCAGCGGTTGACCCGTTCGGCCAGCTCGCCATAGGTCACCGTCTCGTCCACCGTCAGGATCGCTGGCTTTTGCGCGCGGCCTTCATCGAGGTGCCGGTCGACGAACGGCACCGCCACGTTGAAAACAGGCGCAAAATTCAGGGTCGGCGGGCTCGCCGCCTCATCGACGGTCACGATATTGTCTTGCATCCCAAACTCCCAGTTAGCTTCTTTCACCGCCGTTTTTCGAGGCTTCCAAGGCCAGATTAACAGCACCGCGCCGCCTCTGTCTTGAGCTTCATGCAATAGTTGACGTGGGCCGTCAAATAGGTCTTTTTCACGTCCGATGGGGGCGTCGCTCCAGAGGCCAAAATTTACCACGAAAACCCGGGAATATGATCGAATGGCCGAAGTAATCGAGGAAAGTACGAAGCGCAAATCCCTTGTGGGACAGGCGCTGGAACGGGTCGAGGACGAGACCCTGCTGCGCGGCCAGGCGCGCTACGCCGACGATTTCCCGGTCCGGAGCGACACCCTGCACGCCGCCATGCTGCGCTCGCCCCATGCCCATGCCGAAATCGTCTCGATCGACGCGACCCGGGCGCTGGCCCAGCCGGGCGTGGTCGCGGTGATAACCGGCGACGATATTCGCGAAATGAGCGATCCCTTCCTTAACGCCGTCAAACAGCCCATGAAGCTGTGGTCGCTGGCCGTGGACCGCGTGCGCTATGTGGGCGAGGCGCTGGTGCTGGTGATCGCGGACGACCGCTACAAGGCCGAAGACGCGGTGGATCTCGTCGATGTGGTCTACCGGGTGCTGGAGCCGGTGGTCGATCCGCTTGAAGCGGCGAAGCCGGACGCGGTGCGCATCCATGAAGAAGCCGAATCCAACGTGATGTCGAGCCGCGAGTTCCGCTACGGCGATCCGGAAAAGGCGTTCGAGGACGCCGATCACGTGGTCGATCTCACGATCGATTTTCCGCGCTCCTCGCACACCCCCATCGAAGGCTTCGTGGTCGTCGCCGATTATCACCCGGCCGAGGGCGTTTACGACGTGCTGGCCAATTTCCAGGGGCCCTATTCGGTCCATCCCGTGATGAGCCGGGCGCTCAGGGTCACCGACACCAAGCTGCGCCTGCGCACGCCGGCCTATTCCGGCGGCGGGTTCGGCATCAAGGTGGGCATCTTCCCCTATATCGTCTTGATGTCGCTCGCCGCGCGCATCGTCAGCAAGCCGATCAAATGGGTCGAGGACCGCTACGAACATCTCGCCGCCGCGACCATGGCGCCTAATCGAATTATTCGGCTCGAGGCCGCCGCCACCAGGGACGGGACGGTCACCGCGTTCCGCTTCGACCAGCTCGACGATTACGGCGCCCATGTGCGCGCGCCCATGCCGGGCCCGCTCTATCGCATGCACGGGGTCATGACCGGGGCCTACAAGGTTCCCAATCTGACCATCGTCAACCGGTTGGTGATGACCAACAAGTGTCCGTCGGGCATGGTGCGCGGTTTCGGCGGCCCGCAGATCTACTACGCCATTGAACGTGTGATGCACCGCATCGCCATCGAGTTGGACCTCGATCCGCTGGAGGTGATCCGCAAGAATCTGGTGCCGGGGGCGGACATGCCCTACAAGGCGGCGGCCGGCGCCGAGCTGGATTCCGGCGATTATCCCCGCGCCCTGGAAATAGCCTCGAAGGACGGCAAGCTGGACGAGTTGCTCCGACGCCGCGACGCGGCGCGCGCCGAAGGCCGCATCTACGGCATCGGCTATGCCGCGGTGATCGAGCCGACCCAGTCGAACATGGGGTATCTCAGCAACATTCTGACCCACGACGAGCGCCTGGAGCGGGGCGAGCAGAACGGCGCGACCTCCATGTCGACGGTCAATATCGATCCGTTCGGCGGGGTCAGCGTGACCTCCGACACCACGCCCCAGGGTCAGGGGCACGCGACAATTCTGTCCCAGATCGTCGCGGATCAGCTCGGCCTTGGACTGAAGGACATCACCTGCAATCTGGAGCTCGATACCCAGAAAGACCCGTGGTCGATCGCCGCCGGCAGCTATTCCTGCCGGTTCTCCGCCGGTCCGGCGGTCGCGACCCATGTCGCCGCCGTCGCGATGCGCGAGAAGTTGTCGCGCATCGCGGCCCAGAACCTCAACGTGCCGCTCGATCAGGTCGAATTCGCCGACGGCAGGATTTTCGCCAAGGACAATCCCGAGAACTCTCTTAGTTTCAACCGAGTGGCGGGAACCGCGCACTGGTCGCCCGGCAGACTGCCCGACGGCATGGAAGCGGGTCTCAGCGAAAAGGGTGTGTGGTCGCCGCCCGAACTGACGCCACCCGACAAGGACGACCGTATCAACACCTCGCTGACCTACGGTTTCAACTTCGACTTCTGCGGCATCGAAATCGACCACGACACCGCCGAGTTGCGCATCGATCACTATGTGACCATCCACGACGCCGGCCGGATACTGAACCCGCTGATCGCCGAAGGACAGCTTCTCGGCTCCTACACCCACGGGCTCGCCGAAGGGCTGTACGAGGAGTTCATCTACGGCGAGGACGGCAGTTTCAAGTCGGGCACCTTCGCCGATTATCTGGTGCCGACCGCCTATGAGGTGCCGGAGCCCATGGTCTTTCACATGGAATCGCCGACGCCTCTGACGCCGCTGGGCGCCAAGGGAATCGCCGAGGGCAACTGCATGTCGACGCCGGTCTGTCTCGCCAACGCGGTGTGCGACGCGCTCGACATCGAAAACATCAAGCTGCCGCTGACGCCGGAAAAACTCAGCGAGATCATGGATCCGGACGAGCCGCCGCCGCCCGAAGGCAAGCCCGTCCAGGAGCCCGCCCCGCCAAGCGCCGGACACGCCATGACCGGTCGCGGCGAAACGGTTGTTCCGGCGCCGCCGGAAGAGGTCTGGCGCACCCTGTTGGATCCCGAAAAGCTGGCCGCCGTGATTCCCGGCTGCCATGCGCTCGACCTGGTCAGCGATAACAGTTATCGCGCCGAGGTCAGTCTGGGCGTCGGGCCGGTGCGCGGCAGGTTCCGCGCCGAGGTGCGGCTTTCCGATCTCGATCCGCCGCGCAAGGCGACCCTGGCGGGCGAGCTTGACGGACCGCTCGGCGCGTCGCGCGGAGGCGGCGTGGTGCGTCTTACGCCGGTCGACGGCGGCACGCGGGTCGATTACGACTACCATGTGGAGATTTCCGGCAAGGTCGCCGCGGTCGGCGGCCGGATGCTGGAAGGCGCCGCGCGCATCGTCATCGGGCAGTTCTTCGAACGGCTGGTGGGGCAGGTTGGCGGTGCCCGGCCGGCGGTGTCCTGGTGGCAACGGCTGCTCCGTCTTTTCGGAGCCGCGCGATGAAGCCCCGGGAATTCGATTTCGTTCAGGCCGAAACCGCGGACGAGGCTCTCGCCGAACTGGCGGAGGCCGGCGACGAGGCAAAGGTGATCGCCGGCGGCCAGTCGCTGGTGGCGATGATGAACCTCCGGCTTCTCGAACCAAGGGTCCTGGTCGATATCACGCGGATCGAGCCGTTTTCATACATACGTGCCGAGAACGGGTTCATCGAGATCGGCGCGACAACCACGCAGGCCGAGTTGCAGGCGTGGGACGGCCTGTCCGAACATTCACCGTTGCTGGAGGCCGCGATTCCCTATCTCGGGCATTTTCAGACCCGCAACCGGGGCACCGTATGCGGCTCGCTGGCCCATGCCGATCCAAGCTCCGAACTGCCGTTGTGCCTGGCCACGCTGGGCGGCGAAGTGGTCCTGCGGTCGGCGCGCGGCGAACGCACGATGTCGGCGGACGATTTCCAGACCGGCATGCTGTCGACCGCGCGCCGCGCCGACGAGTTGGTCGCCGCGGCGCGATATCCCGCGCGGCAAGACGGCGTCGGCTACGCCTTTCGCGAAGTCGCGCGGCGGCGTGGCGATTTCGCTATCGTCTCCCTGGCGGCAACCGTGTCGGGCGACACCATCCGCGTCGGCGTCGGCGGGGTCGCCGATCGTCCAACAGTGCGCCAATGGGGCGCGCTCGACGGCGACGCGCTCGACGACGCGCTCAACGAATTCGCCTGGGATCTGGGCGGTTACGACGATATCCACGCGACGGCGAAATATCGGCGGCGGCTGGTGCGCCGCCTCGGCCGACGCGTCATCGAGGAGGCCACGGCATGCCGAAACTGAACCGGGGCGCGCGCCACGCGATCGCCTTCACGCTCAACGGCAAGCCGGTGTCGGGACACGCCGAACCGCGCATGCTGCTCGCCGATTTCCTGCGTCAGGAACTGGGCGCGACCGATGTCCATGTGGGCTGCGAACACGGCGTCTGCGGCGCCTGCACGGTGCGCATCGACGGCAAGGCGGTGCGCACCTGCCTCACCTTCGCCGTTCAGGCCGACGGACGCCGGGTCGATACGCTGGAAAGCCTGGCCGGGCGCGAGGGCGAATTCACCGACCTGCAGAAAGCCTTCCGCAAGCATCACGCGCTGCAATGCGGCTATTGCACACCCGGCATTTTGATGTCGCTGAGCGACTATCTGGAGCGCGTTCCCGACCCGACCGAGGAAGAATTGCGCGATATGCTGAGCGGCCATCTTTGCCGCTGCACTGGCTATGTCGGCATGGTGCGGGCCGCGCTCGAGGTGGCCGAGCAGCGCAAAGGGGGTTGAGGATGGCCGTACGGGATTTTCGTGATTTCATCGGCATCGTCGAGCAGCAGGGCAGGCTGAAACGGATCGCGAAGCCGGTCGATGCATCGTGGGAGCCGGCGTGCCTCGCCAAGTGGATGTTCCAGTCGCTGCCGGCCGACGACCGGTTCGGATTATTGTTCGACAATGTCGAGGGATCGGAATTCCGGCTCGCGACCGGGGTCATCGGCGCCTCCGAACACACCTACGCCATGGCGCTCGGCGTCACACCGGACGAGATCACCGATACATGGATCGCGGCGTTGCTCGACCCCAAGGAACCACGCGAGGTCGATGGCGGGCTCTCCCAGCAGGTCGTCCGGCTCGGCGAGGACGCCCGGCTCGGTGATCTGCCGATCCCGGTATGGACGCCGGGCAAGGACGCCGCACCCTATCTCACCACCATCGCGGTCACCCGCCACGCCGAAACCGGCGTCCAGAACATGGGCGTCTACCGCACGCAGGTGACGGACGACCACACGGCGATCGCGAACCTCAGCCCGGGCCGTCAGGGGCAACGCCACTACCTCTCCTATGTGGAGCAGGGCAAGCCGGCGCCGATCGCCTGGGTGATCGGGGCCGAACCGGTCGTGCACCTCGCCAGCGTCGCCAACCTGCCCATCGACGTGGATGAAATGGCGATCGCCGGCGGGCTCAACGGCGAGCCGATCGAGATGGTGAAGGCCAAGACCATTGATTTATTGGTGCCGGCCAACGCCGAGATCATCATCGAGGGCGAGATTTATCCGGGCGAGATGGACGACGAAGGCCCGTTCGGCGAATTCGCCGGCTACATGGGTCCGGTCTCGCCCAAACCGGTGGTCCGCATTACCGCGATTACCCATCGCGAGGACGCGATTTTCTATGGCCTGACGAGCCAAATGCCGCCTTCCGAGAGCACGGTGATGCAAAGCCTGACCAATGCGCCGATCCTCCTGAAGACTCTCAGACACGATCACGCCGAGCACAGCGTCCGCGACGTGTTCATCGACCTGACCTTCGGCGGCCTGCTGGCCCATTGCATCGTCGCCATGGACCCGCGAACCCCGGGCCACGCCAAACGCATCGGCCGGCTGATCGCCGATATGACGCCGATCAAGCGAATCACAATTGTCGACGGGGATGTCGACATTCGCGACCCGCTTCACGTCGAGTGGTGCATGAACTCGCTCTATAATCCGGTGCGCGACACCGTGATCATCGACGATGTCTATTTTCCCATGCACATGGACCCGTCGGTGCGGGTCGAGAACACGGTGACGGAGCTGGGCAGCAAGGTGGTCATCGACGCGACCCAGACGGTCGACGCCGGGACGATCTCCTTGCCGTCGAAGGACATCATGATGCGCGCGCTCGACGTCTGGCGCGAGGTCGGGCTGCCGGAATTCGAGATTCCCAAGCGCGTCTCGGCGCGCCTCGACCGTTCCTGACTTTTTACGCCGCCTCGGCCGCCAGCGCCTCTTGAACCTTGGGCCGCGCCGCGACGCGTTCCATATAGGATTTGAGGTTGGGCCAGGGCGTCAGGTCGATATCCGCTATCTTGTGCCAGTTTACGATCGCAAAGCAGTACGCGTCGGCGACGGTGAACTGGTCTCCCATCAGATATTCGTTGTCGGCAAGGTGCTGGTCGAGATTGACAAACCTCCGTTCCAGTGTCTGCCGGGCCATGGGCTTGTATTCCGGCGGATAGCGGGGGACGAAAATCGGTGGAAAGGTTTTATGCAACTCGGAGCCGATGAAACTCAGCCACTCCAGAAATCGGTAATGGTCCATGCCGCCGGTGGCCGGCGCGAGGTTCGCCTGCGGGTAATGGTCGGCGATATATTGGAGCATCGCGGCGCTCTCGATCAGCCGCTCGCCGCTATCGAGCTCCAGCGTCGGCACTTGTCCTTTCATGTTTACCGGAATGTAATCGCCGCCGTCGGCCAGTTTCTTCTCGCGAAGATCGACCCTGACCAGCTCGAATTCCGCGCCCGCTTCGCGAAGCGCGATATGAGGGCACAGCGAACACGAGCCGGGTGAGTAGTATAATTTCATGATTTATATCTCCCTTTGATTGTCAGGCGCGTTCGCCGAGTTCGATCATGTACCCGTCGGGGTCCTTCACGAAGGCGATGATGGAGGCGTTGGGCCCGCCGTGCGCGAGTGGCCCCACCGGACGCGGAATCTCCACGCCCTCCTTTTCCAGCGTCTCGCACAGGCCGTATATGTCCGGCACGCCGATGGCGATATGGCCGAAGCCGTCGCCCTTGTCGTAATCGTCGTCCGAGCCCCAGTTATAGGTCAGCTCGATGGCCGGCTGGTCGTTCTCGTCGCCATAGCCGAGGAACGCGACCGAGTACTTGCCGCCTTCGTTGTCGCGCCGGCGATAAAGCGTCATGCCGAACAGGCGGGTGTAGAAATCGATGGATTTGTCCAGGTCCTTGACCCGTAGCATGGTGTGGCGGATGCGCGGCCGGGTGGATTTTATCACCTCCCACGGCGCGTCGGCTTCAGGTTTGTCGTTCATGTCCCGCCGGTCCTCTCATCCAGTATCAAAATTTTCCGGACGGATTGTATGGAGGCGCCATTGCGGAGTCTATCTAAGTGAACTTCCCGGGCGTGACCCGCGCGGTCTGGGGAGCTATCTTTCGAGGCGCGTCGTAATGGGCGGGCACGGAAATCGTTGGGAGAGACCGATCAGATGAAGAATTACGTTGATGGCGGCGAGGCGGTATTGGAGGCGTTCCGGAGCCTCGACATTGATTACGTGATGGCCTCTCCGGGCTCGGAATGGGGCGCGGTGTGGGAGGCGCTGGCCCGCCAGAAGGTCGGCAACGCACCCGGGCCGACCTATCTGAGCTGCGCCCACGAGACGCTCGCGGTCGACCTCGCCATCGGCTACACGGCGATGACCGGCCGGCTTCAGGCAGTGATGCTGCATACCGGGGTCGGGGTGCTACAGGGTTCCATGGGCATCGACGGTGCCAATCGCCTGGGGGTCCCCATGCTTGTCGTGTCCGGCGAAGCGCTGACCTATGGCGACCAGGACGGGTTCGATCCCGGACAGCAATGGCAGGCGAACCTCAGTGTCGTCGGCGGACCGCAGCGGCTGGTCGAGCCGCTTGTGAAATGGTCGAACCAGGTCTCCAGCACCGCGACGCTGTACCAGCAGCTCGTCAGCGCCGGCGAGATGGCGCAGCGCACTCCGGCCGGGCCGACCTACATGGCGGTGCCGATCGAGACCATGCTGAACGAATGGACGCCGCCCGCGAACATGCGTGACGTGCCGCCCACGGCGAAACCGAATGCCGCGTCCGCCGATATCGAGAAGGTCGCCGGACTGCTGGTCAAGGCCAGGAACCCCGCGATTATCGCCGAGTCCTCCGGGCGCACGCCGGAGGGTTATGCGGCGCTGGTCGAACTCGCCGAGCTGTTGTCGTTGCCGGTGATCGAAGGTGGCCAATCGTCCTTCGCCAATTTCCCCATGGAGCACCCGCTGTATCAGGGCGTCGGACGGCGCGAACTGTTCGACGATACCGACCTGATACTCACCGTCGGGTGCCGGGCGCCCTGGTATCCACCCAGCAACCGGCCGGCGAATTCCACCATCGTCGCCATCGACGAGACGCCGTTCCGGACGCACATGGTTCACCACGCCTCGCACGCCGATATGTTCCTCGAGGGTGATCCGGGGCAAAACCTTCGGCTGCTGTCGGACGCGGTGCGCGACGCGGGCGCCGACGCGTCGGCGGTGGAGGAACGGAAGACGCGCTGGACGGCGGCGCACGACAAATTATGGGCGGACAATCGCGCCGCCCGGGCGGAAGTGGCGGGCAATCCCCGTATCCACCCCATGACAATGTTCGACAGGCTCGGCGAGGCGATGCCCGACGACACCGTCTATATCGACGAGACCATTAGCCACCGGGGCGTGATGCTGCGCCATCTGCACAATAAGGGGCCGCTGAGCTATATCCGCCCCGCCGGCGGGTTGGGCCAGGGGCTGGGCATTGCCCTCGGCGCCAAGCTGGGCGCGCCGGACCGGCCGGTGGTGGCGGTGATCGGCGACGGCTCGTTCATGTACAACCCGGTGATCCAGAGCCTCGCGCTGTCCAAGCACCGGGACCTGCCGATCATGATCATCGTCTCCAACAACACCGGCTATCTCGCCATGAAGCGGGAGCACAACAACTTCTATCCGGACGGCGTCGCGGCCCAGAACGACATATTCTACGGCTGGGACATCACCGATCTGGATTACGAGGAGCTGGTGAAGCCGTTCGGCGGTTTCGGCCGCAGCGTGGTCGACCCGGCGGAATTGCCCGACGCGCTCAACGAAGGGCTGGCGGCGATCAAGGAAGGCCGGACGGCGATCCTGAACGTGCACGTCGACCCGTAAGGGTCGCGGTCGGCGAGTCTTAGTGAGACGAGGCGTCGCGCAGCGCGTCGCGTAGGCCTTCGGCCACGGCAAGGCTTTTTTCGGCGGCTTCGCGGGCCGCGTCGTCGAGCGCATCGGCGATGGCTTCATTGGCGTCGCTGACGCGCTGATCGGCGGCTTGCGCGTCGATCTCGTCGAGCGCGATCGCCTCCTCGGCCAGCACGGTGCAGCGTTCCGGCGTCACCTCGGCGAACCCGCCGGCGACGAAGATGCGCTTGTCCACGTTGCCGCCTTCATATGTCGCGATCACGCCCATGCGCACCGACGAGATCATCGGCGCGTGACCGGGAAGCACGCCGAAATCGCCCTCCCTGCCGGGCACCACCACCATTTCGACCGGCGCCGACAGCAGCAGGCGCTCGGGCGAGACCAGTTCGAATTCGACCGCATCGGCCATGATCAGAGATCCTCGGTATTAAGCCGCTTCGGCGGCCATCTTCTTGGCCTTCTCGACGGCGCTTTCGATGGTCGAGACCATGTAGAACGCGGTTTCCGGCAGATCGTCATA
>CAZPMO010000064.1:0-637 GCA_964587515.1 uncultured Rhodospirillaceae bacterium | reverse complement strand
TTGATGGTGTCTTCCAGGCTGACCAGCACGCCCGGGATGCCGGTGAACACTTCGGCGACGTGGAAAGGCTGCGACAGGAAGCGCTGGATCTTGCGCGCGCGGGCAACGATCAGTTTGTCCTCTTCCGACAGCTCCTCCATGCCCAGGATGGCGATGATGTCCTGCAGCGACTTGTAGGTCTGAAGGACACGCTGCACCTCGCGGGCGACGGCGTAATGCTCCTCGCCGACGACCCGGGGTTCGAGAATGCGCGAGGTCGAATCGAGCGGATCCACCGCCGGGTAGATGCCGAGCTCGGCGATCTGGCGCGACAGCACCGTTGTCGCATCGAGATGGGCGAACGAGGTCGCCGGCGCCGGATCGGTGAGATCATCGGCCGGCACGTAAATCGCCTGCACCGAGGTGATCGAGCCCTTGGTGGTGGTGGTGATGCGTTCCTGAAGCGTGCCCATGTCGGTGGCCAGCGTCGGCTGATAGCCCACCGCCGAGGGGATCCGGCCGAGCAGGGCCGAGACTTCGGAGCCCGCCTGGGTAAAGCGGAAAATGTTGTCGATAAACAACAGCACGTCCTGGCCTTCCTCGTCGCGGAAATACTCCGCAAGCGTAAGGCCGGTCAATCCGACGCGCGCCCGCGCCC
>CAZPMO010000063.1:12550-24226 GCA_964587515.1 uncultured Rhodospirillaceae bacterium | reverse complement strand
AATTACTTCCAAAACGCAGGCTACGCTTCCGTCAAACCGTGAAACGCTCTAGTGGCCGTCAACGCCGCGCTCACGCATCCCGTGTCGAGCCAATGGAAAGGCTACTGGCAGAGGGCCGCATGATGGAAAACGAACACACGATCAACTCGCTGATATGAAAGCGCGCCGAACTGGCCGGGCAGATGGAGCACCACCAAGCGAGGGTCCGACAACTGGTGATCGATCTGGATCACCTTGACGCCACGCTACGCATGTTCGTCCCCGATATCGAGCTAGAGGACATCAAGCCCAAGCCTCTGCCGCCTCGTCACGCCGCGTACAAGGGTGAAGTCGCGCGGGTGATATTCGAGGCACTACGGGAAACCAAGCGCCCCATGACAGGCGTGGAGCTGACGCAACACGTCATGGCCGAGCGCGGTATGAACACATCGGACGCGGGGCTGGTAAGGACCGTGAGCAAGCGGGTCGGGTCGTCTCTGCGGCATCACCGGAGCAAGGGTGTGTTGCGCTCGGAGAAGGGGCTGGAGAATTTATTGCTGTGGGACCTCACACGCTGAGCGGGTTCGCGAGGACTCACCCACGCACGAAACGAGTCTTGTTCGAACTCATCACTAGTTGTATAATCCGTTCCATCGAAATGGGGAGGGCGGCCGAGTTTCCCCGGCCGCCCCGTAGTAAGAAGCCTTAGCCTACTTCTTGGGTTTCGGCGTTGGCTTCGTCTTAATGGTCTCAACGACGGTCGTAGAGGGCCGTCGTTGTGCTTCCTTAACCGGGATGAACTCCCCGGTCTTGGCGTCTCGACCTATCTTTCTCGTTCCCATATCAAATCTCCAGGATTGAGAAAGGCGGAATCAGCCGCCCACTCCAAGACGCCTCGTGCGCCTCGCCCGTTTCAAGACGTTACGGGGCGAGAGGGTGGGTTAAAGGCTAATCACCGCTACCGGCGACCATGCACAAGAAATTGTATGCGCGCAACACTTAAACGCAACACTTGGTACTGTATCGGGCAAATCTTCGAGCGCGCGAACCTAATTTAGGTGCGCCTGATACATAATACCGGAATTTCAGCGCCCGGCGCTGGAGGCGTTGCGCCAGCCCCTGGAAACCGGGCGCGCCGTCATCGCGCGCGCCAATGCGCACGTCGCCTACCCGGCGCGGGTGCAGCTGGTCGCGGCGATGAACCCGTGCCGCTGCGGCTATCTCGATGACGCGTCGCTGGCGTGTTCGCGTGCGCCGCGCTGCGCCCGCGATTACCAGTCGCGTATCTCGGGCCCGCTGTTCGATCGCATCGACATGCATGTGGAGGTCGCGTCGGTGAACCCGGCCGACCTCGCGCTGCCGCCGCCGGCCGAGGGCACCGCCGAAATCGCCGCCCGCGTCGCGGCGTCGCGCGCCATTCAGACCGCGCGCTTTGAGCACGTCACCGACGACTCTTCCGTTCGATGCAACGCCGAGGTCGACGGCGAGTTGCTGGACGAGGTGGCCGCCCCGGACGCCGAAGGACGGAAACTGCTGGTCGAGGCCGCCGAGCGCATGCGGCTTTCGGCGCGCGGCTATCACCGGGTGCTGCGCGTCGCCCGCACCCTGGCCGACCTCGAAGCCGAACCCCAGATCCGCCGCATCCACATCGCCGAAGCGCTGAGCTACCGCCGGCTGGGGCCGGGAAGATAAGGGATCACGGCCGCCGGTAGTTGGTGCCCGGCGGCAGGTCGCCGCCTTCGAGCATGGGGCCGAGGGCGCGGCCGGCGAGGATGTGGAAATGGAGGTGCATGACCTCCTGGTGCGAATCGCGGCCGCAATTGGTCATCAGGCGATAGCCGCCTTCGACCAGGCCCAGCTCGCGCGCGGTGGCGCCGATGGCGCGGAACAACCCGGCCTGCTCTTCCGGGCTGGCCAGGTTCGAAAAATCGTCCATGGAGACATAGGCGCCCTTGGGAATCACCAGCACATGGGTCGGGGCCTGCGGGTTGATGTCGCGGAACGCCAGCGCGTGGTCGTCCTCATAGACCTTGGTGCAGGGCAACTCGTCCCTGAGGATCTTCGCGAACACGTTGCCGTCGTCATACGCCATCTGGTTCCTCCCCGACCTCAATCTTTTTCGCGGGCGTTCTTTTCCTCGATGCCCGAGACGCCCTCGCGCCGGGCAAGCTCGGCCCAGACATCGCCTGGCGCGAGCCCCGCCTCGGCCCAGGCGACCAGCAGGTGATAAAGGAGATCGGCGCTTTCGGCGGCGAGCCGTTCCGGATCGCGGGCGGCGGCGGCGATCACCGCTTCGACCGCTTCCTCGCCCAGCTTCTGCGCGATCTTGTCGGCGCCGTCGGCGAACAGTTTCGCCGTATACGACGATGCCGGATCGGCGCCCCGGCGGCCCTCGATCACGGCGAAAAGCCGTTCAAGCACATCGATATCTGACTCATTCGCCGCCATCGGCATTTCCTCGCCCGGGAGCCTGTCCGATAACAGATATGCCGCGACCTGTCACGGCCGCATGGGTACGCCGTGGTCGTTCATATAGGACTTGGCCTCGGCGATGGTGTATTCGCCGAAATGGAAGATCGAAGCCGCCAGCACCGCGGTCGCGTGACCGTCGCGGATACCCTCGACCAGATGGTCCAGCGTGCCGACCCCGCCCGACGCGATCACCGGCACGGTCACGGCGTCGGCGAGGGCGCGGGTCAGGGCGATATCGAAGCCCTGGCGCGTCCCGTCCCGGTCCATTGAAGTCAGCAGGATTTCGCCGGCGCCATAGCCGGTCATGCGACGGGCCCATTCAATCGCATCGATGCCGGTCGGATTGCGCCCGCCATGGGTAAAGATTTCCCAACGGCCGTCGCCTACCCCCTTCGCGTCAATCGCGACGACGATGCATTGCGAGCCGAACTTCTCGGCCGCCTCGCCGACGAATTCCGGGGTGTGCACCGCGGCGGTGTTGATCGAGACCTTGTCGGCCCCGGCCAGCAGCAGCTTGCGGATATCCTCGACCGCGCGCACGCCGCCGCCGACGGTCAGCGGCATGAAGCATTGCTCGGCGGTGCCGGCGACCACGTCGTAAAGCGTGTCGCGGTTCTCGTGCGAAGCGGCGATGTCGAGAAAGCAGAGCTCGTCCGCGCCCTGGCCGTCATAGATCTTCGCCTGCTCGACCGGGTCACCCGCGTCGATCAGATCGACGAAGTTGACGCCTTTTACGGTGCGCCCGTCCTTGACGTCGAGGCAGGGGATGATGCGCGATTTCAACATGTGACAGGTTTCTAGGCGCTCAGAAGCGCGAGCGCTTCGGCCGGGTCGATGCGCCCGTCATAGATCGCGCGGCCGCAAATCACGCCTTCGATGCCGGCGGATTCGTTCGATTTCAGCTCCAGCAGATCGCTCATCGCGGAAACGCCGCCCGACGCGATCACCGGCGTGGTCAGCGCGAAAGCCAGATCGACCGTCGCCTCCACATTGACGCCGCCCATCGCCCCGTCGCGGTTGATGTCGGTATAGACGATGGCCGCGACGCCCGCGTCCTCGAATTTCAGCGCGAGATCGAGCGCCTTCACATCCGATGTCCTGGCCCAGCCCTCGACCGCGACACGCCCGTCGCGCGCATCGATGCCGACCACGATCCGCCCCGGGTGACGCTTGCAGGCGGCGAGAACCATGTCGGGGTCGGCCAGCGCCGCGGTGCCCAGGATCACCCGCGTGATGCCCGCGTCGAGCCAGCGCTCGATGGTTTCGTGGTCGCGTATGCCGCCGCCCAATTGGGTGGGGATATCGATCGCCGCGACGATCGCCGCGACCGCGTCGGCGTTCACCGGCCTTCCCTCGAACGCGCCGTTGAGATCGACCAGATGCAGCCATTGCAGGCCGACGCCCTCGAAGGCCCGGGCCTGGTCCGCGGGGTTGGTGTTGAAGATGGTGGCGGCGTTCATGTCGCCGCGCAGCAGGCGCACGCAAACCCCGTCCTTGATGTCGATGGCCGGAAACAGGATCATTTTCGGGCTCCGCTGCGCCGCCGGCCGCCGCGCCGCCGCGCCGGGCCGAGCTGTTTCGAATAGTAATAGCCGGCGATGATCTTGCCGTCGGCGAGGGCGTAGTTCGGGTTCTCGCCCCAGCGCACATAGCCCAGAGATTCATAGAGTCGGATCGCCGCGGTCTGGGTTTCGCGCACATCCAGGTTTAAAAACTGAAATCCGTCGGCGCGGGCTTCTTTTTCGACGGCAAGCGTGAGTTCGCGCGCCAGCCCGTGGCCGCGCGCCCACGGGGCCACGAAATTGGTGGTGATGCTGGCCGCGAATGTCTGCGCCTCGTTATTCTTGGGCGGCCGGATGAGCTGGGCCGAGCCCGCGACAATCGACTCCAGCCGGCCGACGAACAGGACGCGCTCGGGCACCAGCAGCACGCCCTTCCAGAAACGCTCCAGCACCGTCTGCGGCGGCGGCGTCAGCCAGCCGAACCCGCCGCCGTCGATGATCGCGGTCTCCGTCGCATCGCATAGCTGGGCGGTGTCCTCGTCCGACAACGCCTCCGTCTTTTGTACCGATATCGTGCTCATTGCCCGCTCACGGTCGCCATTTAAGAAAATTTTGGATCAGCAAAAGCCCCGCCGCCTGGCTCTTTTCGGGATGGAACTGAGTGCCGACCATGTTTTCCTTGCCGATCACCGCCGTGATCGGACCGCCATAGTCGCAGCGCGCCAGCGCCTCGGCCGAATTACCGCCGCGTAGGCCGTAGCCGTGCACGAAATAGGTGTGCGCGCCCGCATCAAGACCTCTAAACAGCGGGTGGTCGGGCACCAGCACTTCCAGTTCATTCCAACCCATATGGGGAATTTTCAGAGACGAGTCGGTCGGACAAATCGGCGCGATTTCACCCGCGATCCAGCCGAAACCTTCGCGGATCCCGTGCTCGACGCCGCGTTCGGCCATGAGCTGCATGCCGACGCAAATTCCAAGGAACGGCTTGCCATGTTCGATCACATTCTGCTCCAGCGCCGCGCGCATGCCGTTGAGCGCGGTCAGTCCTTCCATGCAATCGCCGAACGCGCCGACGCCCGGCAGTACGATATGGCTGGCGTCGTCCAGATCGGCGGCTTGCCCGGTGACACAAATCTCGCAATCGAGTCCCGCGTCGGCGGAAGCGCGCTCGAATGCCTTCGCGGCGGAGCGAAGATTGCCGGAGCCATAATCGATGATCGCGGTCTTCATGCGTCCGGACCGCTCACAACCCGCCCAGCGCGGCGCCGGATGGCGGACCCTCAAGGTCCGGGTGCAGATCGAAGAAGCGCCGCATGGCGGCGTCCTCGTCCGACGCGGCCGCGAGCCCCTCCAGCCGATAACCGCGTCGTCGTAAGCTGGCGCGCCGCCAGTCGTTGGCGCTGAAGCCGATATAGGCGGAAAGCCCAAGCCCGCCGGCCATCGCGGTCAATGGATCGGCACCCGACATATCGATGCCGATTTCGAGGATTAGCGCCGCCGCCAGGACCAGCGCCAGCACCAGCCACAATCTCCGCCACGCGGCCCACAGCGGCGCGAACAGGAACGCGGGCCAGCAGAACCCTTCCTTTACCAGCACCGCCTCGCGGTCGGGTTCCCGCGAACCCTGTCGGCAATGAACGGTATAAAGGCGCAATTTTCCGACTCCAGCCTATGCCCAGCGCCGCTTGGCGGCGCGCGATTGTCAGACGCCGCCTGGCGGCGCGTAATTGTCAGCCGCCGCGACGCGGCGGGATCAGGACTTGCCGCCGAGCACACCCTTGGTCGAGGGCACTTCGCCGGCGCTTCTTGGGTCGATCGCCAGCGCCTGCTTGAGCGCCCGGGCAAGCCCCTTGAAACACGACTCGATAATATGATGGTTGTTCTCGCCATACAGATTTTCCACATGCAGCGTGATTCCGGCCGCCTGGGCGAAGGCGTGGAACCATTCGCGGAACAGCTCGGTATCCATTTCGCCCAGCTTGGCGCGGCTGAATTCGACCCGCCAGACCAAGTAGGGGCGGCCCGAAACGTCGACCGAAACGCGCGTCAGCGTCTCATCCATGGGAATCATTGCCGATCCGTAACGAACGATGCCCCGCCGGTCGCCCATGGCCTGGGAGACCGCTTCGCCGATGGTAATGCCGGAATCCTCGGTGGTGTGGTGGAAATCGATATGCAGGTCGCCCTTGGCGCGCAGCGTCAGGTCGATCATGCCGTGGCGCGAAAGCTGCTCCAGCATGTGATCGAGAAATCCAATTCCGGTCGAGACGTCATAAACCCCGCCGCCGTCGAGATTGACGGTGGCCTCGATCTCGGTCTCCTTGGTCTTCCGCGCGACGCTTGCCTCGCGCATGGTCGATCTCCCTCTGAAAAGGCGGCGAATGTTTAGCAGGAAGCCACCGGGCGCGCCATAGCCTCTCTCGGCGGCGGCTTTTCTCGTTAAGGGGTTCTTTAAGCCCCTCTTTAAGGGGTTTTTGAGGCTAACGCGTCTAATCTCACACTATATGGCGGGCCATCCGGTCCTAGACCATAGGGACGGACCGAATTTTATGCCCCTGCGACAGTACCAGGACGGCGATATCATTTTCGCGGAAGGCGCGCCGTGCGAGGCGGTCTATCGGGTCCGTTCGGGCGAGGTCGAGATTGACCGGCCGGGCTCCGGCGGCCGTTCGATCGGCGTTATCCTGCGCACTGGGGATATTTTCGGGGAGGCTGGCTTGCTGAGCGGCGGCAGCCGTCGCGCCCGCGCCCGCGCATCCGGCGATACTGAAATCGAGCTCATCGAACAAGACGAGATCGTTGCTCTGATCGAGGGCGACAACGCGACGTCGCGACCCGTTGCACGGGCTTTGTCCGATCAAATGTTCGGCGGTCCCGATGCATCGTTGGCATTTCCGCCGGAACAAACCGTCGATGAAGGCGATCCCGACCCGGCGTCCATCGAGGAAGCCCACGGCCCCGGGCTGGTGGTCAATCTCGAGATGGTGCTGATCGGGGATGACGAGCGCACCGTAGCGGCGATGGGCGCTGACTCACAAATCATTCACCGCCTGCCGTTTGTCGCGGGCCGGAAAACCACGGAACGCGATCGTAATTTACTGGGCGAAATCCATCTGATGCTCGAAGACGAAAAGCCCTATCGCCTGTCGCGCCGCCATTTCGCCATCGAAAATCTGGATGGCAGGTTCGTTGTGCGCGATTTCAAAAGCCATCATGGGACCATCGTCAACGGCACGCCGATAGGGGCTGAAAAAGAGACCCTGATCGCGCCGCTGCAATCCGGCGCCAACGAGATCGTCGCGGGCTCCATATCCGCACCGTTCCGTTTCAAGCTTACCGTCGAAACCAGCTGATCGGCCGGGCGCGCTCGGCACTTGACGGGATCGGCTAAAGTCCCACATGTTCTGAAGCCTTTCGGGCGGCCTCCCCGGCGGCGGCCGCAAACAACAATCGGATGAATATGGCTTCGGACGACACAACGAACTGGCACGGCACAACCATTCTTTCGGTGAGGAAGAACGGCAAAGTGGTGGTCGCCGGCGATGGCCAGGTGACCTTTGGTCAGACGGTGATGAAATCGAACGCGCGCAAGGTGCGCACCCTAGGTGACGGCTCGGTGATAGCGGGCTTCGCGGGCGCGACGGCGGACGCATTCACCCTGTTCGAACGGCTGGAGGGCAAGCTCGAGGAGCATGCCGGTCAGCTCACCCGCGCCTGCGTCGAACTTGCCAAGGACTGGCGCACCGACCGCTATTTGCGTCGCCTGGAAGCGATGATGGCGGTCTGCGACAAGGATGTCTCGCTGGTGCTGTCCGGCACCGGCGACGTGCTGGAACCCGAAGACGCGCTGATCGGTATCGGATCGGGTGGGGCTTACGCACTGGCCGCGGCGCGCGCCCTGATGGAGGTCGACGGCATGAGCGCCGAAGAGGTCGCCCGCAAGGCGATGGAAATCGCGGCCGGCATCTGTATCTACACCAATGAAAACGTGACCTTGGAAAGCCTGTGACCAATTTCAGCCCGCGCGAAATCGTATCCGAACTCGACCGCTATATCGTGGGCCAGGACGACGCCAAGCGTTCGGTTGCGATTGCGCTGCGCAACCGCTGGCGGCGTCAACAGCTTCCCGAGGATCTGCGCGAGGAGGTTCTGCCCAAGAACATCCTGATGATCGGCCCGACCGGCGTCGGCAAGACCGAAATCGCGCGCCGCCTCGCCAGGCTTGCCCAGGCGCCGTTCCTGAAGGTCGAGGCGACCAAGTTCACCGAGGTCGGCTATGTCGGTCGCGACGTCGAACAGATCGTCCGTGACCTGGTCGAAATCGCCCTTCATATGGTGCGCGAGCGCCAACGCAAGGAGGTTACCGCCAAGGCGGAAATCCAGGCCGAGGAACGGGTGCTGGACGCGCTGGTTGGCGAGAACGCGAGCAGCGAGACGCGTCAGAAATTCCGGGTCATGCTGCGCGAGGGAAAACTCGACGACAAGGAAATCGAGATCGACGTGACCGATTCCGGCGGCGGCGGCATGCCGACTTTCGAGGTCCCGGGCATGCCGGGCGCGCAGATGGGCATGGTCAATCTCGGCGATATATTCGGCAAGGCGTTCGGCGATCGCACCAAGCCGCGCCGCCTGACGGTCGCGGATTCCCACGATTTGCTGGTCGAGGAAGAAGCCGACAAGTTACTCGATGAGGATGCGGTGACCCGTGAGGCGATCGATTCGGTCGAACAGAACGGCATCGTCTTTCTCGATGAGATCGATAAGATTTCCGCGCGCTCCGATCGTTACGGCGCCGATGTCAGCCGCGAAGGCGTGCAGCGCGACCTGCTGCCGCTGATCGAGGGAACCACGGTCGCCACCAAGCACGGCTCGGTGAAGACGGACCATGTCCTGTTCATCGCGTCGGGCGCGTTCCATCTCGCCAAACCGTCGGACCTGCTGCCCGAGCTCCAGGGGCGGTTGCCCATCCGGGTCGAGCTTCAGGCGCTCGGCGAGGACGATTTCCGCCGCATTCTGACAGAACCGGAAGCCAACCTGATCCGGCAATACACCTCCCTGATGGCGACCGAACAGGTGACGCTGAATTTTACCGACGACGCCATCGCCGAGATCGCCAAGCTCGCCGCCGAGGTCAACCGCGCGGTCGAGAATATCGGCGCGCGCCGCCTGCATACCATCATGGAACGTATGCTCGACGAGATCAGCTTCACCGCGACCGACCGGGCGGACGAGACCATCACGATCGATGCGGCTTATGTGAGTGAACGGGTCGCCGATCTCGCCAAGGACGCGGACCTCTCCAAGTTCATTCTCTAGCCCAGCCGCGCGCTTCGCCGCAGCAGCACGTAAAGAGCGCCGGCGCCGCCGTCTTTCGGGTGCGCTTCGGCGAATCCCAGCACCATCGGCCGGATCGAGTCCAGGTTGAGCCAGCGCGGCGTCTCGGCGCGCAGCACGCCGCCGCCGAACGACGCGCGCCCGCGTCCCGTGATCACGATGACGCAACGCTTTCCCGCCGCATGGGAGGTCGCGATGAAATCATGCAACGCCGCGTGCGCCCGGTCGCGTGTCATGCCGTGCAGATCGAGGCGTCCCTCGGGACGGATCTGGCCGCGCCGCAGCCTGTCCATGGTGCGGCGATCGAGGTCCAGGGGCTCGCCGGCCTTGAGCGCGCGCACGGGTTTCGCCGGGGTGGCGGCGCGGCGCGCGGCCACTGCTTCGCGCGGCGGTTTGGCGCGCGGCGGGGTTCGCGGCGCGCGGTCGTCCGCATCGAGCGGTTCCACGTCGCGCATGGCGTCCTCGAACAGACGGGACTCGTCGGCGGTAGGGCCCGGGGTTGCGCGGCCGCGCCGGCCGCCCTGGTCAGGTTTCTTCGCCATCGATCAGAACCACCGCCAGCCGGCGCGGGCCGTGAACGCCGATCTGCAGCGAACGCTCGATATCGCTGGACCGCGACGGGCCGGTGATCAGCGTGACCCCGCGCGGTGGTACCGCGAAGCGCGCCCGCAGCGCCGCCCAGGCCTCTTCATAGCCGCCGACGATATCGTCCGCGCGCAAGATCGCGATATGGGTATCGGGCAGGAAATGCAGCGCATGCGGCGTCGCCGCGCCGGAATGGACCATCAGCGTTCCGGTCTCGGCGATGGCCGCGAACACCGGCGTCACCGAAACCGGATCATCGGGTTGGGCCGGGCCCCGGCGGATCGACAGCGCGGGCGCATTTCGCCACGGATAAGCGTCGAGCGCCTCGGCGGGGGACATTGCCACCGCCCCGGGCAAATCGTGGCGCGCGAGATAATCCGCCACCGCGCCCGGGACAAGGTCCGGGTCGGCGAGGCGCAGTATCTCGGCCGAGGCCTCCTCGGCCATGGCGACGAAGCTTTCGACCAGCTTGTCTCTCGCACCTTGCGCGCGCGCCGGAATCGGATGATCGGGAACCGAGACCAGACGATGGCGCAGGGCGGCGATCTCGTTGGCGCCGCGCGCCTCGGCTCCATTGGCGCGGCGGATGCGCGCGAGGATGGCGTCGCGCGCATCGGTCATGACGACCGCCGAGGGTCGGGGCATGACGACCGCCAGCGGTCGAGGAACGTCGCGCCCTGGGGCGCCGGGAAATCGCGCGCCTCGGTCCAGGCCGACGCGAAGGGGAGTTTTCGGAGCGAGCCCGATCGCCGCCCGAGGCGCGCCAGGACCGCCATAGCGATGCGGGTCGCGATCCGATAGGTGCGCGGGTGTCTCGCGAGCCAGCCCCAGGCGGCTAGGCCGAGCCGCGCGCGCGAGCCCGAAACCCGCTGCCGGTGGGCGCGTTCGCGCCAGCGTCGCAGCAGGCCCGGCAGCGGGATGCGCACCGGGCACGCGGCTTCGCAGGCGCCGCAGAATGACGAGGCTTCCGGCAGGTCGCGCGCGGCTTCCAGCCCGATCAGCGTCGGCGTCAGCACCGCGCCAATCGGCCCGGCATAGACCCAGCCATAGGCGTGCCCGCCGATCGCGCCGTAAACCGGGCACAGGCTCTGGCAGGCGCCGCAACGGATACAGCGCAGCGCCTCGCGGAACTCGCCGCCCAGCATGTCGCCGCGGCCGTTGTCGATCAGGACCACGTGATATTCCTCCGGTCCGTCGGGGTCGCCGTCGCGCCGCGGGCCGGTGGCGAAGGTGGTGTAGCACGTGATCTCCTGGCCGGTCGCCGAGCGCGCCAGCAGGCGCAGCAGCGTCGTCGCGTCCTCGGGCGTCGGGATCACTTTTTCGATGCTGGCCAGCACGATATGGACCGGCGGCAGCGTCTGCACCAGATCGCCGTTGCCTTCGTTGGTGACGATCACCGCGCTGCCGGTCTGGGCAATCAGAAAATTCGCGCCGGTGATGCCGATCTCGGCTTCGAGGAAACTCTCGCGGAGCGTGGCCCGCGCCTCGTCGGTGAGTTGGCGCGCTTCGTCCAGGGACCGGTCGGGATCGAGCGTGGAATGGGCGTCCCGAAAGGTGTCCGCGATGCCGTCCTGGGTGAGGTGGATAGCCGGCATCACGATGTGGCTCGGGGTCTCGCCGCGAAGCTGGAGGATATATTCGCCGAGATCGGTCTCGACCGCCTCGATGTCGTTCTCGGCGAGGAAATCGTTGAGCGCGATCTCCTCGGACAGCATCGATTTACCCTTGGCGACGCGCCGCGCGCCGCGAGCGCGGCAGATATCGAGCACCGCGCGCCGCGCGTCTTCGGCGGTGGCGCACC
>CAZPMO010000063.1:0-12540 GCA_964587515.1 uncultured Rhodospirillaceae bacterium | reverse complement strand
GTGAACATGACCGCCGAGACCGACGACTTTCTCCTCGAACGCCTCCAGATAGAAATCGAGATGGGCCAGCGCGTGATCGCGGATTTCGCGGCCGGTGTCCCGCAGGGACTCGAATTCCGGAAGTCTGCGCTCAATTTCGGCGCGGCTGGCGCGTGAATCGCGGCCCAGCCGGGAAAGCGCCGCGCGCAGACGCGCATCACCCACCGCGCGCCGGCTGTTTTCGGAGAAATCGCGGGTCGTCGGTTCCACGGCGCGCTTACTCCTCGCCCGCTTCGCCGATCGCCGGGCCGTCGGCCATGCCGGCCAGCACCTCGGCCACATGGCGGGCGCGGACCGGCGCGCCTGTGCGGCTCAGCCGCCCGGCGATGTTCATCAGACAGCCGAGCTCGCCCGCCAGCACCGTATCGGCGCCGCTGGCGACGATGTCGGTGGCCTTGTCGTCGACCATCGCGCCGGAGATCGGCGGATATTTCACGCAGAACGCGCCGCCGAAGCCGCAGCACACATCGGCGCCGGCAAGCTCGCGGCGCTCCAGCCCGGGCACGGCGTCGAGCAGGCGGCGCGGCTGATCGCGCACGCCAAGCTCGCGCAGCCCCGAACAGCCGTCGTGATAGGCGACGACGCCATCGAATTCTTTTGCGTCGGGCGCGATGCCGCGTATGTCAGTGAGAAACGAGACCAGCTCCCAGCTCTTGTCGGCGAGCGCCCGGGCGCGTGGCGCCATCTCCGGATCGTCGGCCAGCAGTTCCGGGAAATGGCGGCGCAGCATCGCGGCGCAGGACCCGGAAGGCGCGACCACATAGTCGAATTCCTCGAAGGCCACGATCACATCGCGCGCGATCGCGGCGGCGAGATCGCGCGCGCCGGCGTTATAGGCGGGCTGGCCGCAACAAGTCTGGGCGTCGGGCGCCGTCACCCGGCAGCCCGCTTCTTCGAGCAGATGCACGGCGGCGAAGCCCACCACGGGGCGGAATAGATCGACGAGACAGGTGACGAACAGGCCGATGTCGGGTTTGCTGGCGGCGGGCACGGGGCCGTTTCCTGAAGGTGTAATGATCCTTGGCCGAAGTCTAACCCTTAAGCGCGAACATCAAAAGCAGGGTGTGCTGCAGCGAATGGAAATTGTCGTCGGACAGCAGATAGATCAGCACCGTCCCGTCCGGTGCGGCACGCGCCGCAATGGCCTCGAAATTCTCCACCGTGAAGGGCGGATCGATCACGACGATTTCCTTGCCGCGAAGCCACGCCCCGGGGCGGATCTCCGAGCCGGAAATCCGCACGATCCGCGAGGCGACCCCGCCGACCCAGGTGAAGCGGCGCTCCAGCACCAGCACGTCGCCATTGGGCAGTGTCGCCGCGCCGGTCGGATAGAATTGGCCGCTGCGCTGATAGCGCGCCGGACGCCATTTTTTGCCCGTCCACAGCCACGCGCCGACCTGATCGGAAAATACCGCGAGCTTTTCACTGATCGCCAGCAACCTTCCATCGGCCAGCGCGGTCAACGCCTCCATGCCGCCATTGCCCGGCGCGTGCCGGATCTCGCGCGGCGTCGGGAACCGCCTGGGCGGCCGCGCGAGCGCCGCGCTTCCACCCTCATAACGCCAGATGCGGTGGCGGCCCTCGAAGGCCACCAGGATGGACTCCCCCATGCGGGCCAGCGCTTCGGCATCGCGCCACCCACCGCGAACGGCGCGTCCCGCCTCGCGTGATGCGATCGCGCCAATCCTGCCGTCGCCGGCCCCGGCAAGACGCCCATCATCATCGTAATCGAGACGCATCGAAACCCAATGGCCCTTGTCGCCGACCGCGATCATGGTCCGCCCGTCGCCGGCGACCAGCAAACCGGACAGGCCGCCGAACCGGGAATCATCTGAGCCGAGTTCGAGGCCGCCCCGAAACGTCAGCGCGCCGATTTGCTGGATATCGGCATTCTCCGGGTGAAGATCGACCGCATAATGGGAAAGCTTCAGCCGGTCGCCCTGCGCCGGCGCGCTGGCGAAGGCGATCAGGCAAAAGAGCGCGGCGCGCTTCATTTCGGGAGCAGAATGAAATACCGTCCCGACGATTTCATCTGGCCGGCGCGGCGCGCCGCCTCGGCACCGTGGCCCCAGAACACATCACCCCGCACCGGTCCTCGGATCGCGCCGCCGGTATCCTGGGCGATCATCAGCCGGCGCAGCGCCCGCGCCGGGTCGAGCGGATCGACGGTATCAAGCCACACCGGCGAGCCGAGACCGATGAAAACACGGTCGACCGCGAGGCTGCGGCCCGGCGTCAAGGCGACGCCCTGGGTGCCGATCGGGCCGTCGCCATTGATTTCGCGGAAAAAGATGTATGACGGGTTGCGCGCCATCAAATCGCGGGCGGCGGCGGGATGCGCCGCCATCCATGCGCGGATCGATTGCATTGAAATGCGCTCGACGGGGATCGCGCCGCGTGCGACCAGGTCGCGTCCGATGGCGAAATAAGGATGGCCGTTGCTGGCCGCATAGCCGACGCGCACCGTGCCGCCGTCCGGCGTCACCACCCGCCCTGATCCCTGGATATGCAGGAAGAACGCGTCAATTGCATCATCGACCCACAGCAATTCAAGGCCGCGTCCGGCCAGCGCGCCTTTATCGATCGCGGCGCGGGTTTCGAATGGTTCCAGCCTGCCGGCGTTGACCCGGCCCGCGATTCTTTCGCCGGCAAGCTTCTCGCGGAATTTGCCGAGATTGACAGCCACCAGATCCGGCGGCCGGGCGTACAGCGGAACCGTGTAACGCCCACCCCGGGCCCGCGCGCCGTGAAGCTCGGGCTCGAAATAGCCGGTGAACAGGCCTTGTTCCTCGCCTCCATTGGAGGCGCGATGCGGCGTGAACCATTTTTCAAAGAACCGACGCGCCCGATGACGGTCGCCATCGGGAAGCGCGGCGAGCGCGGCGCAGACCGGTTTCCATTTGGCGCTCGCGTTGACATTTGACGGGCAGGACCGTCTCAGCGCCGGCAGCGCCGCCGCGTGGTCGTCGGCGGCCCAGCCCGGCACCTGGTCGAAGGATACAGGAGCGAGAATCAGCTTGTCGGTGACGCGCGGCGCGCACGCGGTCAGTACGCCCACGGCGAAGATCGCGCACAGTTTGATGAATAGCCCTAGTTGGGGCTGCGCGTCTCGATCAGTTTCCAATTGGGATCACGGGCGCGGGTGTTGCGCGCAAAGGACCAGATATCGGTGACATCGGTGACTTGGTTGGGATCGCCGTCAATGACATGACCCTCGGTGTCACGCGTCACATTGACCTGTTCGGTCACGAACTTGACCGTGACGATCGCCATGCGGCCGCGCATCTCGGCTTCGATGACATCGGCGGATTTGACGGAAATAACCGTCGTTTCGAGGGTCTCGCCGGCCTCCAGTCGCGTCTGGATGGCCGACTGGAAGTTCTCATACACTTCGTCGCTCAACAGCGAACGCAGCGTGCCCGTGTCGCCGGTGGCGAATGCATGCACGACCATCTCGAACGCGGCGCGGGAGCCGCCGACAAATTCGTTGTATTCGAACGAACGGTCAGCGGCCTGTATCTCGGCCAGCCCCGCCGCGATGGGATCGTCCTCGGCATCCTCATCGAACGGCGCTTCGCTGTCATTTGCCGCGCTCGCCCGCTCCGGCATCTCAATGACGTTGCCGTCATCCTCGCCGTTCTGGCGGCGCTGGGTGGTGTCTTCGCGCGGGCGTCGCTCGTTGCCGGTGCGGCGGCCCAACACGCTGCGTAATCGCAATACCAGAAAGGCCGCGATCATCGCGAAAAAGATAATATCTAGAAACTGAAACCCGTCGTTCATAAACGCAGCCTTTCGCGCCGCGATGACTGGACGCGGACGCTCACCTTGGCTAAACCGTCGTCCGAGCGTCGCCGAATGATTATCGAAGTAGCCCGCAAACCAGCGCAAAACTGTAGATAGGCGTTAAACCGGGAAATCGCAAGCATGGCAATCGTCCTGCTGATCGCATTTATTGCGACGCCGATCGTGGAAATCGCCGTTTTCATAGAAATCGGCGGTCTGATCGGGCTTTGGCCGACGTTGGCGGTCGTGGTCGCGACGGCGTTTGCCGGCACCTGGTTGCTGCGCATGCAGGGGATCGCGACGCTGCAAAAGGCGCAGGAAAGCCTGGCGCGGCAGGAATTTCCAATGCAGCAGGTTTTCGACGGTCTGTGTCTGCTGTTCGCCGGCGCGCTGTTGCTGACGCCCGGTTTCGTGACGGACGCCATCGGTCTCGCGCTTTTCGTGCTGCCGGTGCGCTGGTTCGTGCAGCGAATGGTGCGGCGGTGGATGGTCTCCGCCGGTCGCGTCGAAATGTTTTATGGTCCCAGCGGGCCTGGCCCGCGAAACAATAACCGTGGCCCGGAGCAGCCGGACCATGGCGAGCCCGATCGGGGGCTCGTCATCGAGGGCAAGTTCGAAGAAGTGCGGCCACCCAACAAAAATCGTGATCAGGCGGAAAACGGGAAACGGAACAAATGATTCTCCTGCGTCACGGCCAGACCGCGTTCAATGTCATTTTCGGCGCGACCCGGCGCGATCCGGGGGTGCGCGACCCCCGGCTGACCGATCAGGGCCGCCGACAGGCGCGGGAGGCGGCCGAAAAGCTGCGCGGCGAATCGATCACGCGCCTGATCGCGAGCCCCTATAGCCGGGCGCTGGAGACCGCCGAGATCGTTGCCTGTGCGCTCGATTTGCCGGTCACGGTCGAGGAGATGGTGCGTGAACGCACCGCGTTTTCATGCGATGTCGGCACGATCCGCTCTAAACTCGAGGCAAAATGGCGCGCTTACGGGTTCGATCATATCGACGAGGTCTGGTGGCACCCTGAAGAGGAACACCCGTCCATATTCGAGGACCGATGCCACCGTTTCCGCGATCGCATGGCGGAAACGCCCGATTGGGGCTCTGTCGCGGTGATTACCCATTGGGGCGTCATTCGCGCCCTGACCGGCCACCGCGCCGCCAACGGCGAACACATCAGAATCGATCCAACCCAGCCATCGCCCAAGGCGGAGTGACCCCAGCCGCGATGCGCGGCGGAGTGACACAGTTGTTTGCCCGGGCCATCCATGGTAGCCACGGGCTGCTCGAAAAGGGAGTTAGCGATGGCCGACGAATCACAAGAATCGACCGAAGAATCCAACGGCGGCGCGGAAGACGCCGGCGCCGTGCAGACGCCACTGACGATCGGCGCGCAGTATATCAAGGATCTTTCGTTCGAAAATCCGCTCGGGCCGGAAGCGCTGGCGACCATGAACGAAGCGCCGTCGATCGATCTCGAGATCAACCCGTCTGCTCAGGCTCTTCAGGGTGATATCTACGAGGTCACGCTGTTCATCCGGGGGGAGGCGAAGAACGGCGAAACCTCGGTGTTCATCGTCGAGCTTACTTATTGCGGGATCATCACGCTGAACGGCATGACCGAAGCGGATATCCAGCCGGTGCTGCTGATCGAGGGCGCGCGGCACCTGTTTCCGTTCGCGCGCGCAATCATCGCCGATGTCACGCGAAACGGCGGATATCCGCCGCTGTTGATCAATCCGATGGATTTCGCCTCTGCCTATATCGAAAAATATGGGCTGCCAGAGGGCTTCACCGCCGGCTAAGGCTTTTCGGAATTTCGTGGAATTGGCGCCGTCTAAAACAATTGAATTCTAGCCGGTAAAGAAGTCGATCTGCCAGCTCATCTGTTCTTCGTTGAGCGGATATCCGCCGCCGGACGCGGGTTTTAAAACCGATGCCGGCGCGATCCGCGCGAGACGGAGCTGCAGCTGGACGGCGCAGCGCGGGCTGAAGCCCGCTTTCCAGGCAAGGGCGACGACCCCTTTGGCGCTGGCCATCTGAACGACTTTTTGAATTATTTCGAGCGGCAGTTCAGATCGCAGCGCCAGCGCCGCGGTGACGAAGCCGCGATCGCCTTTGTCGAGCGCGGCGTTGACGGCGGCCTCATCGAGTGATCCGTTCGCCAACAACGCCTGGGCGCGCTCCCGGTCCGATGGACCCCCGTCTTTCGAGGGACGATCGGAATCGGGATCGGTGTCGAGACGGTCGCGCACGACGCTGGATAACGAGCGTGCGAGTTCCGGCGCGATGTCTTCGCGTTTTTCGAGCTTATCGAGCAGGTTGTCGGTCACGAATTCGGCGAGACCCCGGATCGCGCGCGAAGAGAGCGTCGGGCGGGCGATCAGCGGCGCGTGCCAGGCCGACACCGATTCCGATCGGTCGACCAGATCGTCCAGCGTCTCCTCGCGGATCTGAGCGCTGGAATTGGCGAGCAGCGCGGTCACGGCGTCTTCGTCGCTGGTGCGCACGATCGCATCGCTCAACGTCTCGTCCAGACCCTGGCGGTTCGAAATCGCGCTCAATGCTCCCTGCACCGTTGGACTTTCGATGATCTCCAGCAGGATCTCATCGCTCAACAGGGGTGAATTTTCGAGGACCGGCCCGGCCACGGAAAGATCGTCGTCACGGGCCAGGCGCTCGATCACGGCGGGCGAGACGTCGGCGGTGTCCTTCAGCTCTTCGGCCAGGATGCGACGGACGCGGGAGACTTGGTCGCCGGCCAGGGTTTGCAGAATTTCCGTGACCAGATCGCCGACCCGCGCCTGTTCTTCGTCGGTCAGCGTCGGGGCGAGGGAAGAAATCTTTGTCGCAACATGACAGCGCACCTCGTCGTCATTGTCGCGCGCCAGCAGCAGATCGGCCTGCACCGGCGTCGAGGCGTTGGCCGCGATTTCGCGGCGCACTTCCGGCGCCGAATCCTCGGCCAGGAAATAGAGAATTTCAGGTTGTACGTCGCCGCGTTTCGCGAGCTTGCGCCGCACGCCCGGCTTGTCGTTGCCGGCGAGCCGCTTCGCCTCGTCGTAATCCATCAGCGCGCCGTCGTCACGGCGGAAGTTGAAAAGTTTCGTGAGCATGCCGTCCATCTGGATGCTTTCCCTATGAGACCGCCGGCGTCGGTGGCTCGCTCGCCACGACATAACCGCTTTTGGAGCCGTGCTTGATTTCGTACATCGCTTCGTCGGCGCGGTTGGTGAGGTCGTCGATGGTCTCGGCGGCGCCCGGCTTCCACGGCGCGATGCCGATCGACATGCCGAGGGGGCGCGCCTCGTCGCCGGAAAATTCCCGCAGAACCTTCGCGGCCGACAGCAGTTCCTCGGCGCGATCAACGGCGGCCTGCTCCTCCGTGCGGTCCAGCCAGAGCGCGAATTCGTCGCCGCCGAAACGGGCGACAAGGTCGCCCGGGCGGGTGTTGGCGCGCAGCACCGACGATACCGCGATCAGCGCCTCGTCACCGCGCTGATGTCCATGCACATCGTTGACCAGTTTGAAATTATCGAGATCGACGAAAAACAAGGCGCCGGCGCCCGGTGTCCGGAGATTGCCGTTAATGCGCGCGTCCAGATCGGCGAGAAAGGCGCGCCGGTTGAGCAGCCCGGTCATTTCGTCGGTGCGCGACATGGTCTCAAGCCGGTTGTGATAATCGATCTGTTCGATGGCGATCGCGAGTTGCATCGCCACTTCGCGCGCCAGGGTGACGTCTTCATGCGTCCACGGGCCGGCGTCGGCGGCGCGGGTGACAGAGATCGCGCCGTTGATCTGCTTGCGATAGCTGGTCGCGACGCACATCAGATGACGGTCGGCGTCGGCGGCCATGATGGGTTCGCCATCGACCGCCGCGCGCGCCAGCAGCGATTGCTCGAGATCATCGTCGATCGGCGGCGCGCCGAACTCGGAGTCCAACGCAAAGCCGGCCTTCGGGTCGCCGCGATAAATCCGCCCATTGACCGCCGACAGCGCCTGCGCCGTCTCCGTCGCCGCCGTCGTCAAAGTCTTCGTCGGATCAATCTCGTCGTGCATGCCGCGAATGATGTGGGCAAGCAGGCCTTCGCGGGTCCGGGCCGCGGCGAGCGCCTGGTCGCGTTCGCGCGCTTCCGTGATGTCGCGGCAGACGCCGCGCGCCCCGAGCCACCCACCGTCTTCACCGAAAATCGGCGTCGCCGAGGCGACCAGGAGAGCAACCCGGTCGTCGGCGCGGCGGAACCAGATATCGACATCGGTGATCCTGTTCGTGGCGAGAAAAGGCAACGCCGATTCGGTCGGCATGGTGTCGGGCACGAAGCTCACCGGATGACGCCCGATCATGTCGTCCGGCGCATAGCCGATCGCGCCACCCGGCGAGACAAAGGCGAAATTGCCGTCGGCGCCGGTTTCCCATACGAAGTCGCTGGAAATCTCGACCAAGTCCTTATAGCGCCGTCGCGAATCGACCAGCGCGTCGCGCAAGGCGTGGTCGCGCGACGTGTCATGGGCCTGGACCAGCGCGCCATCGCCGCCGGGCAGCGGCAGGATGATGAATTCCCAGACGCCGGCTGCATGTTCCGCCGCGCTCGCCTCGCCCAGGGTGGAAAAGTCGACCTCCTCGCGGCGCGCGGTGCCCGAGGCAATCGCCTCACGGACCCGTCCGGCGATGGCGTCGGCCGCGCCATCGAGCGCCCACAACTGGTTGAAGGCCGGGTTGGAGGAGGCGATGCGTCCGTCACCATCGAGGAAGCCGACCGGAACGGGGTCGCGATCGAATATCCCGTCGACGGCGAACCCCGCCCCAACGGAGCTCTCGTCCTCGCCACCAGCGGCCTGGTGCCGAGGATTGCCCATTTCGAATATCCGGTTCAGAAACATATGCCGCTGCTCACGTCAATTTGTCCGCGACTTTGGCACGCCGGACTTCGCAGGGGGCGCGCTGGCCGCGAGCTCCTTGAAATCATCGAGGTCCAGCGACGGTCTTCCGTAAAAATAACCTTGTCCGTATGCGATCTTGCAGCTCTTCAGAATTTCCACCGTTTCCTCGTCTTCGACCATTTCGCCCACGGTCGTGATGCCGAGTTCGGTGCACAGCCCGGCGATGGCCTTCAGGAATGCGCGCATCTTCCGGCTCTTCGCCGCGCCCTGAATGTACTGTCCGTCGATTTTCACCACGTCGACATCGAGATCGTGGAGATAGCGGAGCGCCGCCGCCCCCGCACCGAAATCGTCGAGACACACCATGTGGCCGGATTTCCGAAGGCTCTGAATGAACCGGTTGGTAAGATTGAGGTCGCTGATACGGGCCGATTCGGTGATTTCGATCAACAGCTGGGCGCGGATATCGCCGTGAGCGTCGAGCAGGTTCTGAATCGCGGCGAGAAACGCGGTGTTGTCGACCGACCGGCCGGACAGATTCATGGCGATCCTGAACCGGTTTCCCGCCTCGTTCTGGCGCGTCAACCAGGCGATCAGTTTCTGGCACATGGCGAAATCGAAATCGCAGATCAGCCCGGTATCCTCGGCAAACGTAATAAACTCGTAGGGTGAGCGTTCGGACCCGCCGCCGAACCGGGCGAGGGCCTCGTAGTGGCTGATTCTTCGGGTCGAGATATCGACAATCGGCTGGAAGGCGACATCGAAATTCGACTCCGACACGATTGCCTTGAAATCCGTCAGTTTTCGCGAATTTTCCTCGACCCCGTGATGAAGATTGTCGGACATGCTGGCGATGGCGATCTCGGCGTCGTCCTCGGCGCAAAACTGACGGATCGTAAAATGTAGGGCCTTTATCAGGTCCAGATCGGAGACGTCATAGCCGTCGGGGCTGATGGTGCCGGCCCGCACGCCGACTCCCACGCCCTCGGGGTCGGTGTCCTTGATATGTTGCTCAATGCGGCCGCGGATATCGTCGATATCGACACCGGGCTTGTGGACGAACCCGTAATTCTCCGGGTCGAAGCGTCCGACCGTGTCCGACGCGCCCGCACCGACACGCAAGCAGGCGCTGATCGTCCGGTCGAGCTGTTCGCCCGCGTCCTTGCCAAGGCGCTTGCTCACGCGGGCATAGCCTTCAAGGCGCAGCATGGTCAACAGCGCGCCGTCGCCCTGGCGCTTGGCGGCCTGGATGCGCTCGCCGGCCAGTTTGGCGAATACTTCGCCATCATAAAGACCGGTGCCCGGGTCGCGCCCCCTGGCGTTCAGCACCGGCATGGTCCTGGCGTCGGCGCCGAGGCGCAGCGCGAAGAACAGCGAGTCCGGCAGTTCGGGAAGCAGATAACCGGTCAGCAGAAGCCGCGGCGTCGGGCCGTCCGCTCCCACAAGTCGCATCGGCACCGGATCGAGCCGCTTGCCGGCACCCATGCCGCGAATGAGTTCGCTTAGCAGCGCGCGGTCATCCTGGGTGATGATGTCGAGCAGGGCGCGGCCGTTCAAATCCTGGGGCACGACGCCGGTCAGCGCGACAGTCGCGCCGGCGGCATAGACGATTTTATGGTCCTTATCGACCTCGAGCAGCACGTCGGCCGCGCAAAAGGCCAGCGCCACGAACCTGTCCCGTTCGCGCCTTAATAAATCGACATAGGAAATATCGGCGGGAGATGCTTGTAAAGAGCTGCTCATGCCGTGGGGTGACGCCCTCGAAGAGGTTTGGACCAATACCCCCCGGTACGGAAGGTTTGAGCGGCGAGGATAATAAGGTTCCGTTAATGTTTCCTTTCGTGGCGCGCGGCGAAAAGCCTTGCCGGCGTGGGGGTCTAGGGCCATTTTGAGGGTATGGACCCCACCGAAATCGACACCTGGATTTTCGATCTGGACAACACGCTGTATTCGGCCAGCGCGGATATGCACGCGCGGGTAGACGAGTTGTTGCGCGATTTCGTCGCCGAGTTTCTTGGCGTCGATCACAAACAGGCGCGCGTGATCCAGAAGGATTATTTCCGCCAGCACGGTCTGACGCTGCGCGGCCTGATGATCCATCACGGGCTCGATCCGCGCGCCTATGTGGAATATATGACGCGGCCGGAGCTTTACCGCGACATGCAGCCCGACCACGCGCTGGCCGGCGCCATCGCGCGGCTGCCTGGCCGCAAGATCATCTATACCAACGCCTTCGCGAACCATGCGACCGAAGTGCTCGGCCGTATCGGCATGGAAGACCATTTCGAGGCGATCCACGATATCGCCGCCGCCGATTATCTCCCGAAACCGGCCGACGAGGCCTATGAGGCGTTGTGCCGCCAGTATGGCGTCGACGCGACGCGCGCGGTAATGGTCGACGACATCGCTAAAAATCTGGAACCGGCGGCGCAACTTGGCATGTCGACGGTGTGGATGAAGACAAATGCGGAATGGGCCCGTGATATCCCGCAGGCCGAATACATCGATCACGTCACCGACGATCTGGTGGCCTGGATCGAGGGGTTGCTCGGCTCGTATTGACAGCGGGGGCGGTCCGGCTATGTTGCCCAAAGCATTGATAAACGGACGGTCTGACGCCAATGGAAGCTGTTGAACTGCAAGCGGTGATCGACGCCGCCTGGGAGGAACGCGACGGGATTTCCCCGGCGACCACGGGGCCCACGCGCGATGCCATCGAGGCGGCGCTCGACGGGCTCGACGCCGGCCAATTCCGGGTCGCCGAGAAGGATGGCGGCGCATGGCGGGTCAATCAGTGGCTGAAGAAGGCGGTGCTGCTGTCGTTTCGCATTTACGACATGGCGCCGATGCCCGGCGGGCCCACCGACCCGGCGCGCGGCGCGGCGCCGTGGTTCGACAAGGTCGCGCCGAAATTCGCCGGCTGGGATGAAAGCAATTTCCGCGAGGCCGGCTTCCGCGCCGTCCCCAACTGCGTGGTGCGGCGCTCCGCCTATATCGCGCCCAATGTCGTGTTGATGCCGAGCTTCGTCAATCTCGGCGCCTATGTGGATTCGGGCACCATGGTCGACACCTGGGCGACGATCGGCTCCTGCGCCCAGATCGGCAAGGACTGCCATATTTCGGGCGGCGCCGGGATCGGCGGCGTGCTGGAACCGTTGCAGGCCGATCCGGTGATCATCGAGGATAACTGCTTCGTCGGGGCGCGTTCGGAGGTCGCCGAGGGCGTGCTGATCGAAACCGGTTCGGTCTTGGCGATGGGCGTCTTCATCGGCGCATCCACCAAGATCGTCGATCGCGCCACCGGCGAGATACATTTCGGGCGGGTACCCGCGTTTTCCGTGGTGGTGCCGGGCTCCCTGCCGGCCGAGTCGGGGCCCAGTCTTTACTGCGCGGTCATCGTCAAGCAGGTCGATGCGCAGACCCGCTCGAAGACGTCGATCAACGAATTGTTGCGCGATTGAATACCGTCCTCGATGCGCTGGAGCTTGCCCGGACGCTGATCCGCTGCCCCAGCGTCACGCCCGAGGACGGCGGCGCGCTGGCCGCCCTTCAGATGTCGCTCGAGCCGATCGGCTTCCAGTGCCGGCGTCTCGATTTCTCCGACGAGGCCACGCCCGATATCGGCAATCTCTATGCCCGCTGGGGCACCGGCGGCCGCAATTTCTGCTTCGCCGGCCATACCGACGTGGTGCCGGTGGGCAACGCCGAGTCCTGGTCGGTCGATCCGTTCGCGGCCGAACTGCGCGGCAATATTCTGCTCGGGCGCGGCGCGACCGATATGAAAAGCGCGATTGCGTGCTTCGCCGCCGCCGCCGCGCGTTTTTTGGCGCGGCGCGG
>CAZPMO010000062.1:0-24290 GCA_964587515.1 uncultured Rhodospirillaceae bacterium | reverse complement strand
AAAATCCGCCGCGCGCCAGTCATTCCGGCCCACTTGGCTGAATACGGTGGGTTGAAAATAACCCGACCATCACAGACAAACTTAGTCGCCCGGCCGTTACCAGTTCGTAAATCAAAATGAAGAATTCGGCTTATTTTTGTACTAATTCCGATGATTGCTCGTGGATTCCCGCCGAATTCAGATCGTCTTGCTCGAGCCAAAAATTAATTCTCCACCCGCCACCTAATGGACGAAGCACAGCTTCCGGTATATGACTCCGGCAGACGAAGATAACGATGTGACGGCCATGAAGACGCTTGCTCAACTCGCGCGGGAACTCGCCGAGGGTACGACCACAAGTCGGAAACTGACCGAAACGGCGCTGGATCGCATCGCGGATTCGTCGGGTGAAGGCTCAAGAGCGTTCATCCAGGTTTTCGCCGATACCGCGCGCGCGGCCGCCGACGCCAGCGATATTCTGCGCACGGCCGGCGTTGTCCGTTCGCCGCTCGACGGTATTCCCGTATCGGTGAAGGATCTATGCGATATCGAGGGCCTGACCACCCATGCCGGCTCCATCGCCCTCAACGACGCGCCGCCCGCCGATCACGATGCGCCGGTCGTGGCCCGTCTGCGCGCCGCCGGCGCGATTATCGTCGGCAGCACGAATATGGTCGAGTTCGCACTCGGCGGCTTGGGGCTTAATACCCACTACGGCACACCGCGCAATCCCTGGGAGCGCGATGTCGGCCGCGCACCCGGCGGCTCGTCCTCCGGCGCCGCGGTCTCGGTGGCCGATGGCATGGCGGCGGCCGCGCTCGGCACCGACACCGCGGGCTCGGTGCGCATGCCCGCCGCGGCCTGCGGGCTTACCGGGCTGAAGCCGACGGCGCGCCGGATACCGCTGGACGGTATCGTACCGCTGTCGCGCAGTCTCGATTCCGTGGGACCGCTGGCGGCCACCGTCGACTGCTGCTCCATTGTCGATGCGATCTTCGCCGGAGAACAAACCCGACCCGTCGATGAGATCGGCCTCGCGGGTCTTCGCCTCGCGGTGCCGCAGACCTTCGTGCTCGACGATATGGACGAAACGGTATCGGCGACCTTCGCCGGGACCCTGTCGCGCCTGTCCGCGGCCGGGGCTCGGATCACGGATATTCCCTTTACCGAACTCGCCCGTCTGCCGGAAATCAATCGCGGCGGCGGATTGCCGATCGCCGAGGGCTATGCCTGGCACCGCGAATTATTGGCCGAAAAAGGCGATCTCTATGATCCGATTGTCGGGCAGCGATTTCGGAGCGGCGCCAAGGTAAGCGCCGCCGATTACATCGAACTGCTGGACGCGCGCGCCGAGATGATCGAGATCGCCAACGGCGTCACGGCGCCATTCGATGCTATTCTGATGCCGACATTACCGATCGTTCCGCCGGTCATCGAGGAACTCGAGACCGATACCGAGCTTTATCTCCGGGAAAACCTGCTGTTTATCCGCAACAATGGCCTCGTTAATTTTTTCGACCGCTGCGCACTGACCCTGCCATGCCACCCCGAGGGCGAGGCGCCGGTCGGGCTGATGGTCATGGGCGAGACCATGGGAGACCGGCGTTTGCTCGCCATAGGCGCCGCGATCGAGCGCGCGATCGCGTAAGACGCATTAAATTCGCAAAGGGGCAGATCAGATCATGGACGGAGAGGCGTCCGATATTCCCGATATCACCGCGTTTCACGACTTTGAACCGGTGCTTGACGACTTCCAGACCGCCGTGGTGGCGGGCTTGAGCGGCGGCTCCAAGTCGTTGCCCTGTAAATTCCTGTATGACGAGGAAGGCTCGCGCTTGTTCGACCGGATCTGCGAACTGGAGGAGTATTACCCGACCAGAACGGAGACCCGAATTCTTCGGGACTACGCGAACGAAATATCCGAGCTCGCCGGCTCCGCCCGTCACCTGATCGAATTCGGCAGCGGTTCCAGCATCAAGGTGCGTATCCTGCTGAACGCACTCGCGCGGCCGGCGGCCTATACCGCCCTCGACATTTCACGGGATCATTTGCTGCGATCGGCCGCATCGCTGGCCGGAGAATATGCCGGTCTCGATGTGATCGCCGTGTGCGCCGATTATACCAGGCGGTTCGAAATGCCGCGCCTCGCCGGACGGCCGGACGCCACGCGGGTCGGCTTCTTCCCGGGCTCGACGATCGGAAATTTCACCCCGGAAGAAGCCGTCGATTTTCTCGCCAACGCGCTTGATTTACTGGACGGCGGGGATCTCCTGATTGGTGTCGACCTCAAGAAGGACGCCGGTATCCTGAACGCCGCCTATAACGACTCGCTCGGCGTCACCGATGCTTTCAATCTAAACCTGCTCACTCGTATCAATCGGGAACTCGGCGGCGGCTTCGACGTCACGGCCTTCACCCATCACGCCTTCTATAACCCGGACCAAGGACGCGTCGAACTCTACATCGTCAGTGGCAAGCAACAATCTGTCCGCGTCGCCCATCAGGAATTCAATTTCACCGAAGGCGAACGAATTCACACCGAATATTCCTATAAATACTCCGTCGAGGAATTCCAGGACCTCGCCGCGCGAGCCGGTTTCCGTCCGGCCCAAGCCTGGGTCGACGACAACAATCTGTTCAGCGTGCATTATTTGAGAGGGCCAGACCAAAACTAGTTCAAAATATTAGAACAGACGTTTAATTCATTGATTTAACTCTGATTTTTTGTTCTGATGCTGATTTACCCGGCCTTGAATACGGTCATCTTTCTTGCGAAAGCCGCTTGAATCAGCTATCTATTCAGGCCTGATTTCCGGTTGAGCGAAGGCCTGTTGAATGCACATCGACATTATCGTCGATACCATCTGCCCTTGGTGTTATGTCGGCAAGAGACACTTCGAAAAAGCGCTTGAACTGCGGCCCGTTGCCGGGTTGTCGGTAGGCTGGCGGCCTTTTCAGCTCAACCCGAACATGGCGGTCGCGGGCAAGGACAGGGATGTCTACATAGATGAGAAATTCGGCGACGCCAGCCGCGCCGAGAAAATCCAGCGCGAAATCGGCGAGGCCGGGGCGCGCGAAGGTATCGAGTTTCGCTTCGACCGCATCGCGCGGACCCCCAATACCGTGAATTCCCATCGTCTGATCGCCCACGCGGGCCGTCCGGGCGCCCAGGACGATATCGTCGAAGCATTATTCCACGCCTATTTCACCGATGGGCGCGACGTCGGCGACATCTCCGTACTGGCCGACATCGCCGCCGAAACCGGTCTCGACCGGGCCGATACTTATGAATATCTCGCGAGTGACCGCGATCGGGACGCCGTGCTGGCCGATGACGACATGGCGCGCACCATGGGCGTCAACGGCGTGCCTTGCTATATCGTGGATCGAAAATACGCGGTCTCCGGTGCCCAATCCCCCGAGGTCTTCGTCCAGGTCCTGGATCTCGCCCGTCACGACGCCGCCGACCAACCGGTTGAGCAGGCCGCCGAATAGCCTCAACGGACTCGCCCGTTCGTTTTCGGGAATGGTTCCCTCCCGCGAGGGCCCTTCCATCCCTCTCGAATACGTTCCCGTTAAGGGTGCAGTGAGTTATGTTGGCGAGAATAGCATCGTGTTCGGGACGCATTCGGTGCATAAACCGTACCGCGCGGAGCAACCGCGCAAGGGAGTTGTAGGTTCGAGCGATGAGTAGCGGTAACGGGCAAGGTTCTTCCAATGGCAACGGAAGGAAGAACGGCAGAATGACGAAGAACAATTTCAAGCGCATGGCGAAGCGCCGCCGGCTGGGTCTCAGCCGCAATCTCCGGACCAGCTTCCTGGCCGGCATCCTGGTGACCGCGCCGATCGGCATTACGTTCTACCTTGCCTGGCTGATCATCGATTGGATCGACGGCAAGGTCACGCCGATGATCCCGCTTAAATACAACCCCGAAACCTATCTTCCGTTCACCATCCCGGGGCTCGGGCTGGTCGTCGCCTTTATCGTGCTGACGATTATCGGCGGGCTCGCCAAGGGCTTCATCGGGCGATGGTGGACAAAGACCTCGGAACGCATCCTCGCGCGCATGCCGGTGATCCGCAGCGTCTACGGCGCGGTGAAGCAGATCTTCGAGACCATCCTGCAACAGCAATCGAACGCCTTCCGCCAGGTGGTTCTGTTCGAATATCCCAGGCGCGGCAGCTGGGCGATCGGCTTCATCACCGGAAACACCATGGGCGAGGTTCAAAACATCACCCAGGACGACGTGGTGAACGTGTTCCTGCCGACCACGCCCAACCCGACCTCGGGCTACCTGCTTTTCATTCCTTTGAAGGAGCTGGTAATCCTCGAGATGACCGTCGAGGAAGGCATCAAGATGGTGGTTTCGGGCGGCATCGTCACACCGCCGGACCGTCGTCCCGCCGATGTCCAGGCGGTTCCCAAGGTCGCGCCCGCCGATGGCGACACAAGGACGATCCCCTATGATCCCGACGGCAAGGGCGGCAAGGACGGGAAAAAAGAACCCCAGTCGGCGAAATAAGCCGCGCGGTGGACCTTTCAAAAACCCGGCGAGCGCTCACTCAATCATGGTCGGGTGACACCCGGGCCTACACCCTTCTGACGCTGGCGTTCGTTTGCATGGCGCTCAACATCGTAGTCGGGCGCGCCGCGCACACCGACATTCCGCCGCTCGGCCTGTCGTTCTGGCGCTGGGTGCTGGCCTCGGTCATTTTCATGCCCTTCGCTTGGCCCCGGATGCGCGAGCAATGGCCGCTGATCCGCGCCCACTGGAAGCGGTTGGCGGTGGTGGCGGTGGTGATGATTCCGCTCGGCAATACGCTGGTCTATGTCGGGCTTCAGGACACCACGGCGCTGAACGGCGGCCTCATCCCGGTCGCGCGCCCGGCAATAATAATGGTGCTGGCCTATTTTCTGTTTCGCGGCTCCGTCACCCGCTATCAGTGGATCGGCATCTGCATCGCGATGATCGGCGTCATCACGGTGATCACGCGCGGCGACCCTTTGGTCCTCGCGAACCTCGACTTCAACCGGGGAGACCTCTGGCTGATCGCCTCCAGCTTCGGCATCGCCTGCTATCAGGTCTCGATCGGGCGCGTACCGAAGGAATTCCACTCCTCGGTGCTGCTGCAGGTCACCATGATGATGGGCGTGGTGATGATGCTGCCGATCTACCTTTGGGAAACACTTACCATCCGGCCGGTGGTGCTGACCTGGCCCGTCGCCGGCGCGGTCTCCTTCGTCGCCATATTTCCCTCGATCGTCGCGCTCTCCTTCATCAACGCCGGCATCAAGCAGGTCGGACCGGCGCGCATGGGCATCTTCAACTATCTCCAGCCGCTGCTGGTGGCCGGCATCGCGGTGCCGGTCCTGGGCGAGACGCTCGCCTGGTATCACCCGGTGGCGCTGGTCCTTGTCGCCGGCGGCATCGTTGTCTCGTCGCGCCGCCGCGGCGCGACTTAGATCACGGCCCCTGCCAGTCGAACGGCGCGTAGTGGCCGTTGTTGGTCCCGGTGTCGTCGTCCCAATCGATATTGAAAGCGTGCAAATGGCTGCGCGTCGCCTTGGCCAGCGCGAGACGGTTACTGGCCGGATGCCCGGTATTGTCGAGATAGATGGGCTCGCTGGGATCGCCGCGCCCGGGAACGCCCTCGATCGCCTGATCGAGCGCTCCGGGAACGTCGACGGCGCGGTTCATGCCGTCGCTCTCGAAACGGACGGGCAGGTACTCAATCCCGGCGAAGTTGCTGGTGAGCATCGCGATGCGTCCTGGCGGGCCGCCACCTCGCCGCCACCGATTTGGGCGAGCGCGGCGCGCTGTTCCGCGTTGGCGCGCTCGTCGATGACCAGCCCGACCGTCCAGTCACCGTGGGCCATCGGTCCCGGCGTTCGCGCGACGAGCACCAGCCCCAACCCGTCCAGCGTGACCTCGCCGAAACGTCCATTTTCGATCTGGAAAACCATCGCGACGATGCATTCACCCTTGTCGGGCACGCCCTGCGCCTTGGTCTCCTGACACAGGCATAGATAGTCGCAGTTGCAGCTCTCGAAATACGCGCCGCTCAGACTCCATGGCGTATCGGCCATCTGCTCTCTCCCCTGTTTCCGCCGCTAGAATACTATCCCGAGCGCACCGTGGGCACCACCGCGTCGCGTTCGAACAAATACAGCAATGTCCTGAGCGCCTCGCCGCGATCCCCACCAAGTTCGGGATCGCGCTCGACGATAAGCCGCGCATCGTCGCGCGCCACCGCCAGCAATTCGGAATGGGCCGTGATGTCGGCGATGCGGAACGCCGGCAGGCCCGACTGGCGCGTCCCCAGCAGTTCGCCGGCGCCGCGCAGACGCAAATCCTCCTCGGCGATGCGGAAACCGTCATCGGTCTCGCGCATCACGTTGATGCGCGCCCGGGCGGTCTCGCCCAGCGGCTGGGCATAGAGCAATACACAGGAGGACGGCCGCGTACCGCGCCCGACGCGACCGCGAAGCTGGTGAAGCTGCGACAGCCCGAACCGCTCGGCATGCTCGATCACCATCACGGTGGCTTCCGGCACGTCGACGCCGACCTCGATCACCGTGGTCGCCACCAGAACGTCGAGCCCACCCGCCGCGAAGCGCGCCATCACATCGTCCTTTTCCTTGCCCTTCATGCGGCCGTGCACCAGCCCGACGCGCTCGCCGAACCGGTCGGCCAGCATGACCCGGCGATCGGTCGCGGCGGCGAGGTCACTGACCTCGGATTCCTCGACCAGCGGACAGACCCAATACACCCGCGCGCCGTCGGCGATAGCGCGCTGCAATCCCGTCGCGACCTCATCCAAACGGGTGATCGGCAGGGCGCGGGTGTCGATGGGCGCCCGCCCGGCCGGTTTGTCGGTCAGGCGCGAGACATCGAGATCGCCATAGGCGGTCAGCATCAGGGTCCGCGGTATCGGCGTCGCGGTCATCACCAGCATGTCGATCGCGCTTCCCTTGCCGGCCAGCGACAGGCGTTGATGGACGCCGAAACGGTGCTGCTCGTCGATCACCGCCAGCGCCAGGTCGCGGAACGCCACATCGTCCTGGAACAAGGCGTGGGTGCCGATGGCGATCGCGGTTTCGCCCGAGGCAAGATCGGCCAGCAGCGCCTCGCGCGCCTTGCCTTTCTCGCGTCCGGTCAGGATCGCCACGCGCACGCCGACCGCCTCGGCAATGGGTTCGATGGTCGCGAAATGCTGGCGTGCGAGGATCTCGGTCGGCGCCATGATCGCCGCCTGCGCGCCGCTTTCCACCGCGCTCAGCATGGCAAGAAACGCGACCACCGTCTTGCCGCTGCCCACGTCGCCCTGCAACAGGCGCACCATGCGGCTTTCCGACGACATGTCGGCGGCGATCTCGGCCAATGCTCCTTCTTGCGAGCCGGTCAGCGCGAACGGCAACGCCGTGACGGCCCTCTCGCGCAAACGCCCGTCGCCCGCGACGACGCGACCCGGCATGCGGCGCTGGCGCGCCCGCACGAGTGTCAGCGCGCGCTGATTGGCCAGCAACTCATCATAGGCGAGGCGCGAGCGCGCCAGGGTATCGGGCCCAAGATCGGTCTCGGACTGCGGCGCGTGGACGGCGACAACCGCGTCGCGCCAGCTTGGCCAGCCCTGACGCGCGAGCCATGCCGCGTCGTCCCATTCGGGCAGGTCCGGCGCACGCGCCACAGACTCGGCCACCGCCCGGCCCAACGGCTTGGGCGTCAAACCGGTGGTCAGCGGATAGACCGGCTCGACGGTCTGAAGCGAGGCGATTTCCTTCGGCGTACCGATATGGTCGGGATGGGTCATCTGCGGCGCGCCGTCATAATGCTCGACCTTACCGCTGACCACCCGCTTCATGCCGACCGGCAGGGTCTTCTCCAGGTAATCGCCCCTGGCGTGAAAGAATACCAGCGTCAGCGTCCCGGTCTCGTCGCTGCACACCACCTTATAAGGCAGCCGCCGATTGGGCGGCGGCAAATGCGCGTCGACCGTGACCGTCATTGTCGCAATGGCACCGTCGGGCGCATCGTCGACCTTGGGTGCGAAACGGCGATCGATCAGCCCGCTCGGCAGGTGCCACAGCAAATCGACCACCTGCGGTCCGGCGAGTTTCTCGATCAGCGCACCGATACGCGGACCGATCCCGGGAAGGGTCGTTACGGGCGCAAATAGCGGATAAAGAATCTCCGGACGCATACGAGATCGCCTCGGGGCTGACAGAACGAGCAAGGTTGTTTATATCCTAGGCGAACCATCAATGCAGGCAATGACAGATAGTCTCCAGGCGCGCCGCAAGCGGCTCCTGTTCCGGGCGGTGCGACGCGGCACCAAGGAAGCCGACCTCGTGATCGGAGGGTTCGCCAAGGCGCATCTCGGTGATCTCGACGCGGATCAACTCGGCCGGTTCGAGGCCTTGCTGGAGGAAAACGACCCCGACGTGCTGGCTTGGATCATCGGGTTGCAGGCCCCCCCGGCGGACTTCGACACCGATGTTCTGAACCTCATGAAACAATTCAAAATGAGTTCATAAGATATTGTTGGATCAGGATAAAATTGATCTTCCTCCTGGCCGAACTTTGCTCTCCGGCGTACCCGAGGGCTATGACGCGCTGGTCCTGGCGGAACTTGCGGCGCGGACCCGCGCACCCACCGTCCTGCATGTGGCGCGCGACGACGCGCGGCTCGCGACGCTGGCCGACAGCATCGACTTTTTCGACCCCGAGATTGAAATCCTGCGCTTTCCGGCCTGGGACTGCCTGCCCTATGACCGGGTTTCTCCGAATGGCGAGGTTGCCAGCGAGCGCGTCGATGTACTGACGCGGCTTGCCGTCGCACCCCAACGCGGCGCGCGACCGCGCATCGTCCTCACCACGGTGAACGCGATCCTTCAGCGGGCACCGTCGCGCGACGCGTTCAGCGACGCGATTTTCACCGCGGTTCCCGGCGACCGGATCGACCTCGACGAATTGACCCGTTTTCTCGTCCGCAACGGCTATGGCCGCGCCGGAACGGTTCGCGAACCGGGCGAATATGCGATTCGGGGCGGCATCGTCGACATTTTTCCGCCCGGCACCGAACAGCCACTGCGGCTCGATCTTTTCGGCGACGAGCTCGAAAGGGTTCGTATGTTCGATCCCGGCACCCAGCGCAGCGACGCGGTCTGCGAGAGAGCGGTGCTCAAACCGGTCAGCGAAGTATTCCTCGACGAGACCTCCATTGCGCGCTTCCGCGCGGGATATCGCGAATTGTTCGGCACCGTTCAGGACGATCCGCTCTATGCCGCCATCTCCGAAGGGCGCAAGCAGATCGGCATGGAACACTGGCTGCCGTTGTTTCACGAAAACCTGGAGACATTGTTCGATTACCTGCCGGGCGCGGCGGTGACGCTGGACCACCAGACCGATGCCGCGCGCGAGGCGCGACTAGAGACGATCGCCGATTACTACGACGCGCGGCAAACCTATCTGGAAGCAACGAAGGGCCGCAAGAACGGCGACGGCGGCGCGCCGCTCTACCGCCCCCTGCCCTGCGACCGGCTATACCTCGACGCCGCTGAATGGGATCGCCATATCGGCGATCGGGCGGCGGGCGAATTCTCGCCGTTTTCCGCACCCGAGGGCGGCGGACATGAAAGTTATGCCGGCATCGCCGACCTGGGCGGACGCCGCGCGCCCGATTTCGCAGCATCGCGGGCCCGCGCCCGCGGCGAGGGCGGCGTGGGTAGCGAGGAAAGCGAGCAAAACGTTTTTGATACCGTTCGCCAGTTCATCACCGCCGAACATGAACGCGGCCGACGCGTGGTCGTCGCCGGCTATACCAACGGCTCGCGTGAGCGGCTGCGCCAACTCCTCGGCGATCATGACGTCGGCGGGCTCACGCCGGCCGATGGCTGGGCCGAAGCCATCGCCCTGCCGGCGAAATCGGTGGCGGTCGCGGTCCTGGCCATCGAACACGGCTTCATCACGCCCGATCTCGTTGTGCTGGGGGAGCAGGACATTCTCGGCGACCGGTTGATCAGGCCGGCCGCGAAAAAACGCCGCGCCGAAAATTTTATCGGCGATGCCGGCGATCTTTCGCCGGGCGATCTGGTGGTCCATATCGAGCACGGCATCGGCCGCTACGAGGGTCTGGAAACGGTCGTCGTCGGCGCCGCGCCGCACGATTGTTTGCAGCTGACCTATGCCGGGGACGACCGCCTCTACGTGCCGGTGGAGAATATCGAGGTGCTGTCGCGCTTCGGTTCCGGCGAAGGGATTACCCAACTCGACCGGTTGGGCGGCGCCGGCTGGCAATCGCGGAAGTCGCGGCTGAAGAAACATCTGCTTGAGATGGCCGGCGAACTCATCAAGGTCGCGGCCCAACGCGCCCTTCAGCCCGCGCCTCGTATCCCGCCACCGGATGGGCTGTATCAGGAATTTTGCGCGCGCTTTCCCTATAACGAGACCGGTGACCAGCATCGCGCGATCACCGACACCATCACCGATCTCAATTCTGGTCGGCCGATGGACCGGCTGGTTTGCGGCGATGTGGGTTTCGGCAAAACGGAGATCGCCTTGCGCGCGGCTTTCAATACCGTCATGGCCGGCGGTCAGGTCGCGGTGGTGGTGCCGACGACGCTGTTGTGCCGCCAGCATTTCGCGACCTTCCAGGAACGCTTCGCCGGCACCTCGGCGCGGATCGCGCAACTCTCCCGTCTGGTGACGCCGCGTGAGGCGGCCGAGACCAAGAGCGCCCTCACATCGGGCGAGATCAATATCGTGATCGGCACGCACGCGCTGCTGGGTAAAAATATCGCGTTCGACAATCTCATGCTTTTGGTGGTGGACGAGGAACAGCATTTCGGGGTCGCTCATAAGGAACAACTGAAGCGGTTGCGCGCCGATGTTCACGTGCTGACCCTGACCGCGACGCCGATTCCGCGCACCCTGCAAATGGCGCTGACCGGCGTCAAGGATATGAGCATGATCGCCTCGCCCCCGGTCGACCGCCTCGCGGTTCGCACTTTCGTACTGCCTTATGATCCGGTGGTGGTGCGCGAAGCGGTCATGCGCGAGCATTTCCGGGGCGGACAAACATTTTACGTCTGCCCGCGTATCGAACATCTCGAAGTCGTGGCCGAACGACTGCGGGCGCTTGTGCCGGAAGTAAAAATCGGACTGGCCCACGGACGCATGCCTAAACGCGCCCTGGAAGACGTGATGAACGCCTTTTACGACGGCGCGATCAACCTGCTGCTGTCCACCCAGATCATCGAATCCGGCCTCGATATCCCGACCGCCAACACGCTGCTCATCCACCGCGCCGACATGTTCGGCCTCGCCCAGCTTTATCAGCTTCGCGGCCGCATCGGGCGTTCCAAACTGCGGGCCTATTGTTACCTTACGCTGCCGCCCGGCGCCGCGCTGACCGAGGCGGCATCCAAGCGTCTCGAGGTCATGCAGACCCTCGATACGCTGGGCGCCGGATTTACGCTGGCGAGCCACGATCTCGATATCCGGGGCGCCGGCAACCTGCTGGGCGACGAACAATCGGGCCACATCCGCGAGGTCGGCGTCGAACTCTATCAACAGATGCTGGAAGAAGCGGTGGCGGAAGCCCGCGGCGATACCGCGCCGACGGATGAGGGTTGGACGCCGCAGATCAATATCGGCATGCCGGTGCTGATCCCGGAGGCCTACGTCACCGACCTCGACGTCCGCCTCGGGCTGTACCGCCGCATCGCAAAACTGGAAGACCAGGGCGAGATCGATTCCTTCGCGGCCGAGATGATCGACCGTTTCGGGGCGCTACCCGACGAGGTCGAGAACCTGTTGCGCATCGTCGCCATCAAACGGCTGTGCCGCGCCGCCGGTGTGGAGAAAATCGACGCCGGCCCCAAGGGCGCGATAATCGCCTTCCACGACAACGACTTCGCCAACCCGGCCGGGCTGATCAACTTCATCCAGGAAGATATCGGCCGCACCAAGCTGCGCCCGGACCACCGCCTGGTTTACCGACGCGACTGGAACAACACCCAGAACCGCCTTACAGGCGCCCAGCGACTGATTGCCCAGCTCGCCGAAATCGCGGCCTGAGGGAATGCCTTAAAACCAATGAGCAGACCATGAATGATCTCTATTTCGAGGATTTTTACGTCGGCCAGATATTCGAGAGCGAGACCATGACGCTCGGCGAGGATGAAATCGTCGCGTTCGGCGAGCGCTATGCGCCGCTGCCTTATCACACCGATCCGGAAGCCGCGAAGGAGACCGCGTTCGGCGGTCTGGTCGCGGCCGGATATCAGACCGCGGCGGCCACGTTTGGTCTGTTCGTGGGCACCGGCGTACTCAGCGCCTGCGGAATGGGATCGCCTGGGATCGACAAATTACGCTGGCTACGGCCGGTCAGGGCCGGCGACACGCTGCACGTGAAGGCCGAAATCATCGAGGTTTCGCCAGCCCGCGACGACGGCGGGCGCGACGCGATCCGCATCGCCTATGAGACCACCAACCAGAGCGACGAGCCGGTGATGACACTGACCAGCCTGCATTTCGTCCGCCGTCGCTCGGTAACCCCATAAGAAACCGGCCGCCCCTTTCGGAGCGGCCGGCAATTTTGGATCGGGCTGGTCGGTCGTGTTTATCAGCCCGTGGTCGACTTCAGAAACTCCTCGACCTCGCCCCGCAGGTTTTCACCCTGGGTTGCGAGTTCACGGGCGGCGCGCAGTACCTCTGAGGCCGAATTACCCGTCTGCTGAGCCGATTCGCTGACCCCGGTGATGTTCGAAGTCACGTCGTTCACCCCGGAAGTGGCTTCCTGGATATTGCGCGAGATTTCAGTGGTCGTCGCGCCCTGCTCTTCCATCGCCGACGCGATCGCGGTCGAGATCTCGCTCATGGAGCCGATGGTCGTGCGCACGGAGGCGATAGCTTCCACCGCTTCGCTGGTCGCGCCCTGCATCTGGTTGATCTGGGCGCTGATGTCGTCGGTCGCCTTGGCCGTCTGGGTGGCCAGGCTCTTGACTTCGGAGGCGACGACCGCGAAACCCTTGCCCGCCTCGCCGGCGCGCGCTGCTTCGATGGTCGCGTTGAGCGCGAGCAGGTTGGTCTGAGCCGCGATATCGCTGATAAGATTGACGATTTCACCAATCCGCTCGGCGGCGCGGGCCAGCCCTTCCATGGTGGCGTTGCCGCGTTCGGCTTCCTCCACCGCGTTGGCCGCAATGCGTGCGGATTCGGCGACCTGCTGGTTGATCTCACCAACGGACGCGGTGAGTTCCTCGGTGGCGCTGGACACCGTCTGCACGTTGGTTGAGGCCTCCTCGGAAGCCGCGGCGACATTATTGGCCTGCTGGCTGGTTTCCTCGGCGCCGGCGCTCATGGTCTGGGCGGTGGTGTCAAGCTCGGTCGCGGCGGCGGCGGCGACGACGTCGACCACCTCCTTCACCCGGTTGGCGATCTTGATCTGGTCGGTCACAACCGACCAGCTCACCATGGGGCCGAGATACTCGCCGTCCTCACTGGTAATGGCCGCGACATTGAGATCGAGGAAATGCTCATCGAGCTGGATGACGGCATGATGCGGCAGATTGGTCGGATTGGACAGGATCTGGCGCTGGTGCTGCGGGTTCTTATGGAAGATATCGATGCACTGGCCGACCAGGTCATCGGCCTTGCACGGCAGCAGGTGCTCGAGCTGACGCAACGTGCGGACGCTGGTGTTGTTGGCGTAGTTGATTTTGAATTCAACCGGGTCGGTGGTCAGGATGTTGATCGACATCTCGTCGAGCATCTGCATCAGACGCGCCGTATCGGCTTCCTGCTTGACCCGTTCCGTTACCACCGACCAGCTCACCATGGGACCGAGATATTCCCCGTCCTTGCCCATGATTGCGGCGACATTGAGATCGAGGAAATGCTCGTCGAGCTGAATGGTCGCATTGTGCGGCAGGTTCTTGGGGTTCGACAGGATCTGGCGCTGATGCTGCGGGTTCTTGTGGAAGATGTCGATGCACTGGCCCATGAGATCATCGGCCTTGCACGGCAGAAGATGTTCGAGCGAGCGCAGCGTTTCGATGCTGGTCTTGTTGATATAGTTGATCGTGAAATCTTCCGGATCCGCCATGATGACGTTGATGGGCATCTCGTTGACCATCTGGGTCAGCCGGTTGGTATCGGCTTCGGTCTTGAGCTGCTCGGTAACCACGCTCCAGGTCACCATCGGCTTGATATAATTGCCCAGCGTATCGCGCACCGCGGTGACCAGAAGATCGAGGACTTCGTCACCCACATGAATCTGGGCGTGATGCGGCAGGTTCGATGGATCGCGAAGCAGGCGACGCTGATGTTCCGGGTTCTGATGGAACACATCGATGCACGTGCCCAGCAAATTATCGACCTTGATCGGCAGCAGATGCTCGATCGTCTGCAGGGTCGTCTTCGTCGCGGTATTCGCGTAATCGATCGCCAGATCCTCGAGGTCGCAGGTCATGACGTTGACCGGCATCTGCTCGATCATGCTCGAAAGAACGTCGCGTTCTGAGCGCGCCTCGACGAGCGCTTCCTCGAGTTCCGAGATGCGGCTCTGCATCTCCGAGATCGAGGAATTCGGCGTCGGGCTTACTTCCTGGACCGGCTGAGGCGCGGGGGCCGCGACCTCCTCCTCTTCGACGAACTTCTTCTTAAGATTAAGCATCTCTGCACCTCATATGGAACCTACCGATATAGCGACATCTCCCGGGAGAACTCGCAGAGGGCCGGTTGGGCGGAATGGTTAATTGCTCGCACTTAATACAAAAAGCCAGTTAATCCATGGTTAAAAGCGGGGCCATGCCTATCAATTAATAATGCTTTTTTTCGGCACTGTTATATCGCTTTGACCAATTGCTTTGCCCAACTACCAATTATAGGCTGATTTTATTCTCGTCGTCGGTGACATCCCATGAACCGCTGGCCGCCAAAATATAACTTCGGGCAATAATTTCAGTTGGAACTCCAGCACAAAACCCCTGTCGGCGGATCTACCGGACGAACGGTGACTCTCGTAAGTTCCGACACATTGATGAACATGGCGCTGTCGGCGCTCTTCGCGCGAATGGAGCCGCCTTGCGACGTGACCATGGTGCGCCACAACACCGAATTGGCGAGTCGCGCGCGGGAAAGTGAAGTTCCCGCAATCCTGTTCGTTTGCGCGCCGTTTATGGGCCGGAACGCAACTATCCTTGTCGAGGAATACAGGTCTCTGTTTCCCCGCTCCCGCATTGTCATCTATGCGGATTTCACCTCGTCTTCGGAAATCGTCACCTGTTTCAGACGCGGTGCGGCGGGATGTATGGATCGGACAACCGGACCGGAAATAATGATCGGCGCCATCGAGCTTGTGCTGTCCGGCGGCCTTTTTTTACCGCCGTCAATTTTGGGGTCGCACCCGCGTGCGTCCATGGTTCAACAGGCCGACGGAAGCGACGTGATCAGGCTCTCGCCTCGGCAAATGATGGTCCTCGAATTTTTGGCGAGAGGGATGTCCAACCGGGAAATAGCGCACGAACTAGGGGTGACGGAAGGAACCGTGAAGCTCCACGTCCACGCCATTTTGAGAGCATTCCGCGCCGTCAACCGGACGGAAGTCGCCATGCGCGCGATCGAACTCGGCCTCGTCGAAGCTCCTCTAAGTCCCGACCCAGCCGGTCCAACCGGCCGCGTGCGCCTTCCCGCATCTCGTCCAATCGTTCGAGTATTTCCGAGATCGAATCCCGCGCGGTTTCGTCGGAAACCGTCCCCCGGTATCGTTCCGCCTCGAGGATCAAGACATCGAACATTTCGCATTCCGCCCGTGCCGCATTGATCAACATGAGACTTCTCCCCTATACGCCCCACTACAACTGATATGGAACATAGGAAGGAAATGTCTATAAGGTTGAACAACTCTTTGGACTACAACATTTTATAGGACAGTCAACTCCCGCCTTAAGATTTTTCCGACCGGGCTTTTCGGCAGCTCGTCGACGAACTCCATGATCTGAGGAACCTTGTAGGGCGCGATCCGGTCGCGCAGACTGTCGCGGATCGCTTCGGCGAGATCGGACCGTTCGTTTCCTTCACGGAGCACGATGACGGCGCGGATGCGATTTCCGATCTCGGGATCGCTTTTCGGCACGACGCAGACCTCCGCGACCGCGGGATGACCGCGCAAGGCGTTTTCGATCTCATAGGGGGAAATAAAGATGCCCCGGCTTTTAAAACAATCATCGGATCGGCCGGCGATCCAGTAATATCCGTCCTCGTCGCGCCGGGCGAGGTCGCCGGTATGGTACCAACCGTCATGCACCACCTCGGCGGTCTTTTCCGCGTCCTTGTGATATCCCAGGAAGAAACCCGGATTGTCCGCGGCGACCAGGAAATGTCCGATCTCGCCGGGGTTGAGTTCTTGATAGTCGTCGTCCATCACCGCCACCTGCGTTCCCGGCAGCGGACGCCCGATTGAACCGGGGCGGATCGGCGCTTGCGGCCCCTGCCCTAGCACCATCTGCATTTCGGAAATACCGTAATGCTCCCAGATATCGCAGCCGACGCGGCGCTTGAATTCCCGCCAGGTTGCTTCTTCCAGCGCTTCGCCGGTGGAATTACAGCCCCTGAGACTGGACAGGTCGTAGGCCTGTTCCAATTCGTCGATGGCGAGAATCCGGCGATACACGGTCGCGACGGAATAAATCACCGTGATCCGAAGTTTCTCGATTGCGCCCAGGACCCGCTCCGGCAGCGCCCGGCCTTCAAGAATGGCGCCCGTCACCCCGTTCCTCAGCGGAAACAGCACATTGTGCCCGAGCGCGCTGATGAAGCTCCACTCGCCGGTGGCGAAGACGATATCGTCCGGTTCGGTGGGCACGCGCCAACGGTTTGAATCTCCGAGCGCGACGATCCAGCGATGGGCATGGACGATCCCTTTCGGCCGTCCCGTCGTGCCCGAGGTATAGACCATGAAGGCGGGCTCGGCGGCGGCGGTATCCGCCGCCGGAAACGCGGCATCGCCCTCCCTCTCGGCCAATTCCTCGAAGGCGATATCGTTCGCGGAAGCGCCGCGCGCGACGATGATCCCGAGATCGAGTTCACCGGCCAGCGCGCGAAGAGGTTCGGCGTAATCGGCCAGCGTGATCGCGGCGCGGGCTTCGCAATGGTCCCGCACATAGGCGACCTCCTCCGCGCCGAGCAGGGAATTCTGCAGTACCGGCAAAGCGCCCAGTCGTGTCAGCGCCAGAAAGGAAATCGCGAATTCCGGGCAATTGGGCATGCGGATCATCACCGGCGTACCGCGCCCGATACCGCGCCCCTCGAGGCCGCGCGCGAGGCGACCGACGCGAGACGCCAGCTCGGCGCGGCTCATCTCGCCGCCCTGCCAGACGAATGCGGGGCGCGCGCCAAGCCCGTCCGCGATCGGCGCATCGAGGACTTCTTCGCAGATATTTATACGCTCGGGTATGCGCCGGTAATCCGGCGGCAAATCATTCGCCGTCGCCGCCATCTCCGCCTCCGAACGGCCAGTTACCGTAATACGGCCCTTTGTATTCAGGTTCACGTTTGCCCAGAAAGGCGCGGATACCCTCCTCGCAATCACCGGTCCGCGTGATTTCCTGAATGGCGGCGAATTCCCGAGCCCAGCCTTCGTCGGACCGGTTCGCGTTCCAGTACATCTTCACCAGTTCCTTGGCGTAGCGCACCGAAAGATAGGGATTGGATGCGATCTGGCCGGCCAGCGCGAGAGCCTCGTCGAGCAGCTTGTCGTGCGGCACCACGCGCTCCACCAGCCCGATGCGTTCGGCCTCCTCGGCCTCGATAATCCGCCCGGTAAGGATCAGTTCCAGCGCCTTGCCGACGCCGACCAGCTTCGGCAAGTTACGCGCGCCACCTGATTCCGGGAGGAACCCGGCGGGCACCGCGACCTCGCCCAGCTTGGCTTTGTCCGAGGCGATGCGCAAATCGCAGAGCGTGCAAATCTCGAGCCCGATCCCGACCGCGGCGCCGTTGATCGCCGCGATGGTAATCGGCTGCAGATCCTCGAATTTCTTGAAGGCGCGTTGCAGCACCTGATGGCGCAAATCGTTGAAGAACAGATGCGCGAGTTCCTTGTAGGGACCGAAATTCCCCATGTCGAAATCGGGATCGTCGCCGGCGCCCAGTGGATCGGCTTCTGATTTGAGATCGCCGCCGGCCGAAAACCCCCGCCCCGCGCCGGTAATCACAATGGCGCGGATGTGGCTGTTGTGGCGGATTTCGTCGCACAGGATATCAAGCTCGACCCGCATGCGGACATCGACCGCGTTCAGGTTCTCCGGCCGGTTGAGGGTGATCACGCCGATCGACATGTCGCCCGGCCGACCCGGGTTCTCGCGTACTTCCCATTTCAGCGCCTCGTATTTCATGGCGTCGCTCCTCTGCCGTTTTGCAAGAAATTGATGATCAGGTGCCGACGCGCAGCGGCGCGACCAGCCCGCGCAGCGTCGCGATGACGCTGAGCGCGGTGATCTTGCCGGTGCCGGGATTTTCCGCCGACGGCACGTTTTCGATCGACATGGAGAACCGCGCGCTGTCGGCCTCGACCTCGATCCGGTGCGTGTTGCGCTCGAGCGCGGGATCGGCCCAAATCTCGAGACGGGTCTCGTCCGGTCCCATGCCCGCCATGCCCAGCGCGGCGGCGACGTTGACGTTGGCCGGAAAACCCTCCGCGCCCTGGCGCGCCGTGCCCTCGAACACCTTCAGGGGCTCGGAAAGATTTTCGACGTCGATTTCGTGCTCGACCAGATAGGGAGCGCCCTTTAGGGATTTGGGCGGTTTGGCGGTAATCATGCGAACGCTGTGAAATTCGCCCTCGGCGGCGGCCCGCATGGCGTCCAGCCCCAGCAGCGCGCCGGTGGCGAGGATGATGCGCCCGCCGCCTTGCCTGGCCATATCGACGATGTCGGGATTGGCGAGGATTCCCGCGCCCGACACCGTGACCAGCAGACGCCCCGCGCGCAGCGCCGGTTCCGCGACCTCCATGAAGGCCGCCTTGGGGACGCACTCGACGATCACATCCGCCATCGCGGCCAGCGCGGCGGCCTCGACCACCGGCACCTCGCGGCTCAGCTCGGCCATATTGCGCCGCGCCTTGTCGTAATCGCGGGCCGAAACGGCAACCAGTTCGAGCCCCTCGATCCCTTTGTCCAGCGCCCGCGCGACGGGCTTTCCGATGGCGCCGAACCCGGCGATGCCGACCTTCACTCCTGATCTCCCGCATTCATCATTGCGCCATCATAACGCCATAGACCTCGCCGGAGTAATGGTTACGCGCCGCGCCGTCATTTGATAGCCTCGCCCCCGAGAGAGGGAGAGCACATATGAAACCCATCACCGTCGGCGACGTCGTCGTTTCCAGCATCATCGAACGGGACGGGCCGTGGCGCCGTCCGGCCGACATGTTCCCGACCTCCGACCCGGAAGTCGCCCAGGCGCATTTGCGGAGCCTGGAGCCGATCGTCTATGACGCCGCCACGGATATGCTGGTGATCACCTATCAGACCTTTATCGTGCGCACCGCGCGCCACACCATCCTGATCGATACCTGCGTGGGTCAGGACAAACCCAATCGCGGGCCCAAGCTCGACTTTTCGAAGCAGCCCTGGCTCGACGGCTTCGCGGCCGAAGGGCTCCGCTTCGAAGATATCGACTATGTGTTCTGCACCCACCTGCATATCGATCATTGCGGCTGGAACACGCGGCTGGAGGGCGGCCGCTGGGTACCGACATTCCCCAATGCGAAATACGTCTTCAGCCGCCGCGAATACGAATTCTGGGACGCGGAAACCTCCAAGGGCGCCGACCCGCCCGGCGACGTGTGGTCGGATTCCTGCCTGCCCATCGTCGAGGCCGGTCAGGCGCTGCTGGTCGATGACGATTACGCCCTCGACGATTCGATCTGGCTGACGCCGACGCCGGGCCATTCACCGGGGCATGTCTGCGTCAACGTGGCGTCGGCCGGCGAACGCGCGCTGTTCACCGGCGACCTGGTGCATCACGCGCTGCAATGCCTGGAGCCCGACTGGTCGAGCGGTTTCTGCTGGGACCCGGCGCAATCGGCGAAAAGCCGGCGGGACGTGCTTGAATCGGTGACCGAAACCGGAACCGTGGTCATCCCGACTCACTTCCCCGGCGCGACCGCCGGGCATGTGCGTGACGAGGGCCAGAACTTCCGGTTCCATTTCCTGGGGTAGGACTAATCGTCGATGGTCGATTGCATCGAAAGCGGGTCCGGCCCGGTCGTCATGTTAGTGCATTCCGCGGTCTCGGGCGCGCGACAGTGGGGTCGTCTGATGACGGCGCTGCAGGACGGTTATCACGTGATCGCCGTGAACCTGTTCGGTTACGGCGCGACGCCGCCATGGCGCGAAAACCGTCCCCAGACACTGGACGATCACGCCGGACTGGTCGAAGCGGCCGTTCCGGACGGCGCCACGAACATCGCCCTTGTCGGACATTCCATCGGCGGCGCGATCGCCATGAAGGTGGCGCAACGGCAGGGAGCCAGGGTTAGGTCTCTGGTCCTGATCGAGCCCAACCCCTTTTATCTCCTGAAAATCCACGGCCGGGACGAAGCATTCGCCGAGAGCATGGAATTGAGAAACTGCGTCCGGGAATCGGGCGCGACGGGAGATTGGAGCGTCGCGGCGGAATATTTCGCCGATTATTGGGTGGGCCCCGGCCACTGGGCGGGAATGCCGGAAGACCGCCGCAAATCCTTCATCCAGGGTCTGCGCCAGAACTTTCATGAATGGGACGCCGTCATGGACGAGACCACGTCATTGGAGGAGTGGCGCGATTCCCTGCCTGAACAAACGCTGGTCTTAAGCGCGCGGGGCACGCCCCGTACAATAAGCGAAATCGTGGAACTGCTCGCCCAAACCTGTCCGCACTGGCGCTACGAGGAAATGGCGGAAGGCGGACACATGGCGCCCCTGACGCGACCCGACCTGGTCAATCCGGTAGTGCGGGCTTTTCTGGATGAAATTCCGCGCTGACCGCGCTCAGCGCGGTACGTCGCGGCCGAGATATTTGCCGAGGAAATCGAGCAGGATTTTGCGGTCCTCGGCGTCCGGTTCCGGCATCTCGTGGTCATCCACCATGTAATGGAGCACCTCGTCCCAATCGCCCCGGGTCAGGCGCTGCTGGGTCACCAGCCTGATCGAATGGCAGGCCGAGCAGGTATAGAACACCGTTTCCTGGCCCGGGCCTTTCGGCAGGTTGACGAAATCCGGCTGCTGGGCATGAGCGGCCGGGGCGAGAACACCCCAGCCGGCCGGCGCCAACGGCGACAACGCGACTGTTACTACTACCAATGCCGCTAGCGCTCTCATGATCTCGGGCATGATCTCAGGTCGGCACCACCACCGAGACGCGGTGCATGGTGTTGTTGAGATAACCCTTGGCGTTCCAGTTGATGGCGAAAGGCTGCATCACGCCCTGATCGTCGGTCGCCCGCGCCCAGACCTCGTAATAGCCCTTTTGCGGGAAATTGATGCGCGCCCGCCAGTTCTGCCAGGCATAGGGGTTCGCCGGGGCATCGAGATCGGCCTGCATCCAGGTCGCCCCGAAATCGATCGAGACATCGATCCGCGTCACCTTGCGATCACCGGCCCAGGCGTGGCCGCGCACTTCCAGCGCGCGGTTGTCCCGGGGCAGCGTGGCGCCGGTCTGCGGATAGGTGATCAGCGATTTCACCGGCATGGACTGGATGATATGCCAATCGCTCTTCGCCACCTTGGTGCCGGCCTTTACCGGAAAACGCGGCGTGCGATAGGCGGTCCCGGTCATCTTGCGACCGTCATGCACCTGATCGCGCACCCAGATCCGCTTCACCCATTTGCCGGACACCGATCCCGGCCAGCCGGGCGAGACAATGCGCACAGGGAAGCCGTGCATCGCCGGAATGTCCTCGCCGTTCATCTTGAAGGCGATAAGCGTGTTCGGATCCATCATCTTCCAGATCGGCGCGCCGCGCGAGATCACGGCCTTGCCTTCCTTGCCCGACAAATGGACGTCGGAGCCGTAATAGCCGGTATAGACGGCGCTACTTTTCAAACCGGCGGCCTTGAACACATCGGCCGCGCGCACGCCGGTCCATTCGGCGCAACCCACCGCGCCCAGCGTCCACTGATTGCCGCGCGCCGGCGGATTGAAGGCCGAACGACCGTTGCCGCCGCATTCGAGCTGGAGTTTCAGGGTGACGTTTTCGAAACGCGACTTGATCTCACCCAGGCTGAGGCTGAGGGGGTTGTGGACCTCGCCATCGATCGCGAGCTTCCAGCCCGAGGCGTCCATCTTCTTCGCGTTCGCCGGCACCAGCCCGTTGTTGCGGATGAAATGGCGGCTGTTGGGCGTTACCGCGTCGTCGAGCAGATGCGGCGGCGTCTCGGCGTTGACCGGGCGGTCGTTGAGCACGCTGAGCCCGTTCTTGCCGCTGATCTTGAACATCTTCTTTTCTTCGGCGAGCGCCGCCGGGATCAGCCCGGACGGCATGTTGCGGTGGAACGGGATCGTCGCGCCGACGGCCACCCCCATCGCGGCCAGACCCGCGCCCTTCAGGAATCCGCGCCGGTCGGCGCCTGTTTCCCGGCCGAAAAGTTCGCGATCCGCGCCTTCCGGATCGTCGTCGTAAATTTCCGTGATACCCCGTTCCTTGTCCGACATCGTTTTCTCTCCCGTTGATTTGTTGCGTCGTCAAATACGTTCACACGAGACTCAAACTAAGACGTAATAGAGAAAACGACCGACGGGGCGGATTTATTCCCCGCTTGTCGAAAATAATTTGAATAAAAGAAAAGCGATCAGCCGGGACAGGGCGCGCTCGCCTCGCGGCTGGCGCGAAGCGCGGAACGCATGCCGGATGTGGGTGCCGCGCGCGCCCGTGTGGCCCGATAGGCGGCGCGGGAGATCAGCGAAAACCGGCTACCCTCCATGCCCGCCGCCATCAGCACATAGGTGAATTTCCTGGTATTCCAGGAATAGACCGCGCCGCCGTTCTCCATCACCCGGGACAGTCCTTCACCGGGGCCGTCCGCGCCGACCGGCGTGATCCACAGGCTGATACGGCAGCCGCGCGTGCCGGCATAACCCACATGCAGACCCTCGGCGCGCTGTCCGTCCCCCGGCACATGGCGGATTCGGGCCACGGAAAGTTTCGCGGCCGTAAGATCCGGGATGAAGGCCTGCGGTCCCATCCGCCGCGCCGCTGTCAGGAAAAACGCGGCCGACGGACGTTCGATGTCAGCCAGCTTCGTCGCGGCCCAACCCTGATGAGCGGCGCGCGCCGCCGACATCCATGGATCGACCGATGGGGTGGGCCAGAACGCATACAACGCCGCGCCGCCCACGACAACCAGCGCGGCCAGCGAAGCCGCGATACGTCGCAGGGGCAGGCGTCGCGGCCGCACGATCGAAATTTCGGGCTGTGCGCCGGGAACCTCGGGCGTTACCGCCTTCAGGCGCGCCAGCGCGGCGACCGCATTCGCCGTTTCCGCGTCGGCGGCGACGGCGCGCGCGACCCGCGCCCACGCCACGGGGTCAAGCTCGCCGTCCACATAAGCATTGAGTTCTTCCCAGGCGGGCCCCTCTCCCCTCATCGTGCGCGCCTCTGCTCCGAACGGTCCATCACGTGAACGTTGCTTTCTGTTATCCGCGCCAAAAGCGCGCGGCGGGCGCGGCTGACCCGGCTCATCACCGTGCCGGACGGAAGATCGAGAAGGCTCGCCGCCTCGCCGTAGCTGAACCCGCGATGTCGATCAGCCCGAGTATTTCGCGGTGCTCGGCGGTCAGCTTCTCCATGCCGGCGCGCACGGTCAGCGTGTTGATCAGACGATCGTCATGTTCCCATCCGGTCACCGCCTCGTCGAACTCGTCAAAGCCCACCTCGGGGCTACGCCCGGCGCGGCGATAACGGTCGTGGGAAAGGTTGCGCAGGATCGTGAAAAGCCAGGCGCGAAAGGCCGGCTCGTCGGCCGGCACGCGCCATGCCTGAAGCGCGCGCACCGCGCAATCCTGAACTAGCTCGCGCGCCGCATCCCGGTCTGATGTCAGGCTGTACGCGTAGCCGTACAACCGCGACAGATAGGGAAGCAGACGGTCTTCCTTCATGGACACATCATAACAGACCCACCCGGCGGCGTCTAAACCGCCTGTCCGCCAGATCAATCCCGTAAGAAATGATACGGGGCCCGCATCCTTCGAGACGGGCCTTCGGCCCTCCTCAGGATGAGGAGAAATTTAGCTTTCCTCATCATCCTGAGGAGGCGCGAAGCGCCG
>CAZPMO010000061.1:19603-24348 GCA_964587515.1 uncultured Rhodospirillaceae bacterium | reverse complement strand
ACTCGCCAACCACGAACGACACCACGGCCCGACCCGCATCACGTGCAACGCGACCAAATGCTACGGGTTTGATGAATAAGGCGGGATAAAACCGTTGTTTCGATGGGGTGAGTGTGGCGCTATGTGGAAGGATCCGGGAACGTTCCGGCCGTGGTTGGCCGTTGTCGCGGCGCTGATGCTTACTGGGGTATCGGCCGGCGCGGCGCGCGCGGAGGCGCGAGACGATGCGGCGGGTTTCGTGGCCTCGGTGGGCAAGGAGGTGGTTTCCGTCCTGTCGGATCACGAGGACGCGAAATCACGACGCAGCCAGTCTTTCCGTCGGATTTTTTCGAAGGCGCTCGATCTCGACGTGATCGCGCGCCGGGTGCTGGGCCGTCATTGGCGCCAGGCGACGGAAGTCCAGCGGCGCGATTACACGCGTCTGTTCCGGGGCTATATCGTGCGCACTTACGCGGTGCAGCTTGGCGGCTTCAAGGGCGAGAAGTTCGCGGTGTTGCGTCAGCAGCCGTCCGGCGACACCGAATCCGTGGTCACGGCCCGCATCACGCGGGATTACGGCGCGCCGCTTGATCTCAGATTTCGTGTGCGCCGGGGCGAGAACGGTTTTCGTATCGTCGATGTGACCATCGCCGGGGTCAGCCTGATCGTCGCCAAGCGCTCCGAATTCGACGCCATCATCCGCCGCGAAGGGTTGCCGGGGCTGCTGCGCCGTCTCGACGAGAAATCGACGGCCCGGGCGGCTTACCGTGAATTTCTCGCCGATCTGGTGAGTAAATCACTGGGCGGAACGGCGATGACGCTGATCGGCAGCGCCGAGGGAGGCGCGACATTTATCGCTCAATAACCCCTATTCATCGTCCACGGATACGACGGACGCGGCAAGCGTCTGGCGGACGTCGTCGGGCATTTCGCGGGATGTCCTGGTCTTCGGGTCGAAGAACACTTCGACCGATTCCTGAGTCGCGCACAGCACCCCGGTATCGGGATTGTACATTCTCAGAAAATGGGTCGCGCTTTTATTGCCGACGCGTATGAACCCGCCTGTGATCTTGAACAGCGATCCCGCCGCCATCTCGTGCAGATAGTCCACCTCGATCCGCGCCACGACAACATTGTAGCCGGCCTCGACCATCGCCGCTTGCGAGCAGCCGACCACGCTCCACAGGTTGAAACCGGCATCGTCGAAGAAATGGGGATACCAGCGCGAATTCATGTGGCCGTACTGATCGCAATGCCACGGAAATACCACGCCCCGGGTGATGTCCTGCCATGCCGCCATTTCCGCCCTGTCCTTTCGTCCAACAATTTTCCAAGCCCCTGATCCTCCATCCGCCACCCCCGGTCAAGGCCGTCATTCCAATTCAACAATCCAAATATTTGACGATGCAATTTGAAAATGATATCATAATTGATATCAAACTAGTGGGGATAGTATGGCTCAAGTCGTCATTCGCAACCTCGACCAAAACGTGGTCGCCACGCTGAAGCGGAAAGCGGAATTGCATGGCTGTTCGCTGGAGAAGGAATTGCGGGACATCATTTCGGCAGCGGCGCATCTGACCAAGGAAGAACGGGTTTCGATGGCTCGACGCATTCGCGCCATGACCCCTCGGGATGTGGAGCAGACCGATAGCGCAACACTGGTTCGAGAAGATCGCGATTCCCGATGAGCCTGGTCGTCGACGCCAGCATCGCTTGTAAGTGGTTTGTCGAAGAGGTTGGATCCGACGATGCTGAACTGCTTCTTTCAAGCGGGGAGGTTCTGCTGGCGCCCGATCTGATCGTTCCCGAGGTTTGTAACGCCATGGCGAAGAAGCTGCGCGCTGGCGAATTGACCAGCGATCAGGCCAACCGGGCCATCGAAGCCTTGCCCGGTTTCATCGATAATCTGTGCCCGAGCATTCGACTCGGTGTCCGGTCGCTGGCGATAGCCGAAGTTCTCGGCCATCCTGTCTATGATTGTTTTTATCTCGCTCTCGCGGAGTTCAATGATACGAACTTGATTACCGCCGACGCGCGCTTGCGGCAACGCCTCGTCGGGACGGATTGGGCCGAGCGCGTTATCGATAGTATTCAGGTAAGCGGCGGCTGACCGGCGTCGGGGGGATTTTAATATGGAATACGGCGTCAGCTTCGGCAATTCGGCCGAGCACTGGAAGGTCGCCAAGCGGGCCGAGGAACTCGGCTTCGCCGAGGCCTGGTTTTCCGATACCCAGCTTCTCAACGCCGACCTGTTCGTCGCCATGGCGGCGGCGGCCATGGAAACCTCGCGCATTCGGCTCGGCAGCGCTGTGCTGATCCCGTCCAACCGCATTGCGCCGGTTACCGCCAGCGCGCTGGCGTCGCTGAACGCGCTGGCGCCGGGGCGCATCGATCTCGGTATCTCGACGGGTTTCACGGCGCGGCGCACCATGGGCCGGCCCGCCATCCGGCTCGACGAACTGGAAGAATATATCCGCGTCGTGACCGAGTTGCTCGATTGCGAGACCGTCGAGTGGGACTATGAGGGCAAGCGCCGCAAGATCCGTTTCCTGAACCCGGAGATCGGCGCGATCAACACCGATGATGCGATCCCGCTGCATGTTTCCGCCTTCGGTCCGAAGGGGCGGCGTCTGGCGGCGAAACTCGGCGCCCACTGGATGACCAGCCTGCCCAATGTGGCGCGCGGTACGGCGGATATCGAGGACATGCAGGCGGCGTGGCGCGAGGCCGGCCACGATCCCGGCGATTTCAAGGCCACCGCGATCACCGGCGGCGCGGTGCTCGACGAGGGCGAGCCTCATGATAGCCCGCGCGCCAAGGCCCAGGCAGGCCCCGCGGCGGCGATCGTGCTCCATAATCTGGTCGAGGCGGAACAGTTCGGCTCAATCCGGCTGGAGCCGCCGCCCTTCCTGAAGCCGTTGCTTGATGAATATCGCGCGCTCTATCAGTCCTACGCGCCGGAAGACGAACGATACCTCGCCGTGCATCGCGGTCATCTGCTGTTCCTGCGCCCCGACGAGGAGCATCTGATCACCGGAGAGATGATCAAGGCGATGACCGTGACCGGCACCAAGGAGGAATTGCGCGAAGAGATTCGCGAGCTGAAGCGCGTTGGCTACACCCAGTTCTCCTGCCATATCCGCCTCGGCCACGAAAGCTCGATAGAGCGCTGGGCCGACGTGATCGAGGGGGTGTGAGCGCCGCCATGTCCGACCTGCCCGCCCCGCGAAACCGATCCGCCTTTCGGCGGGTGCGCCTTCGGCCCGGCCGAATCGTAAAGCTGGTGATCCTGTGTTTGATCGTGGGATTGATTTTTTCGGCGCTCGGCATCGGACCAGGCGATTTCTGGAACGCGGTGGGGTCCTTCTTCGGCGCGATCTATGACTGGCTGGTCTCGATCATGGGCAGCCTCGCGAAATATGTTGTGATCGGCGCCGCCATCGTCATTCCCATCTGGCTTGCCCGCGCGCTCTGGCGCCGCTATCGCCGTTGAATTGACGCTCAGGTGTCTTCGGCGGAAGCGGAATCGTCGCCGCCGAGGCGGGCGGCGAGCGCCGCGGCCATGAAATCGTCGAGGTCGCCGTCGAGCACCGCTTGCGGGTTGCCCTTCTCCATATTGGTGCGCAGGTCCTTGACCATCTGGTAGGGCTGAAGGACGTAGGAGCGTATCTGATGGCCCCAGCCGATCTCGGACTTTGCGTCCTGTTCGGCCTGGGCTTCTTCCTCGCGCCGTTGCAGTTCCGCCTCGTAGAGCCGCGCGCGCAGCATGGCCATCGCGGCGGCGCGATTGCGGTGCTGCGAGCGGTCGTTCTGGCACTGCACGACGATGTTGGTCGGCAGATGGGTGATCCGCACCGCTGAATCGGTCTTGTTGACATGCTGGCCGCCCGCGCCGGACGCGCGATAGGTATCGACCCGCAGATCCTTGTCCTCGATTTCGATCTCGATGGTGTCGTCGATCACGGGATAGGCGCCGACCGAGGCGAAGCTGGTGTGACGACGCGAGCTTGCATCGAACGGCGAGATTCGCACCAGCCGGTGGACGCCGCTTTCGGTCTTCAGCCAGCCATAGGCGTTGTCGCCCGAAACCTTGATGCTGGCCGACTTGATGCCGGCTTCCTCGCCGGGGCTTTCTTCCATCCATTCGACCTTATAGCCGTGCGCCTCGGACCAGCGCGCGTACATGCGCAGCAGCATCTGCGCCCAGTCCTGGGATTCCGTGCCGCCGGCACCGGCATGGATTTCGAGATAGCAGTCATTGCCGTCGGCTTCGCCCGATAACAGGCTTTCGAGTTCCTGCCGCGCGGCGGTGTCGCGCAGCCGCCGGAGCGCGCCTTCCGCCTCGGCGACGACATCGGAATCGTCCTCCGCCTCGCCGAGCTCGATCAGCTCCAGATTATCGACGACGTCCTGCTCGATGTTGCGAAATCCCGTCAACGCGCGCTCCAGCCGGGTGCGTTCGCGCATCACGGACTGCGCCCGGGCAGCGTCCTTCCACAGATCGGAATCCTCGGCGAGGGCGTTCAGTTCGGACAGGCGGCGTGCGGCGTTGTCGACGTCAAAGATGCCTCCTCAGCAGCGTAAGCGACTGCTCGATCTCGGAGACGATGGACTGAATTTCGGCGCGGAGAGCCATGGCTATCGGAATACGGAGATGGTCAAGAGAAACGGAAACCTAATATAGACCACGCCTCGCGCGGGTGGTAGTCGCCCGCACCGAGCCGTGGGAGCCATCGAGGATTTCACGTTTCCTGCGCGGTTCG
>CAZPMO010000061.1:0-19593 GCA_964587515.1 uncultured Rhodospirillaceae bacterium | reverse complement strand
GTGCCCGGCTTGAAGGCTTCCAGGATGACGCCGCGCTGGCCGGCGCGCGCCAACAGGCCGGTCGAGCCGTGCACCCGGACCAGCCGGATTCCCGGCGGGATGCGGAACGGGATCGCCGGGGTGCCGGCCAGCGCCCGCGCCATGAAATCGCGGAACATCGGCGCCGCCACCGAGGAGCCGGTCTCGCCGCGGCCCAGCGTCCTGGGTTGGTCGAACCCGACATAGACGCCGACGGCGAGGTCGGGAGAGAAGCCCACGAACCAGGAATCGAAACTGTCATTGGTCGTTCCGGTCTTGCCGGCCAGCGGCTTGCCGACGGCGCGGACCCGCCGTCCGGTGCCGCGCAGGACGACGCCATGCAGCATGGAGACGATCTGATAGGCGCTGCGCGAATCGGAGACCCGTTCACGGCCGTCGGGGATCTCCGGCGGCTCGCTTTGGTTCCACTCGATATTGACGCAGCCTTCGCAGGGTCGCGCGTCGTGTCGGAACACGGTCTGGCCATTGCGGTTCTGGATACGGTCGATGAAGGTGGGCGTGACGCGCCGCCCGCCATTGACAAGCATCGCGTATGCCGAGGTCAGGCGAAGGAGCGTGGTCTCGCCGGCGCCCAGCGACATTGACAGCATGCGCGGCAACCGGTCGACCACGCCAAATCGTTCGGCGTACTCGGCCACCGTCTCCATGCCGATATGCTGGGCGAGACGGATGGTCATCAGATTTCGGGATTTCTCGATGCCGAGACGCATCGGGCTGGGGCCGTAAAACTTCTTGCGATAGTTCGACGGCTTCCATTTGCCCCGGCCGGGCCCTTGATCGACCACGAAGGGCGCATCGAGGATCAGGCTCGAAGGCGTGAAGCCGCGGTCGAGGGCGGCGAGATAGACCAGCGGCTTGAAGGCCGATCCCGGCTGGCGTTTGGCCTGCGTGACGCGATTGAACTGGCTTGCTTCAAAGGAGAACCCCCCCGACATCGCGAGGATGCGCCCGGTATGCGGGTCGAGCGCGACCAGCCCGCCTCCGACATTGGGGACCTGACGCAGACCGTAACGCGGCATCGCGTCTTTTTTGGCGTCCTTTTCCTCCTCCAGTTCCTCGACCAGCACCACGTCGCCGGCGGTCAGCACATCGCCTGCCTTTTTCACGCGCGGTCCGCGTCGCTGCTTTTCCATCCACTGGCGGCCCCATTTGAGTTCCGACAGCGGAATCACGCCCCGGTCGCCGGCTTCCAGTTCGATTAGCGCCCGCGCGTTGGCTACTTCTATGACGATGGCGCGGCGCCAACTCTCGGGCGCGACGACGGCGGCGATCGCCTTCAATTGCGGCGGGATCGGATTTTGAATGTCGATGTGGCCAAGCGGTCCACGCCAACCGTGGCGCCGGTCATAAATGATGAGCCCTTCACGCAGCACCTGGTCGGCGATCGTCTGAAGCCGGGGATCGAGGGTGGTGCGCACCGACAGGCCACCGCCGTACAGATCCTTCTCGCCATAACGGTCGATGAGCTGCCGGCGCACTTCTTCGACGAAATACTCGGCGCGGGCGATTTCGATCTTATCGCGCGGTCTGATTGCCAACGGCTCGGCGCGCGCGGCCGCGGCGTCCGTCGCCGACAAATAACCGTCCGCGAACATCCGGCCGATCACATAATTCCGTCGGGTGCGGGCCGCGTCGGGGCGGCGGATCGGGTTGTAATTATTGGGCGCTTTCGGCAGCCCGGCGAGGAAAGCGGCCTCGGCCACGGTCAGGTTGTCGAGCGGCTTGTTGAAATAGTTGAGCGACGCGGCCGCGACGCCGTAGGAGCCCATGCCGAGATAAATCTCGTTGAGATAAAGTTCCAGGATGCGGCTTTTGCTGAAGGCGCGTTCGATGCGGAAGGCAAGGATTGCTTCCTTGAACTTGCGGTCGAAGGAAACTTCGTTGGTGAGCAGGAAGTTCTTCGCGACCTGCTGGGTGATGGTCGAAGCGCCGATCGGCCGGCGGTTGGAGCCGATACGCGCGATATTAGTGAGGGCGGCGCGGATAACGCCGGGGAAATCGATGCCGGGATGCTCGAAAAATGTTTTGTCCTCGGCCGACAGAAGCGCCTTGATGATCAGCTTGGGCATGGCGTCGATGGGAACGAAGACCCTTTTTTCCCGCGCGAACTCCGCCATGAGCCGGCCGTCTCCCGCATGCACGCGGGTCATCATCGGCGGCCTGTAATCGGCAAGCTGCTGGTAATCGGGCAAATCCCGACCATACTGGTAGAAGACCCAGCCGATCGCGCCCGCCCCCAGCAGGGCAAGCACCAGAAAACTCGCCACAATGGCGAGAACCACTTTCATTTATGCGTTCCCGTACGACCCTAATAATTCGCGCGGCCGGCCCCCGGTGGTAATCCGGCCGATTCTAGGATCCATCATAAATGTGGCTGGTTTATGGCTGTTTAAAGGCCTGTTGGCGCAGGAAGTAGGTATTTATCGCGCGAACGATCGCGGCGGCGACATTGGCCTGGTGGCGCGGGTTGCCCAGCAGCCGTTCATCGGCCCGGTTGGACAGATAGCCGAGTTCGACCAGGACAGAAGGGACGTCGGGCGCCTTGAGGACGGCGAAACCCGCAAAACGGCGATTATTGCGGAGCAGCTTCATCGAGCCGCGCAATTCACCGGTCAGCGCGTCGGCGAATTTAACGGCGTCGTTCTTGGCTTCGCGCTGGGCCAGATCGATGAGGATATTGGCGACTTCGACGCTGTGGGTGTTGAGATCGATGCCGGCGATCACGTCGGCCTTGTTTTCCCTCTTGGCCAGCGCGGCCGCCTCCTTGTCAGAGGCGCGCTCGGAAAGGGTATAGATGGTGCCGCCGCGAATTCTACGGTTGGAGATGGAATCAGCGTGCAACGAGATGAAAAGCTCCGCTCCGGCCGCGCGCGCGATCGCGATCCTTTCACGCAGGGGTACGAAGATGTCCCGGTTGCGTGTCAGTACCACCTTGTAACGTCCCGACTTTTGAAGGCGCCGCCGCAGCACCTTGGCGAGCGCCATCACGATATGTTTTTCCAGCTTGCCGCTGACCCCGATTGTGCCGGGATCAATTCCGCCGTGCCCCGGATCGATGGCGACTACTTTTTTCGCGTCCGCGCGCTGTATCTTCCGTCCCCGTGGCCTGATTGCCGGCGGCGGCAATCCGCCCGGCGCCGGGCCCGCCATGGTGCGCGGTCGCAGGTTGCGCGCGAAGGCGTCGCGGTCGATGGAACGAAGGTCGATGACCAGCCGATGCGGCCGACCGTTTCTCGGCGGAATCACAAACGATTTCGAAATCTCAACCGGACCCTTGACGTCGAGCACCACGCGCGAGACACCCGCGCGGAACATACCGAAGCGGAAATCGGCGATGATTCCGCCCCGCATGGAGCGGTCCCGGGACAGTTTCCACCCGACTTCCGGCAAGTCGATTACCACGCGATAGGGATTGGCGAGCGTAAAGGACTGGAAGCGCACCGGGCGGTCGATATCGAGGACAAATCGGGTCTTGGATTCGTGAACGCCAATCCGCGCATCCGACACCAGGGGCTCGGCGGCGAGGCAAAACGGCATCAGCGCGGCCAGCGACGCCAACCAGGCAAATCGCAAAGTTCCCCGTGACTTAGCGAACATATTGAGGGCCATTTGCCGAAACCTACCAGATATATCCACACCCCTGATACAACTGCAATAGCAGTTTTGTTGCGGTGGAAATGAAAATCAAGTTGTGGATTGTTCAGTGGATCGCTATCTTAGCTGTGCGAACGACCATCGACGGGTTGTTCCTCGCAATGCGGGGGCGGGTCGTGGACGCTGGCGTCGGGGGTGTTTTTCCCGGTATGACGGCCGGTCGCGGCAAATGTCGATGGATTTTGGAGAAACGCGAGGCCACCCCCGTTGTGTATGGGGGGCGGCAGCCGGAAACGTTCCCGTTCTGGTGGGTCCGGAAATTCGAGATGACCTAGCCATTTGACGGGTAGACGACGGCGCCGCCGGTTTTGCCACAGGCGCGTACGCGCCATGCACCGTTGTTCGCGCGGGCGTGGTACGTAACGCCGGAGAACATAACATGCCGAATCGCATGCTAATCGATGGCACGCATTCCGAAGAAGTGCGCGTGGTCGTAACCGATGGCAAATCGCTCGACGAATACGATGTCGAGACATCCACCAAAAGACAACTCAAGGGCAATGTCTATCTTGCCAAGGTAACGCGGGTCGAACCGTCGTTGCAGGCGGCGTTCGTCGATTATGGCGGCAACCGCCATGGCTTCCTGGCCTTCAGCGAAATTCATCCCGATTACTATCAGATCCCGATCGAGGATCGCGCGGCGCTGATTGCCGAGATCGAGGGACTGCCCCAGAGCGCGAAGGCGGCCCAGGCCCATGTCGATGAAATCGACGGTGGTTTCGATGAAGAAGCCACGGAAGATTCCGATGATGAGGCGGAACCCGTTGTCGACGCCATGGGCGAGGCGACGGACGATGCCCCGGACGATGAAAATTCCGATGAAAATTCCGATGAAGACACCGGCGAGGCAGTCGATGCGGCTGCCGAGACCGATGTTTCCGCGGACGGTGACGCCGAGTCCGTAGTGATTTCGCCCGAAGAGAATGCCGGCGAAACGGAAGATGACGCGGAAGCGCTGGCGGCGGACGCCGAAGACTCCGGCGCCGAGGAAGACGCCACGGGTGAGGAGAAACCACGACGTCGGCGAAACCCGCGACGGCGCTATAGCATTCAGGAAGTCATCAAGCGCCGGCAGATATTGCTGGTGCAGGTCGTCAAGGAAGAACGCGGCAACAAGGGTGCCGCCCTGACCACCTATATTTCTCTCGCCGGCCGATACTGCGTGCTGATGCCCAACACGTCGCGCGGCGGCGGCATCTCCCGCAAGATCACCAATGCGACGGAGCGACGAAAGCTGAAGAGCATCCTGAACGCGCTTGAAATCGAGCAGGGGATGGGCGTGATCATGCGCACCGCCGGGTTGGAGCGCAACAAGACCGAGATCAAGCGCGACTTCGAATTTCTCGTCCGGGCGTGGGACGAGGTCCGCGAACTGACCCTGAAATCGACGGCCCCGGCGCTGGTCTACGAGGAGGCGAGCCTGATCAAGCGGGCTATCCGTGATCTCTACACCAAGGACATCGAGGAGGTTCTGGTCGAGGGCAACGACGCCTACCAGACCGCCAAGAAATTCATGCGTCTGTTGATGCCGAGCCACGCCAAGCGGGTGCAGCCCTATCGCGACGAAACGATCCCGTTGTTCTTCCGTTATCAGGTGGAAGCGCAGCTCGACGCCATGCACAGCCCGACGGTGCAGCTCAAATCGGGCGGCTACATCGTCATGCACGCGACCGAGGCGCTGGTCGCGATCGACGTCAACTCCGGACGCTCGACGCGGGAACGCAGTATCGAAGAGACCGCGCTCAAGACAAATCTGGAGGCGGCCGACGAGATCGCCCGCCAGCTCCGGCTGCGCGACCTTGCCGGTCTGATCGTGATCGACTTCATCGATATGGAGGAGAACCGGAACATTCGCGCCGTCGAGAAGCGCACGAAGGAAGCCATTAAAGGCGACCGGGCGCGCATCCAGATCGGACGCATCAGCATGTTCGGGCTTCTCGAAATGTCGCGCCAACGCTTGCGTCCGAGCCTGATGGAGGCGAGCACCGAGTTCTGCCCCCATTGCGAGGGCACGGGCTTCATGAGGTCCACCGAATCAATGGCGCTGCATGTGTTGCGCGCGATCGAGGAGGAAGGCGCGCGGAGCCGGTCGAGCGAGGTGAACGTCACCGTCGCGACGCCGGTGGCGCTCTATATTCTCAACCAGAAGCGCGGGACCCTGACCGAAATTGAAGGGCGCTACGGATTTTCGGTGACGATCACGGGCGATAATTCGATGGTTGCCGCCGAATTGTCGCTCGATCGCGTGAAATCGCGCGCCGCCGGGCCCGCACCGCGGACGGCGGTAAGCGTCGAGGACATCGCCGAGGAAGAAACGCCGACCGGCGACGATGAGGCCGCCGCCGAGGCGGCCCCGGCGCAGGAAGAGGAAGAAGGCGCACGGCGCAAACCACGTCGCCGTCGCGGCCGTCGCAAGGCCGCCGAAGAGACGCCGGCGGATGCCGAGGCCAAATCCGATTCCGATACCGGCGAGGCGGAACCCGCAACGACGGCGGCGGCCCCGTCTGATGAGGGCGACGGCGACGATGACTCCAAGACACGGCGTCGGCGTCGCGGCAGACGCGGCGGGCGGCGGCGTTCGCGCAAGACGACCGAGACCGAGGAGACCGGCGAGACGGTTGCCGAGGCGTCGGATGAAAACGATCCCGGCGCCGGGCCTCAGCCTTATGTCGATGCGCCCGAAATAAATCCGGTTGAGACGGCTGCCTCAATCGAGCCGATCGCCGACGCCGAAAACGGCGAGGCCGAACAACCTGCCGAGACCAATGGCGTGGACCATGAAATCGTGGAAACCGCCGAGGCCGCACCGGTCGAGCCCGAATCCGAGCCGGAACCCGAGCCGGAGGAACCGGAAATAGCCGCCGAAAGCGATCAGCCAGTAGCCGATATGCCGCCGGCCGAAATCGCTGGCGACGAGCCCAAGCGGCGCGGCTGGTGGAACCGGCGGGTGGAATAGGGGTCTACTTCGGCCGGTTCATCGCGGCGTTGCAGCGCACGGCGATGTCGAGCGCCTTGAACGGGTCTTCGATCAACGGAAATGTCGGTACGCCGCGCGGCTCCAGGTACGCCTTGGCCGCTTGGTTGCAGCCATGGTCGCCGCTGAATGACACGTACAAGGTTTTGTCGCGATGACGCCGCGACAGTTCAACCAGGAAGTCGAGCGGCGGCATCCCGGTTTCCTCCGTCAGAATCAGGATGGTGATCGCGGCGTCGACATTTCGGTCGGCGAGCACGGCTTCCAGCGCCTCGCGGTAGGCGTATTCCATGCCGTGCACGGTGGCGCTGGGGAAAATGTCGACCGGGTTTGTGATGTTGATGAAGGGCGGGCTGATTTCCTCGAGCCGGGCTTGGGTCTTCGCCTCGATCTTCGGGAAGTCGAGAGTCAGGCGCTGGCGGCAGAGATCGCTGAGATGGACGATGAAGGCGCCCGACGGCGAGACGAAGCCGACCCGGTTGCCCCGAGGTAGCGGCTGCGCGGCCATCGCTTTGGCCGCCAGGAACAAATGCGAGAACTCGTCGATGCGCACCACGCCCGCCTGACGCAGCGCGCCGTCGAGGATGCGGTCATCGGCGCCCAGCGAGGCGGTATGCGACAACGCCGCGCGCGCCCCATCGGCGGTCGCGCCGCCTTTGAGCATCACCACGGGTTTCCGCCGCGTGGTCGCGTGCGCTATCTCCAGGAAACGGCGCGGTTGGCGCAAACTTTCCAGATACAGAAAGATCGCCTTGGTCTCGGGATCGTCGGCGAGAAATTCGAAGATATCGGTCTCGTCGATATCGACGGTGTTGCCGAGACCGATACAGCGCGCCACGCCATAGTTTTCCGCCGACATGATGTGGCGCATCATTGCGCCGGTGAAGTTGCCGGTTTGAGCGATATAAGAGATAGGCCCGCGCGGAATCTTGCCGAGCGGAAAGAAACTCGACGTGAATTTGGCCGGCGTTGAAATGTGCCCCGCCGTATTCGGGCCGAGGACGCGCACGCCGGTCTCGCGGGCAATGTCGCTCAGTTCGCGTTGCAGATCGTCTCCCGCGCGATCAACCTCGGCGAATCCTCCGGCGCAAAGCACCACCGAACCGATGCGACGCTCGGCGCACTGGCGAAGCGCGTCCGGGGTCGCCAGGGCCGGCAGGATCACCACGGCAAGGTCGATGCCGGGAGGCAGCGCGTCGATGGTCTTCGAGACCGGGAGTCCCAGGATCTCGCCGCCGCGTGGGTTTACCGGATGGATCGCGCCGGCGAACCCGTTGGCCCGCAAATTTTCGATGACCACGCGGCCGGGCCGGCCTTCAGTTGCCGAGGCGCCGATCACGGCGATGCTGTCCGGCGCGAAAAAACGTTCGATCGGACTCATTTTCTCAGCGTCGGTTCATCGCGGTGCGGCAGCGCGCCAGCACGCCCAGTACCTCGAATGGCTCCTCGACCAGCATGTAGGCGGGTACGCCGCGCGGCTCCAGCCACGCCTTGCAGGCGACGTTGTGGGCGTGATCGCCCATGAAGGTCACGTAGATCGGCTTGTCGGGATAGTTCTTCGCGAGGTCGACCAGGAAGCCGTAATCCGGAATTCCGGACTCCTCGGTCAGCATCATGATCACCACGGCGGCGTCGATGGCGGGGTCGGCCAGCACCGCATCCAGCGCGTCGCCATAGGCGCGCTCATAGCCGTGCAGCCCGACACTGCCGAAGATATCGACCGGATTGCGCATGCGGATGAAGCCGGGCGCGAGCCCCTGCAGGCGCTCGCGCGTCGCGGCGCGGATTTCAGGCACTTCCAGCCCCTGGGCGCGGCAGAAATCGGTCATGCACACCGTGAACGCGCCCGATGGCGACAGGAACGAGACCCGGTTGCCGGCCGGGACCGGCATCTCCGCGAGCGCCTTGGCGACCTGGAACAGGTGGGAATATTTGTGGATGCGCGTAACGCCCGCCTGGGCCAGCGCGCCGTCGAGGATGCGGTCGTCCGACGCCAGCGAGGCGGTGTGCGCCAGCGCGGCCTGGGCGCCCGCGTCCGAGGCGCCGCCCTTCAGCAGGACCACCGGCTTTTCGCGCGTCACGCGGCGCGCGACTTCCAGGAACCGTTTCGGATGCTTGATGTTTTCGAGATACATCAGGATCGCCGCGGTCTCGGGATCGTCGCCGAGATAGTCGAGCATTTCGCTTTCGTCGATGTCGATTTTATTGCCGAGGCCGGCGACGCGCGCGACCCCGAAATTCTCCGCCGACATGATGTGGCGCAGGCTGATGCCTGAGAAATTGCCGGTCTGGGTAATATAGGAAATGCGTCCCTTCGGCACCTGGCCCAGCGGAAAGAAGCTGGAGGTAAAGCTCGCCGGCATGGAGACGTGTCCGGTGGTGTTGGGGCCGAGCACGCGGACGCCGGACTCCGCGATCGCGGCCGCGAGATCGGCCTGCAGATCCTCGCCCATGTGATCGACCTCGGCGAAACCCGACGCGGCCAGCACCACCGCCTTGATGCCCTTGGCGCCGCAGGCGCGCACGGTCGCCGGATTGGCCGCGGCCGGCAGCGTCACCACCGCCTGATCGATGCCGTCGGGCAGTTCCTCGATCGAGCTATAGACACGGTAGCCTTCGATCTCGCCGCCACGCGGGTTGACCGGATAGACCTTGCCGGGAAAATGGTTGTCGCGAATGTTCTTGAGCAGCACGTTGCCGGATTTGCCGGGCGTCGACGAGGCGCCGATCACGGCGACGCTCTCGGGCTCGAATAATTTACGCATTACGCTTGTCATGGCTCGGTGTCCGCTATTCGGCCAGCACGACCAGCGCATCGACCGCGACCGGCGCCTCGCCGCGCACGATCAGCGGATTGATGTCGATCTCCGAGATTTCCGGGTGATCCATGCCGATCTTGCCGAGCGCCGTGATCGCGCCCGCGAGCGCGCCTTTGTCGACCGCCTTCATGCCGCGGATGGCATCCAGAATCCGGTGGCCGCGAATTTCGCCCATCATGGCGAGCGCGTCACGTTTGCGCACCGGCGCGACGCGGAAGGCGACGTCCTCCAGCACTTCGGTGAAGATGCCGCCGAGGCCGAACATTACAGACGGGCCGAACTGGGGGTCGCGGATCATACCAAGCATGATCTCGCGCGGGCCCTTGACCATCTCCTGCACCAGGTAATCGCCGTCATAGCCGCGCCCGGCGCGTTTCTTGATGGTCGCGAACGCCTCGCCCAGCGCCTTCTGGCTGTCCAGCCCCACCGCGACCAGCCCGCGTTCGGTCTTGTGCGCCGCATCGGCCGAACACGCCTTCAGCACCACCGGGTATTTGATCCGCTTGGCGGCCGCGCGGGCCTCGGTGAGGTTCGCCACCAGCCGTTCGCGGCTGACCTTGATGCCGTAGGCCGCCAGGATACGCTTGGAATCATATTCCGACAGCGTGCGGTGGCCCGTCTTGCGCGCGGCCTCGATGATCTTCGCGACGTTCGCCGCCATGCTTCTCGTCCCTTTATATCTGCGTCGATCGCAGCCCGGCTTTTCTAGCCGCGCCGGCGCGGCGGGTCCAGCGAATTGGGCGAGACCCGCCCTTGACCCCGACCGCCGTCGCGCGGAAACTCGCGGCGGCGATAACGGGAGAAGAGAGGCATGACGCGTAAAGTAGGCGGGACGCCGGTGGGCGGGACCCATGAGTTCGCAATTCCGTTCGAGACGGTCGGCGTGCTCCTGAAAAAATACAAGGATCGAGACCCGGACAAGACCGCGCTGGTCGATCTCGACCAGGAGAAATCCATCACTTTCGGCGCGCTGCACGAGGTCGCGAACCGCATCGCGCGCGGCCTTGCCGACATGGGCGTGAAGGCCGGCGACCGGGTCGCGGTGCTGTCCGACGAACGGCTTGAAAAGCTGCTGATCTGGATGGGTATCTGGCGGCTGGGCGCCACCATCATGCCGCTTAATGTCGAGATGAACATCGCCTATATCCCGGAAATCCTGCGCAATCTCGATCCCCGGCTGGTGCTGTGGCACGAGGACATGGACGTGGCCGCGATGACCGAGGGCGTCGCCTGCGAGATGCTGAAATTCTCTGGCTATTCGTCCGGCATGGCGGGCGACGCGGACGCCGGGGAATTTTTCGCGCGCGCCGCGGCGTGCGCGCCGGCGCCCGAGGTCGAGGGCGTTTACAGCGCCGATGACGAAGGCAGTATCTATGTCACCTCGGGCACCACCGACAAGCCCAAGAGTTTCGTCTGCACCCACTTGGCGCACTGGACGTTCGGATTGTCATCTGTCGACCAGCTCGGCCTGACCGAGGACGACCGCACGCTCGAATATCGCTCGTTCGGCTGGAACTCGGCCCAGGGGTTGAGCCTGCTGCCGTGGCTCCAGACCGGATGCACGCTGAATTTCTCGAACCACTTCTCGCGCAGCCGCTGGGCCGGCTGGATCAAGGATAACGGCATCACCTTCTCGGTCGGCGTGCCCACGGTGATCAACATGATGATCAATTCGCCGTTGGGCGTGACGTCGAAGGACCTGCCGACGCTGCGGCTGATGTCGTCCTCGACCGCGCCGCTCAGCCCCGAGCGCTGGCGCCAGTTCGAGGAGATGTACGGCTTCACGCTGTTGCAGTTCTATGGCTCGTCCGAGGGCGGCTGGGTGTGCGGCAACCGCCACGACTATCGCAAGCTCGGCACGGTGGGACCGCCGGCCAAGCATCAGGAATTCCTGATCATCGACGAGGACGGCAATCCGTGCCCGCAGGGCGTCGAGGGCGAGGTCACGCTGGGCGGGCCGCAATGCGCGGTGGCGTCCATGTCGGCCGAGGGCGAATGGATGGATTTGCGGGGCAAGCGTGTTCATCTCGGCGATCTCGCGGTGATGGACGAGGACGGCTTCGTGACCGTGACCGGACGGCTGAAGGATCTGATCATCAAGGGCGGCGTCAATATCTCACCGCTCGAAGTCGACAACGTGATCCTGCGCGAATCCCGCGTTCACGAGGCCGCGGCGGTCGGCGTGCCGGACGATATCTACGGCGAGAACATCGTCGCCTATGTGGTGGCGAAGCCCGGCGAGGCGCTGTCGACGGATGACGTGAAGGCGCACTGCGCCGCGAACCTGCCCGAGTTCCGCGTCCCCAGGGAAGTTTACATGATCGATGAGCTGCCCAAGAACGATCGCGGCAAGGTGCGGCGCGACGATCTCCGCGTGCGCTGGGAGCAGGACAACGCCCCCGCGTAACGACAAAAAAGGAAAAATGAGGCCATGAAAACGTCGCTGTTTTACCTGCCGACGGTTGGAAGCCGGGCCGATATCGAGGCCGGCATGGCGGGGGCGCGGCCCGAACTGTATACGAAGATGCTGGAGGAAGTCGGCGAGCAGGCGCGCCTGGCCGACGATCTCGGCTACCAGTCGATCAGCTTCACCGAACATCATTTCCATGTGGAGGGCATCGAGCTCTCCAACAACCCGGTGATGCTCGATCTCTATATCGCCATGCAGACCAAACAGATCCGGGTCGGCCAGCTCGGTATCGTGCTGCCCGCCGCCAACCCGATCCGCGTCGCCGAGGACATCGCGATGCTCGACCACATGACCGGCGGGCGTGTCGATGTCGGTTTCGCGCGCGGCTATCAGCGCCGCTGGGTCGACGTGATGGCGCAGCACGCGCACGGCATCCAGGGCGCGCTGCCGCACCAGCACGACGAGATCGACGCCGCCAACCGCGCGCTGTTCGAGGAAAATTTCCAGATCATCAAGAAGTGCTGGACCGAGGAAATGCTGACCTATGACGGCGCGCTGTGGAAGGTGCCGCTGGACGGCACGCCGTGGGATATCGAGGCCACCAGGAATTACGGCAAGGGCGTCGAGAACGGCATGCTGACCGCCGTCGGCGTGGTCCCGAAACCGGTCCAGAAACCGCATCCGCCGCTGTTTCTTCCCTTCGCCTCATCCGACAATTCCATCCGCTGGAGCGCCACGGAAAGCGTGACCGCGGTGCTGCCGCCGCTGCATCTGAAGAACGAGACCCGTCTTGCGGCGCTTTACGCCGAGGTCTCCGGGCGGCCGCTCGGCGACGGCATCGCCTATCTGCGCGATGTGGTGGTCGCCGACACCGATGAAGAGGCCTTCGCGCTGTGGCATGAGGCGAGCCGCTTCGCCGCCGACCTCTGGTTCGAGCCGTTCGGTTTCCGGCGCGGCATGATCGATCCCGACACCGGCGAGATGCCGTCGTCGGAGGAGATGATCGAGCAGGGCTACGCCTTGGTGGGATCGGTCGACACGGTGTGCCGCCATTTGGAGCGCATGATGGCCGATCGTCCCGTCGACTGGATCTTCGCCTGGACCTTCAATTCCCTGATCCCGCACGCCAAACTGATGAAATCGCTCGAGCTCTACCAGACCAAGGTCCTGCCGAGGATCCTTGGGAAATAGGGCGGCAGACGCCACCTCCTTTTCTTGCCTTCACCGGTCGCTCGGCGTAGCTTCCGCCGTGGTCCTCCGGATGGTTCGGAGGGGCCGTTTCCGCCGCCGACAAACGCGGCATAGACCCGTCCCCGGCCGCCGACAAACGCGGCTTTTGGGCGACGAAAAGGAGACACAAATGAGTACCGCGAAAAGAGAACTCGGCGCTCCCGCCGAGGCGGTCGCCGATCTGCGCAACACGCTCGACTGGCTGCGCGCCGAAGGCGATCTGATCGAGACCGATGTGGAAGTCGATCCCGATCTCCAGGTTACCGGGCTGCAAAAGCACATGGACGGCGCGTGTCCGGTGCTGTTCAACAACGTCAAGGGCAAGCCCCAGCACCGGGTGGTCACAAACCTGTTCGGCGACATGAACGTCATCAACAAGATGTTCGGCTGGACCGACGATCGCCACCGCACCGAGATGCTGGCGCACGCGCTCCGCAACCCGCTGGCGCCGGTGGTCATCGACCAGGCCGACGCCCCGGTTCAGGAGGAGGTCTACGAGAGCCCCAACGACGTCAACGAATTCATGGTGCCGATCCGGCATACCGACGTGGAGCCCGAGCTCACCGTGGGCTCCGGCATCCGGCTGATCTCCGGCGATTATTTCGACGGCGGCACCGACCTCGGCTACAACCGCATGAATTTCCGCTGGGGCAATGTCGGCACCTTCCAGATTTCGCCCGGCTCGCACATGTGGCAGGTCGTCTCCGCGCACTACAAGGACGACAAGCCGGTGCCGATCACCATGTGCTTCGGCGTGCCGCCGGCGTGCACGCTGCTGGCCGGCGCGGGCTTCGACTATGTGATCCTGCCGCAGGGCTGCGATGAAATCGGCGTCGCCGGCGCGGTCCAGGGCGCGCCCGTGCGCCTGGTGAAGGCGCGCACCGTCGACGCGATGGCGCTTGCCGACGCCGAAGTGGTGCTCGAAGGTTACGTCAACCCGCGCGACCGGCGTTACGAGACCGCGGAATCGGAAGAAGCCAACATCCAGGGCCGCTTCCACTTCCACCCCGAATGGTCGGGTTACATGGGCAAGGCGTATAAGGCGCCGACGTTCCACGTCACCGCGGTGACCACGCGCAAGCGCGAATCCAAGCCGATCATCTTCGCGCTCGGCGTCCACACCATGGACGACCACAACATCGACACCACCATGCGCGAGGCGGCGATGTACGAGCTGTGCCAGCGCATGCAGCCCGGCATCATCCAGGACGTGGTGATTCCGTATTGCATGACGGACTGGGGTGGCGCGGTGATCCAGGTGAAGAAGCGCAACCGCATCGACGAGGGCTGGCAGCGCAACTTCATGGCCGCCATCCTCGCCACCTCGCAGGGCGCGCGCATGTGCGTCGCGGTTTCCGAGGACGCCGATCCCTACGACATGGACGATGTGATGTGGTGCCTGACGACGCGGGTCAATCCGCACACCGACATCATCAACCCGCTGCCGGGCGGCCGCGGACAGACCTTCCAGCCGGCGGAACGCATGACCGCCGGCGACAAGGAATGGACCGCGTCCAACACTTCCTTCGAAGGCGGCATGGGGATCGACGCGACGGTGCCGTTCGGTTACGAGAGCGACTTCATGCGTCCGGTTTATCCGGTCGACAAGGTGAACCCGAAAGACTTCTTCACCGACGACGACATGGCGAACGTGGCCAAGCGCATGAAGGGCTGGGTGCATTCCCTGGCCCGCACCGGCCGCTAGAACGTTGGCCCAATAGAAAAGAAGCCCTCTCCCCTTGTGGGAGAGGGTTGGGTGAGGGGTAAGCGCGTCAGCGCGTCAAAAGAGTTTTTTTTGGCCGCCTGCCGGCGGTCACCCCTCACCCGGCGCGCTGCGCGCGCCACCCTCTCCCGCGAGGGGAGAGGGTTCGAAGTCCCAGACCCGCCCTTACTCGTTTGTGACCTGAACTGAATCGGTCTTCTGGGTCATCCTTTTCCCATTCCGAGGGGAGCTCCGCTAGGGGGCTGAGACACCCGTCATGCGCGGCGCCAACGCCGCGACTGAATAGATACAGCGACATCGGGTTAAACCGGAAGGGGTGGGCTTTACCGTGGCCTACCACTTTCAAGTCTGCGGGCGTCGTGATAAACTCTAGGTGGATCAAATGGTTCGGGCGTTGGGGTGATGAACAGGTTGAAAAGACTAAACCGGTTGGCGGCCAAGGCGCGGCAAAAAAACGCGCACCTGATTACCACGGCCGGGCTTCTGTCGATGTTTCTCGTCGTCGTCGCCGGTTTCGACGTGGTTTCCACCAACGCCGCGCTCGCGGCCGGTCATGTGGAAGGAAATCCGGCGGTCAGGGAAGTCCAGGCCGTCCTCGGCACCTGGTGGTCGGCGCCGAAGGTCGGATTTCATCTGGTGCTGGGTCTGTTTATCCTGTGGCTGCCGACGCGAAAGATGATGTTTATCGCCCGCGTCGTGGTCATCGGATACTTCGCCATCTTCATCAACAATATCTACGTCACCGGATATCTGGTCTGAACCGGACCGCACCGGACCGAAACAAAGGGCGGCGGTCAATCGCTGCCCTTCTTTAATATTTGCCGCCCATTCCAAATAAAAAAAACCGGGAGGGGCTTTGCAGCTCCTCCCGGTTCGTTTTTTTCGCCCGCGCTGATTTGCGGACGTCAGACGATCACAAGGCCTTGAACTCTCCGGTCACGATGACCTGGACCTTGACCCCATCCAGAGAACTCGGGATGGCATGGCCGACGCTGCGCGCCGCGCCCTTGGTGTAGACCTGGATGACCGGTTCGCCGTTTCGGTCGTAGCTGAGCCCGGTGCCGACCACGTCTGGGTTGGCCATTAGCGATTCGCTGTGCCGGTCCCGCGCATCCGCGGCGATATCGAGCCCGCTGGCGAAGGAGGGTTTGCCACCGCCGCCGCCGTCGTCACCACCGCCACTGGCGGCGGGGCCGGTTTGCGCACACTCGGCATCACTTAGAGAGCATCCGACCATGGTAGCGCCGAACTCGCTAAGCACGTCATCAATTGGGTTCGCGATGGCGATACCGTTTCGCGATCCCGCAAACAGTAAGCCTACCGCATCGGGCAAGTCGGTACGCGTGACCGCCAGCGATCCCGAATCGCCGGATTTGAGGAACGCGCCTTTCTCTCCCGATATCACGATCTGGTTTACGAACGTGACGGTTCCATTGTTGTAGCCGACGTTGACCGTCGCGCCGATGGCGCCGACCGTGCCGGTGGTACGACCGGTGGTCCGGCCGCTCTTTTGAACGGGCGTCAGGAGAAGGGCGTCGTCAGCCGGCAAGGTAAGACCCGAGAGGCCACCGATGTCCAGGATCCGGCCATCCGGATCGAAACATGGCGTATCAGGAACATTATCACCGTCAGAATCACAATCCACGACCTCGGCGATCGCCGCGTCGACGGTCATATTTGCGCTGAAGTCCAGCGGCACCCAGTCGTAGAGTTTGGCGGCGACGAGCGGGTAATAGTCCGTGCCGACGGGCGCGCAGGAGCCGTCACCGCTTACATCCAAAAGACCGGGTTGAACGACCTCATCGCCGACATTGACGTCGGTGTCGTCGTTATCCACAGCGTAAGCTTGAGTGTCGGGTCCGGCGGGCGTGGCCGAGCTTTCCCGCGCCAGGACGTGGTTGTTGCTCAGCACGTACCGCTTGCCACCGATCTCGATGAGCGACCCCATCGTGCCGGCGTAGCAATATAAGGCGCCGTCGATGTTGAGGAACTCGATGCTGCTTCCGGAAACGCCCAGGAAGCTTCCCGGGGTCTGCTGAGGCTTATGATCGCCGCCCTTGTCCGCGATGGCGGGTGATCCGGCGAAGAGGAGGACCGCGCCGACCGCGCATGCGCCGCGCGTCAGGCGTCCAACGGTGTTGAATGTGGTCATGTCACGTCTTCCCAATTGTGAACCGAATAAACCTGTTTGCATTGTGTGTTCTTGAGATTTCCCAATTGTGAATTCATGAAAGTCGTGGTACTCACAAGTGGAATATCTATCCCATCATGAGTAAAAACTAGCAAAGTCAAACCCGACATTGAAAACTATTGAGCAGTAATACCAATTGCGTATATTTTTTATTTTTAATACCCACAATTTACATTTTGGTATAGAGCGGTATGTTTTCGAAATATGGGAATCGCGCGGAAAAACCGGACGCGCAAAAGGGGCCGCGGCGGCGGTTCGTTACTTTGCGTGGTTTTCGATTGTTATTCCGGGCGTGGGTCCCGGACCCTGCTTAAGACGTTCGGCCGTCGAAATATTCGGCGGAGCCGACGTCGAATTTCTGGGCCTCGGCATCGACGCGTTCGTTCTTGACGTCGCGGTCGAAGGCGGCGACCTGGAGTAGTTCGAGGTCTTCCTCGCCGATGCTCTGGAACCAGTATTGAACATTGCGGGGCATCACGATGCCCTCGTGCGGGCCGAATTCGCCGAGGATTTCATCGTCCGGGCCGTAGTAGCGCACGCGCCCCTTCAGCACCATCCAGAACCCGTCCATGCCGGTGTGCGAATGAAGGTTGTTGTCGCCGTCGCCCTTCTTCACCACCTGCACCGCGCCCCGGATGATGTCGGTCTGGCACAGCCTGACGATGGCCTTGCCCTTCTCCGAAGCGGGCGGCGTTTCGTAGCGGAAGGTCTGGGGCGGGCGCGTCTTTGCGGGTGTGGGGGCCGGTGCGCGCGAACGCGTGGTTTGCCGTGTCGCCATGATCGGGGTTCCCTGTCCTCGGTTCAACGGGGGAAGTGGGGCATCACCTCTTCGGAGAACAGCCGCATGGACTCCGCGGCTTGTTCGTACGTGACCTTGTGGAAATTGACCTGCATCGACACGAATTCGAATTCACCGGCCGCGTCGAGGTAGGTTTGAAGCTGACGGCGGAGATCGGCGGGATCGCCCACCAGGATGGAGCCCTGTTCGATCATGTCGTCGAAGCTGGTCTCGCGAATCTTCTTCATATGCTCTTCATATTGGGGATAGTCCTTCGAAACCGTACCCTTGCCCCAGCCGCCGTCGGTCTGCATCGCCGCGATCAGCGCCCCGAAATAGCCCTGTATGTTGGGCTCGGCGACCCGGCGGGCCTCGTCCCGATCGGCGTGGCAGAACATGTGGTAGGCCATCGCGACTTTGCCGCGTCCCGGATGGCCGCCTTCGTCCCAGGCTTCGCGGTAATTTTCCAGCACCTGGCGCATGGCCGGGCCGGCGAACGGCACCAGCATCAGATTATGGCCGTTGAGCCCCGCCTTGCGCACGCTTTCCGGCGTGCCCAAAGCCGCGGTCCAGATCGGCGGGCAGGGCTGCTGTGTCGGACGCGGCAGCGAGGTGACGTTCTGGAAGCTGTGGAACTGCCCCTCGAAGGTGACGTTCTCCTCCGTCAGCAATCGCCGGACGGCCTCGACGCCCTCCTCGAACCGCGCGCGGCTTTCGTCCATCGAACGGCCGAATTGATTGAACTCGTGCGGCAGGAAGGCGCGGCCGAAACCGCAATCGAGCCGCCCGCTGGAGATCGCGTCGACCATGCCGATCTCGCCCGCGACCTTCAGCGGATGATTGAAGATCGGCAGGATCGCGCCGGTCAGGAAGCGCGCCTTGGCCGAGCGTTGCGACGCCGCGCACAGGAAGACCAGCGGCGACGGGCTGTAACCGCCATAGGGCAGAAAATAATGCTCGATGGTGCGGACCTGGCTATAGCCCAGCTCGTCGCACAGCCCGACCAGGTCCAGGCATTCGTTCCAATAGCGCTGGGCCGAGATGTCGTCGGGACCGAGGTCCGGAAAGAATTGCAGGCCGTATTCCATTTTTATCCGCCTCGCCCTCGGGCGAGCTCCCTCTTCATTTCGGTTATTTTAGTCGCTGTTCCGGTCGCGAGTCACGCGCGCGCCGTCATCACCCAGGTCTGCATGGGCAGGGCGAGGCCGTCGTCGTCCAGATAGTCGGCAAGGCGTTCGGCGACCATGCCGATTACATCTTCGACGGTCTCTGGCGGAGAGTCCGCCATGAAGGCGGCTAGCGGTGTTCCCGCGACCGCCGACTGGACCAGGTCGGCGGGCGATTCGAAGCGCGCGATATCGACCGCGATCACGATTCGCACATCGGTAAAACCCGCGCCGGCGAGAATATCCCGTATCACCGCCGCGCCGCCGATCTCGTATGGCGCGCGGCGGACGGCGGCCGCTTCCGGTCCCACGTAGCGCTCTACCGCGTCGGCCAGCGCCTCGTGCCCGGGCGCGAACTCGATCGGCCGCCAGACCGTCGCCGCGAGGCGTCCGCCCGGCCGTGCCACGCGGCACATTTCCCGCGCCGCGCCGGCGCGATCGGGAAAGAACTGGAACCCCTGCTGACACAGGACAACGTCGAAGGCGTCGTCGGGCAGCGGCATTGCGGCGGCATCGCCTTCGACCCAGCTGATGGGGGCGCCGTCGACCGGGTCTTGCGCGCCCGCGACGCCCAGCATCGCCGGATTGACATCGAGCCCGGTAACCGCG
>CAZPMO010000060.1:0-24620 GCA_964587515.1 uncultured Rhodospirillaceae bacterium | reverse complement strand
TGAGGAGGGCCGAAGGCCCGTCTCGAAGGATGGTCCCCCGGTATCGTTTCCGATGCGATTCCCCTGATGGAAGCGATGACGCTCGCGCCGTCGGGGCGGTCTCGGTATTGTGATCGCCTCACTCGTGGAGGACGCGGATGGACATCAATCCCAACCCCGTTTCGGCGGCGCTCGGCGCGGAAATCTCGGGCGTCGATCTCGGCGGCGATTTCGACGACGCGGAAATCGCCGCGATCCTCGATGCCTGGCACACCTATCAGGTGCTGGTGTTTCGCGGCCAGGATTTGTCGCAACGGGACCAGCTTCGCTTCACCGAACGGCTGGGAACCGTCGGCGTCCCGCTGGCCGCCATGCCGACGCGCGGGCCCGATGGCGAGGACGTGCCGCCCGGCATCATGCTGGTCACCAATCTGCGGCGCGCCGACGGCAGCGCCTTCGGGCAGCCGCACGAGGGCGAGATGTGGTTCCATTCCGACATGTGCTACGCCGAGGAGCCGCACAAGGCGACGCTGCTCTATGGCGTCGACCTGCCGTCGCGCGGCGGCCACACCTGCTTCGCCAACATGTACAAGGCCTATGAAAACCTGCCGGCGGACACAAGGCGACGCATCGACGGGCGCACCGCGCTGCAGGTCCACGAATACCGCCGCACGGAACGGCCGAGCCTGGGCGCGGACATGTCGGGCGCGCCCCATTACGCCCATCCGGCGGTGATCACCCACCCGGCCACCGGCCGCAAGGCGCTGTTCGTGAACCGGCTGATGACGGCGCGCATCGAGGGGATGACCGAAAGCGAAAGCGACGCGTTGCTTGAACAATTGTTCGATGTCGCGGAGGACCCGGCCATCGTCTACGAGCATGTCTGGCGGCCCGGCGATCTCGTGATGTGGGACAATCGCTGCACCAATCATTGCCGCACCGATTTTCCCGCCGCCGAGCGCCGCTTGCTGCGCCGCACCACCGTGGTCGGCGCCCGGCCCGCCTGACCTGCCTTGGACGTCTCGGTCAACATGGACGATGTCGCGCCCGACGCACCATTGCGCGTGAAAATCTCGGATCGGCTGGCGATCGGCGTGTACCAGGACGGCGAGGACTATTTCGCCATGGACGACCGCTGCCCGCACATGGGCGGCTTCATCTCGCAGGGCCCGTTCGACGGCGCGCGCGCCACCTGCCCGATCCACGGGTTCCGCATCGACGTGCGCGACGGGAGTTGCGAGCAGGGACGTCAATTTTCCGTCAGCACCTATCCCGTCACGCGCCGGGGCAATATGCTGATCATAGAAATTGCACGGGAATAAGAGAGGAATAAAAGACATGTCCGATACATCCGGTAGCGGCGTCATGCCGCCGATGTTCACGCCCTACACGCTGCGGGGCCTCACGCTGGAGAACCGCGTGGTGATGTCGCCCATGTGCATGTACGCCGCCGACGACGGCACGGTGAACGATTTCCACCTGGTGCATATCGGCAGCCGCGCCGTTGGCGGCGCCGGCCTAGTGTTCACCGAGATGACCGACGTGGAGCGCGAAGGCCGCATCTCGCCCGGCTGCGCGGGCATGTACAAACCGGAACACGTGCCCGCCTGGAAGCGCGTCACGGATTACGTGCATACCCATACGCGGGCCAGGATCGGCGTACAGCTCGGCCATGCCGGGCGCAAGGCCTCGACCAACAGGTCCTGGGAGGGCAACAATCTGCCGCTGGAGACCGGCGGCTGGGAGATCTACGCCCCCTCGCCGATCCCCTTCCTCGACGTCAGCGCGACCCCGAAGCAGATGGACCGCGCCGACATGGACCGGGTGCGGGACGCCTTCGGCGCGGCGGCGCGCATGGCCGACGAGGCCGGCTTCGATATCATCGAACTGCATTGCGGCCACGGCTATTTGCTCTCATCCTTCATCTCGCCGCTGACCAACAAGCGCAACGACGATTACGGCGGCGACGTCGCGGGGCGCATGCGCTTCCCGCTGGAATGCTTCGAAGCCGTGCGCGCCGCCTGGCCCGACGACAAGCCGATCTCGGCGCGCATCTCCGCCTTCGACTGGATCGAGGGCGGCACCACCGAGGACGACGCCGTCGAGATCGGACGGATGTTCAAGGAGGCCGGGCTCGATATCCTCGATGTCTCGACCGGCAACGTGATCGACGGCGGGCGGCCGACCACCGGCGGGCTGTTCCAGACGCCGTTCAGCGAGAAGATCCGCAACACCGTCGGCATACCCACCATGACGGTCGGCAACATCTCAGGCCCGGACGAGATCAACGACATTTTGGAGCAGGGCCGCGCCGATCTCTGCATCGTCGGCAAGGGCCATCTCTACGACCCCTATTTCACCCGCCACGCCGCCCGCGCCCTCGGCGTCGACGGCCCCGACTGGCCCCAACAATACGCAAGAGGCGCGACGTTTACGCCGTCGTTTTGAAAAGAGCCGGGAAAAGGGGACTGTCACCTTTTTTCGCATGAATTCTCTGTAAATGACCAAAAGCTTGACATTGGGGACGTAATCAGGTAATAAAACGTCAGATTGCGTAAAATCCAATGCGCGATCCTTGGTAACACCGCCTGCGGAGCCTCCGCCGGGCGGATTTTTTGTGTCCAGCCAACGCCGTCCCCCTCGTTCATCGCGAGGCGGGCGGCGTTTTTTTTCAAAGGAAACCTCATGCTCAGATTCCCCGATTTCTTCATCACCCGCCCGGTCGGCTCCGGCAACAGCGTCGCCAACGACGTGGTGCGCCTGCGCAAGGCCCTCGACAAGACAGGCCACGGCCAATCGGCGCCGCAGCCGTCCGGCATATACGATTCCAGCCTGAACGACAGGGTCACGTCGTTCCAGTGGGATTTCGGCCTCAAGGAGGACGGTCAGGTCGATCCCGCCGGCCCCACCGAACGCGCGATCACGCTGGCATTGGATGCAAAAGACATGGCCGGACCCGACGCCATGGAGGCCATCCGCGCGCCGTTCGCCGCGCTCAACAATGCGGGGCTGAAACTGCTGCCCGACCCTCAGGACCGTTTCGACGGCCTGCCCCGCTGGGTCGATGCCAAGGGCGATAACGTGCCCGACGAAAAGAGAGACGCGATCCTCACCCAGGCGCGACGGAACCGCCAACTGAAACCCGTCCTTCCCGCCGCCGGGCAGACCCCGGAACCCGGAACGCCGGTCAAGGTGGAAGGCCCACCCGCCAAGGATGACGGCCTGGAGCGAGCGAAGCCCAAAAAGGAAGCGAAGGATATAGAGTGGGAAACCAAACAAACGCTGTTCAGTATCGGCGACGAACACACGATAAGGGTCAAGGGCCCAATTAATATCAAACGTATCAGCCTTACAGCCGGGCATGATGGGCTATTATACAAAGTGAGATGGTTGCCGATTGACGCCCATGGAAAGGCTCAACCAATAGTGCGGGGCCAAACAAGCCCGGATTTGGGTGGACCAGGGTTGATGCCGGGAGTCCCGAACTCAAAACGTTGGGACCCACCCCACGATAACCCGTACGGATTCGAAGTGCGGGTCTATATTCCGCCTCAACCTCCTTTCAATGCCAGCTCGTCGGGCGTTATGCTGATGATCGAGGTACCCAAGGGCAGCAAAACGGAATGATCGCAGGACGAGGCGGCGAGACAAATCTCCTTGGTTCCGCGCCGACGGAAAAAGCGGACCATTGGAATAACTCCCGCCCGGTTTCGGCCGGGAGAATATTTTGTCGTCTCGCCGCCTTGCTCCTGTTCTGGCTGGCGTCAGCCGCTCCCCTTGTCCCGGGAACCGCGTATTCAAGCGAGAGGGATCGCAGTCAGGCGGGCCGCACGGTGATGAGCGCGCAATGCCTGGTTCGATTGGATATCAGGCACGATGATCTAAAAAATGGGCCGAAAAATATCTCTAATATCAATCTGTCCTTCAGGCGTTACTTGACAGTGGATCATCCCTCTACGCCCGACATCAGCCTCGCATGGGTCAACTTTGAACTGGTCTATCTTCGTTTCGGTGGCCAGTGTGAACAAAGGCAGGACATCGCGCGTCGAATAGCGCGCGCTCATATGGTCGCCCATCCCGGCGAAGCGAGAATTAGCTCGAAAAAGGTAAAAAAAACGCCCGAGAAGTATTCTCTCGAACAGCGATTTTTTGAAATTAGACGAAGGTTCCGGCGCGCCGATTGCATCGTTCGAATTGATGTGGAGATTTCCGACGACTTCGATGTCACGAGCGGAGGCGAAAGCCTAGGCCGCTTTATAACGAAGTACGCGATCGATCATTATCCAGACATCGCGGGCTTCAGTTTCCATTGGCAGGGACGCAACCGTCTCTATCTCCAATTCATCGACGAATGCGATCGGAGACTAGGTATGTCGAAGGAGATGGTGAGCGCCTATGGAAAAAAATATCCTCGCCGCGTGATAATGACGGTCAGCGAAAAAATGATTTCGCCGGGACCGAAAACGATCAACTACAATGGCCTCTACTGGATCGATGGCGCGCCGTGAATTCAGCTTTACACGGAGCACTCGCCCTTCGGGGCCCACCCATCCTCTTTGTCTTATGTCGGACGATCAGGCGGTAGAGCGAGCCGGTTCCGTCGGGTGATGGGTGATTTCTTCGTCGAGCAGGATTGGGTCGGGGTCGTAGCGGCCGAACCAGTCCTGGACGAGTTGTTCGGCTTCGTTTCGTGTCGCGGGGCGTTCGCTGTTCAGGAACGCGCGGACGGTGCGGCGCAGGCTTTCGGTTATGCCTTTGCTCCTTCGTCGAGCCCAGGGGGCAACGAAACAAACAAGCCGAAATGATATCACGCGGAAAACGGCGTTTTCGCCGCGAAAGCGAATCGGTTGTGGACTAACTATCGGGCGGAATTTCGCCCAAGTCCCAGAACAGCCCGGCCATGATTTCCAGCCCCTGGCGCGCGACCGGGGCCAGCAGGTGTTCGTCGGGCGCGTGCTGCGAACAGCCGGCATAGGAATGGGGCACCCAGATGGTCGGCAGGCCCAGCACCTCGGCGAAGATGTCGTTGGGCAGCGAGCCGCCGAGATTGGGCAGGATCGCGGGCGCGCCGCCGGTGGTGCGTTCGATCGATTCGGCGGCCCACGCAACCCAGGGATCGTCGGGATCGAGCCGGGTCGCCCGCAGGATACCGTCCTTGCCCGACTTCACCTCCACTTGTTCGAAACCCTCGCGGTCGAGATGGCGGCGCAGCGCCGGCACGATATCGGCCTCGTCCGTGCCGACCACATAGCGAAGCTGGCAGTGCGCGCGCGCCGACGGCGGGATCGCGTTCACCGGGCGGTCCGGCGTGCCCGAGGTGAAGGCCAGGATCTCGAAACTGTTCCAGCCATAGACTCGTTCCGACGGGGTAAGGTCGGGCTCGCCCCAATCGGGATCGATCTCCGGTCCGTCGTCGCCGCCCTCGACCATCAGCCCCTGCAATGCCCGGCGCACCGATTGCGGCAGGTCGGGCCGCCATTCGGGCACCCGGATCGCGCCGCGCGCATCGGTGATGGTGGCCAGCGCCTGGGCCAGCACGATCGCGGGATTGGACAGCAGCCCACCCCAGTTGCCAGAATGGTGGCCGCCGTCGCGCAAGGTCAGGCCAATCTCGATGGGGAGGACGCCGCGCGCGCCGAGGAACATGGTTGGCCGGTCGGGCGCGACGCGCGGCCCGTCGGACGAGAAAAACACGTCGGCGGCCAGCGCTTCGTCGGCGTGCGCCGCGCAGAATTCGCGCAAACCGGGTGAGCCGACCTCCTCGCCGGTCTCGATCAGCAGACGCGAATTAAAGCCGAGCGCGCCGCGGGTCTCGATCACCGCGGCGAGCGCGCCGATATTGACGCTGTGCTGTCCTTTATTATCGGCCGTGCCCCTGCCATAGAGGCGGTCGCCCTCCTGCTTCAGGGTCCAGGGATCCAGCCCGTCGCGCCACAGATCCTCCAGCCCGCGCACGGTGTCGCCGTGACCGTAGGTGAGAACGGTGGGCAGCGCCGCGTCCTCGATGCGCTCGGCGATCAGGATCGGGCCGTAGCCGGCTTCGGGATTATCAAAGGTGGCGCAGTCATAGCCCAGCGCCGCCAGCGTCGGCGACATCTCGTCGTCGAGATAGGCGCGCAGCGCGTCGGCGCGGTCGGAATCCTGGCTGGTGCTCGGGATCGCCACGCGCCGCGCCAGATCGCGGACGAAACCGCCCTCGTCGAAATAGGCGGCGGCGCGCGCGACCGCCGCCGCGCGGGACGGCGAGACCAAGTTAAGCGGCGATGCCGGGCGGCAGCACGCCGGCGTCGTTGAGCACGTAGCGGCGGTAGAGGTCGGTGATGGATTCCCAGCGCAGCTTCACCGCTTCCTCGCAGACCACCAGCGCGCGCGCCTGAAGCTCCGGCGTATCGAGATATTTCACGCAGAGATCGAGCTGGCGGTTGGAATGCTCCAGATCGGCCTCGGCGTGTTCGACGAAGAAGCCGATTTCGGGCGAGTCCTTGGTATAGCCGTAATGCTTGATGAAGGACGGGATGGTGACCTCGACGTTGAGCGCCACCTGCTGGCCTTCCTGGGTCGATTGCATCGCCAGCGCCACCCCGATCGGTTCCTCGCGCATGCACTGCACATAATGCAGCGACCGTCCGATCCACGCCGGCGACATGGCGTGGTTGCGTACTTCGTCCTCCGACAGCCCGGCGGCGGCGCAGAAACCGAAGATCAAGTCGTTGTGGTTATGGGGCTCATGGCCCTCGCCCGGGATAGCGGAGTTGCCCTCCTCCTCGTTGAGGTTGTCGATCAGCGAGAGCTGAACGTCATGCGGGGCGCGGTAATAAAGCAACCCGAAGGACGGCTGCGCCATCTGCACGAACTGGAAATGGGCGGCCATGTAGATGCCGAGCGGTTTCAGGTCCAGCGACCCGTCGAGCATGCCGAGGAAAAAGGGGTGTTTCTTGGTGTGCCACTGGTCGCGAATCTCGTTGATGCGCGCGGCCATCGATCCCGAATCTGCCATATCGTCCTCCTGTGTCCGAACAGGATGCTACACGGCGCGCCGCCGCCGGGCAACGCGGCAGATGCTCGGATAGTGCACTAGCGATCAGAGGCTGGCGCCGGGATTGTCGACGGCGAATTCGCCCAATTCACGGGTGATATAGTCGTACGCGTCGTCGATGGAATCGGTGGCGTGGAACAGATTCACATCGACCGCGTCGATCATGCCGTACTTCACCATCGGCTCGAAGTTGATCACCTGGTTCCAGTAATCGGTGCCGAACAGCACGATGGGCATGCGCTTTGTCATTTTTTTGGTCTGGATCAGAGTCAGGGCTTCCATCAGCTCGTCCAGCGTGCCGAAGCCGCCGGGCATGATGATCATCGCCTTGGCGAGATAGAGGAACCAGAACTTGCGCATGAAGAAATAGTGGAACGCGAAATTCAGTTTGCGGGTGATGAACCGGTTGCCGGAGGATTCGAACGGCAGCGAGATGCAGAGCCCGATATTCTCGCCCTTGGCTTCCGAGGCGCCGCGATTAGCGGCCTCCATGATGCCCGGCCCGCCGCCGGAGCAGACGACGAAACGCCGCCCCTTGCCCTTCATCTCCTTCGACCAATCGGTAAAACGGGCGGCGAGTTCGCGCGTCGCCTCGTAATAGCGCGATGTCTCGAGGCGAATTTCCGCGCGCGCCACATCGCCGTTGCCGGCCTTCGCGTCCTCGAGCTCGGCCAGCGCCTGTTCGCGCGAGGGCGTGCGCGCCGAGCCGAAAAACAGGATCGTGTCGCGGATGCGCGCGTCGTCGAACCGTTTTTTCGGTTCGAGATACTCAGCCAGCAGGCGGATCGGCCGCGCATCGGGCTCCTCCAGGAACGCGTCGTTATGAAACGCCTTGGGCACGCGGTAGCTTTGTTCATCCATGATGCGCGCACCGGTAACAGGGCCAAGTTAAGAGTTCAATAACCATGACGCCTGAGCGCCTCGGCGCCACAAATCAAAATTTCGAAATTCGGCTGAATAAGGTAGAAAATCGGGAGATCATCGGTATCGCCGACGGCAAATAGGGGGGATCGGCATGGGCAACGTCAAGAATATCCTGTTCATCATGAGCGACCAGTTGCGCGCGGATTACCTGTCCTGCGCGGGGCACCCGAACCTTGAAACCCCCAACATCGATGCGTTGGCGGCCAAGGGCGTGATGTTCAGCCACGCCTATGTGCAATCGCCGGTATGCGGCCCGTCGCGCATGTCGTTCTATACCGGGCGCACAGCCTTCAGCCATGGCGCGACTTGGAATTTCGTGCCGCTGCCGGTCGGTGAATTCACGCTCGGCGACTATCTGCGACCGACCGGCATACGCGTCGCCCTGGTCGGCAAGACACATATGGTCCCCGATCTCGACGGCATGAAGCTGCGCGGTCTCGCGATGGATACCGAACTGGGCGTCAATATCGGCGAATGCGGCTTCGAGCCCTATGAGCGCGACGACGGCGAGCATCCCAACCAGAAGGTCAAACCCGACCTCGCCTATAACAAGTATCTGCGCGATCTCGGCTATGACAGCGATAACCCGTGGAACGACTTCGCCAACGCCGCGGAAAGCGAGGACGGCGAAGTGCTGTCCGGCTGGCTGATGCGCAACAGCCACCTGCCCGCGCGCGTCAAGGAAGAGCATTCCGAAACCCCCTACATGACCAACCGGGCGATCGAGTTCATGGAGGAGCAGGGCGACGACCCCTGGTGTCTTCATCTTTCCTATATCAAGCCGCACTGGCCCTATATCGCGCCCGCGCCCTATCACAACATGTACGGTCTCGACGATTGTCTGCCGCTGGTCCGAGACGAGAAAGAACGCGAAAACCCGCATCCCGTATTTCGCGCATTCATGAACCACACTTCGGGCCAGGCCTTCGGGCGCAAAGAGGTCTGCGAAGCGGTCGTGCCTGTCTACATGGGGCTGGTGAAGCAGATCGACGATCACCTGGGACGGTTGTTCGCCTATCTCGAGGAAGCCGGCCGCATGGAGGACACGATGATCGTGTTCACGTCGGACCATGGCGATTATCTCGGCGATCACTGGCTCGGTGAAAAGGAGATGTTCCACGAACCCAGCATCCGCATCCCGATGATCGTCTATGATCCGGACCCGGCGGCGGATGCGACGCGGGGCGCGGTCGACGACCGTCTTGTCGAGGCGATCGATCTGGTGCCGACGTTTCTGGACGCGGCCGGGGGGAGCGTGCCGACGCACATTGTCGAGGGTCGATCGCTGATGCCGCTGCTGCGCGGCGGAGAGACCGGTGACTGGCGGGAAGAGGTGTTCACCGAGCTTGATTACGCCTATTACCACGCCCGGCTGGAACTCGGCGTCGCGCCGCACGAGGCGCGCTGTTACATGATCCGCACGGATCGCTGGAAATACATCCACTTCATGGGTTTCCGCCCGCAGCTCTTCGACCTCGAGAACGACCCTAACGAATTCGTCGATCTCGGCGACGATCCGGGCTACGCCGACGTGCGCGCCGACATGCATAGCCGCCTGTTCGAACGCATCACGCGGCGCAAGAATCGAATCACCGTCCCGGACGAGGTGGTGATCGAGCGCACCGACGGGTCGCGCAACGTCGGCGTGATCATCGGCGAATGGTGAAGCGGCCTAGCTCGGCGGATCGGTCAGCGCCAGCGCGCGCCTGACCGACGCCTCGCATTCCGAGGTGTCGTAGGAGAGGTAATTGAGCGCGGTGGAACGCACGGGATCACCGGCGTAATAGCGTTCGTACTGGAGCTGGCGGCCACCGAAGGAATCACCGGCGAGGTCCCAGGCCAGCTTGAACAATGCGATGCGTTCGCGGGCGGGCATGCCATCGGCGCCCTGATAATATTTCTCGACATCCTCGGCGATCGGACTGGCGAAATCCGCCGCCGTCGGCGCCATCATCAACCCGCCGGCGGCGATCTTCTGCAATACCTCGATCACCCTCGGATACCAGCGCGGCATCATGGTGCGCACCGTCTGGAGCGGCTCGTAGAGCGGCCGCACGGCGCCGTCGGCGGTGGTCTCGAAATCATATTCCGAGCGGATGATGCAGCTTTCCACCAGTTCAACATAGTTCAGGCACTCGCCCAGCATCTCCTGGACGTGAAGAAAGCCGTCGGCCTTGACCGCGCGCGCCACCGCTATGGCCAACCCGACCGCAAGGCGCATCTTGGCGAGCGCGCGGACACTGGTCTGGTGGGCGGTATAATTGCGGAGATTCGTATCCGGAAACAGGGCATTGGCGCGCGCGACATCGTTGTGGACGAACACCCGGTCCCATGGCACCAGCACGTCATCGAACACCAGCAGCGTATCCATCTCCTCGAAATTGCTGGCCAGCGGATGGTCGAACGGATTGCTCTCACCCGAAGCGTAGGGCTCGCGGCAGATCTGGCGCAGGCCGGGCGCATCGATCGGCACGGCGAAGACCAGCGCGTGTTTGCTGTCGCGCGCATGAAGCCCGGGTATGTTGTAAATCAGGGCTTCGTCGGCCAGCGGGCCGAGGGTCGCCAGCATGCGCGCGCCGCGCACGACGATTCCATCGTCGGTTTCCCGCACCAGGCCGAGATGGAGGAATTCCTCGGTCTGATCGGCGGAAGGTTTCGACCGGTCCGTCTGGGGCGAAATGATGGCGTGCGTCAGGAACAGATCGTTCTCGCGGACAAATTCGTAATAGGCGACCATGTTATCGGCGAAGCGCGCGCCACCGCGTGCGAAGACCTCGCGCCCTTCGGCAAACGCCAAGAGCGTGATATTCATGAAATCCGCCGAACGCCCCATCAGACCGAACGTGGCCTCCGCCCACAACCGGTACCCCTCGCGGCGGCGAACCAGACCCGCATGATCGACCGCCGGCATGAACGCGACACCGACGGGATCGCCCGTCGTCGGCGAGGCATAGGTCAACGTCTCCCGTGTTTCGGGGTCGTGCTGCATATCATAGAGTTTCGCGAGCTGCCGCATTGGCCCGGCAAAGGTGGGATGGGCGGTCACGTCATCGACGCGCTCGCCGCGCAGCCAGACTTCGCGCGGCCGCGCCCTCAGCCCCTCGATATATTGTTGTCCCGTGCGCGCCGGCATCCGGCCTCCCCTCCCCCGATTAAGGGCTGATGTCGCGGCGGATCATGCGGGGTTGGGAGAGGAGTGTCCAACGGTTTGGCGAAAGCCTTGGTTCGGAAGGAATGGAGCGGCGAGGGCGCGGGCTTGGACCCGCTCCGTCACCGCTCCTCTCATCCCAACTCCGACACCGTCCGCCCGGGCGGCATGGCCCGAACCGGAACATCGGCGGACACGAGCCGAGAAATCATATAAATGATATATATCTTAAAGACTGATAAATAACTCTGACACTTACTAACCTTATCAAGTCGAACGCAAATCGCCCTGTGGTCGAACAGTTCATTTGAAATCAGTCGTTTGTCCGACCGAAACATCGGATGAAATACGCATTGTTGAGGGTGTTTTAACGTTCTTTGGTAATTTTAACCCCGGATATCCAACGCTAGGCCCAGCGTAGCGGGCCGCGCGCCGGCAGATAGTGGACAAAGCCAAGTTCAAATGAACCAGGCCGTACAATCAATTGATCAACCGGGGTCGCCCGGCGTGGGCGCCGAGCCGATCGAACCGGCCGGTTGGGCGTTCCTGCTGAATCTGTTTTGGCAGCGCAAATTTCTGCTTGCCGGAATCGTCATTCTGATCACCGGGTTCTCCGCGTTGATCGCATACAACATACCGCCACGGTACTCATCGACGGCCCGCCTTATGCTCCATCCACCCAAGGCACCGATATCGAAGGCGGGAGTGGCCCAGATGATAATCGGGTCGATGGGAAACACCGGCTCCAGCGTTCATGGCGAGATCGAAGTGATGCGATCGGATCGTCTGATCGAAAAGATCGTCACGGAACTGGGGGTGGTCAAGGATCCGGAATTCAATGGTTCACAAGGCGGTGGGTTTTCGCTGAACCCGGCGCGCCTTCCGCCGGTCCGCTGGCTTCTCGACCTGTTGCGCCCGGACAATCCCGCCAACGAGCGCCTGTCGAAACGCCCAGTCACTGTTTTGGATTCGACCATGAGGGCCTTTCGCGACGGGCTGATTATTCGACCATCCGGCCTGTCACTTATGGTCCGGGTCGAGTTCACCTCTCGGGACCCGAAAAAATCGGCTCATTATGCAAACGGTTTCGCAAGGATTTACATCACCGACCGTATGGAACGCCGAATGCAGGCGAACGTGGACGCCGGCACCTGGCTAGACACCCAGCTTTCCGAATTGCGTTCCACGATGATCTCATCGGAACGCGCGGTCGCGGAATTTCAGAGCTTGCGTAATCTGACCGACAAGGGAAGTCCGGTCCTTAACGACCAGCAACTCTCCAACGCCAACCTTCAGCTTCTGAATGCGATTACCGAGCATAGCGAAAAGAAATTACGTCTCCAGCAGGTCCGTAAGATGGTTCGCTCGCCCGAGGGCGCGCGTTCGTTGCGGGAAGTCCGTGAATCATACGTGATCCAGCGATTGCTGAACGAAGAATCCAAAGTCATGCGTCACGCCGCCGAGCTGGAGACGCGTTTCGGAGAACGTCACCCGACGATGATCAAAATCCGCAGCGACATCGCCCGTTTACGCGTACGCATCAAGGCCGAACAAAACCGCATTCTCGAAGGGCTGCGGAACGAGGTCCGGGTCGCCGGCGCAAGGGTGGCCGCCATGAAAAAAGAACTGGGGACGCTCGAGGGCGCGAGGAGCGCGGTCCATAGCGACAAGGTCCAGCTTCTCCAGCTTCAACGAGTGGCCGGGGCCAACCGAAAAATATACGAGACGTTCCTTTCCGAATATGGCGCCTCCAGTGGATCGGGCGCGCTCCAGCGAAATGATGTCGAAGTGATATCGCCGGCTTTGGCGCCGCTTTCGCCGTCGGCGCCTCGCAAGGGCCTGATTATCGGGTTCGGCCTGATGATATCGTTGGCGATCGGCACATTCGCGATCCTGCTTCTTGAACGCCTTGATGATGGTTTCCGAAGCCTGGCGCAGGTCGAACAATTTTTGAATGCGATCCCACTCGGCATGGTGCCGCGGCCGGTCCGCAAACAGCATAAGAACCTCAGCAATCTGATCGTCAAAAGCCGTAACGCGCCTTATACCGAAGCCGTAAGAACACTCAGCACTTCGCTGATGCTTTCGAATCTTGACCAGCCGCCCAAGGTCATCCTGATCGCCTCGGCCCTGCCCGGCGAGGGTAAAACCAGTCTCGCGTCCTCCATCGCCCGTCTTGCCGCGACCTCGGTTCTGAAGGGCCGCGCGATTTTGATCGACTGCGATCTTCGTCGCCCGGGGGTCTCCAACGAGTTGGGTCTGAAGCCCACCAAGGGGTTGACCGACCTGCTGACGGGAACGGCCAAACTCGACGACGTGCTGATGGTGGATTCCCAGACCGGCCTTCACGTGATTCCCGCGGTGCCGGGAACGCCCAGTCCGCCCGACATGCTCAATTCCTCGCAAATGAGCGTACTCGTCCAGGCGCTGTCGCAGAACTACGACACGGTGGTCCTCGATTCCCCGGCCATGAGCGCGGTGGCCGATGCGCGAATTCTCGCCCGCCTCGCGGACGCCTCTATTTTCGTCGTCGAATGGCAGGCCACGCCGCGGCCGCTGGCCCTCGAATCATACCGGCAACTGGTCGGCACCGGCGCCAAGGTCGCCGGCGTCGTGCTTCAGAAGGTCAACGTCCGACGGTCGTCACGGTATTATTATTACTATTCATATGGTTACGGCAGTCGCTCATGAACCGGACTTGGGAATTTTTACCGTCCGCTAACCGATATTAAAGGAGCCATCGGTTAAGACACTTGTCCTAACGGATACGATCGGCGGTGATGTAAATGCAAGTTCTGTTCCTCAACCCCCCTTATTTCGACCGGTTTTCGCGCGAACAGCGAAGTCCCGCCGTAACCAAGAGCGGAACGCTCTATTTCCCGAAATGGCTGTCCTCGGCCGCCGGCGTGGCGATCAAGGAAGGGCACGATGTCGATCTGATCGACGCCCCGGCCAAGGAAGTCGGGCTCACTTACGTCCTCGACCGGATCGAACATGGCAACTTCAAGGCCGTGGTCTGCGACACCTCGACGCCCAGCATCGTCAACGACGCGGGCATCGCCACAGCGATCAAGGAAAAGTTTCCCGACATCAAGGTGTGCCTGGTAGGCCGGCACGTCTCGGTCCTGCCCGAGGATTCGATGAAGCTGTCGGATTCCATCGACGCGGTCGCTGTCAGGGAATACGAATACACGGTGCGCGACTGGCTCGCCGCCGTGGACTCGGGCGCATCGATGGCCGATGTCGAAGGCCTCGTCTGGCGCGACGAGAAAGGCGAGATCATACGCAACGCGCCGCGCCCGGCCATAGAAAATCTTGATGAACTGCCCTTCGTAACCGAGACCTACAGGCGTTTTCTGCGCATCCCCGATTACTATTACGGCCATTCGCTGCACCCGCTCGTGGTGTTCGACACCAGCCGCGGCTGTCCCTATCACTGCGCGTTCTGCGCCTATCCGCAGACATTCAGCGGGCACAAGATGCGCTACCGCTCGGTCGGTCATGTCGCCGACGAGTTCGAATTCGTCGCCCGCGAAATGCCGCGGGTCAGGACCGAGATGCTGGAGGACGACACCTTCATCGTCCACAAGAAGCGCACGCTCGAACTCGCCGAGGAACTGATTCGCCGGGGCAACAAGCTGCCCTACGATTCCAACTGCCGCGCCGATCTCGGACTCGACGAGGCGCTGCTGCGTAAGCTTCACCAGTCGGGCGCGCGGCTGTTCTGCGTCGGATTCGAAAGCGGCGACCCCGACGTCATTCGCGGCATGAAGAAGAACAACAATCCGGGCCGCGACGAATCCTATCACCACAACGCGGCGGAATTCGTACGCACCTGCAAGAAGGCCGGCATCATGGTCCATGGCTGCTTTATGGTCGGCAATCTCAACGAGACCCGGGCCAGCATGGACAAGACGCTCGAATTCGCGCTTCACCTCAATCCCGACACCGCCCAGTTCTATCCGATCATGGTCTATCCCGGCACCGCCGCCTATGAAGAGGCCAAGAGCCGAGGCTATCTCCAGACCGAGGACTTCACGCAGTGGCTGACCGGGACCGGGCTCCACAATTCGGTGGTGAACCTGCCCAACGTCACCCATCAGGATCTGGTGCAGTTCTGCGACACCGCGCGGCGGAAATTTTATCTCAGGCCGGGCTATATTGCCCGCAAGGCGGTGCAGTCGCTGCGCAGCAGGGACGAATTCGTGCGCAACTATTACGGCTTTACCAGCCTGTTCAAGCACCTGGTGCATGGTTCACAGAGCGGCAAGGACCGCGAGACGCCGCAACCCGTCAAGACCTGACCGCTATCCTTCCGCCGCGATTTTCGCCGAGATCATTTCGACCAGGTCCTTCTTCGAGACCTTGCCGAATGGCGACAGCGGGAAGGCGTCGACCAGTTCCAGACGCTCCGGCAGCTTGAACTTCGCGATCCCCTGATCAAGCAGAAACCCCGCCAGATCCTCCAGCGTCGGCGTCGCGCCGGGCGCCGGGATGACATAGGCGCAGGTGCGTTCTCCCAGAACGGGATCGGGCATCGGCACGCAGGCGACGTTGCGCACTGCTTCGTGGGCCAACATCAGGTTCTCGACCTCCTCGGCCGAGATCTTCTCGCCGCCACGATTGATCAGGTCCTTCTTGCGGCCCTCGACCACGTAACGGCCGGGGGAATGGAGACGCATCTGGTCGCCGGTCAGAAAGAAACCGTCTTCGGTGAACACCCGCGCGTTGTGATCGTCCAGCTTGTAATAACCGCGCAGCGTATAGGGGCCGCGGCACGCCATCTCGCCCACCTCGCCGTCTGCGACTTCCCTGCCCTCGTCGTCGATCAGCCTTATCTCGTCGTCTTCGCACCAGACCGGACCGATCACCTCGAAACGCACCTCGGGCGGGTCGTTCACGTCGTTCAGCATTACCAGCCCTTCGGCCATGCCGAACACCTCCTGCACGGTGGCGTTAGAGAACTTCTGCTCGGCCAGCGCCGCGACCTCGGGCTGGAGGCGCTGGCCGCCGGTGGTGACCAGGCGCATGGAGGAAACGTCGTACTTGTCGAAATCCTCGTCGTGCAGGACGCGTATCAGCGCCGCCGGCACAAGCTCGAGATGCGTTACCCTTTCGCGCTCGATCGCCGGCAAAACGTCCTTGGGGTGTGGGCTCGGCGTTATCACCGCCGCGCCGCCATGGACCAGCACACCCTGGAGACCGGGCGAGGCGAGCGGGAAATTATGCGCCATGGGCAGGCAAACCAGCAGGCGGGTCTCGGTATCCATATGGTTCGCGCCCGAACACCCGACGGCATTCAGCACATAGTCGTTATGGGTACGGGGAATGATCTTTGGCACCCCAGTGGTGCCCCCGGAAAGCTGGAACACGGCGGGCTCGTCGGGATCGAGATCCAGTTCGTCGAGGGCGCTCGCTGGCGTCTCGGGCTCGCTGTCGATCAAGGCGGGGATCGAGACGCAGCCCTCGGGCACCTCGTCGCCCAGCACCAGGATATGCTTCAGTGACGGCGTCGCGGCCTGGATATCGCGGGCCATGTCGACAAAGCTGAAATCGCGCGCCCGGTCCTGCCCGGCATAGCCGATGGCGCCGGTGAATTCGACGTAATGGCCGATTTCATATTGGCGATGGGGCGGCAATGCCAGCAGGGTGATCACGCCAATGCGCTGGAAGCCGAAATAGATGTCATAGAACTCGGCCGTATTGGGCATTTGCAGGACCACCCGGTCGAGCGGCCGGAACCCAAGCCCAAGCAGATGCCGGGCCATGCGGTCGATACGCGCGCCCAGCGCCGCGTAGGTGAGCCGAATTTCGCCCGCGACGACGGCCTCGCGCTCCGCGTACTGCTCGCATCGGTCGCGGAAATAAGCGCCCAGGGGCTGGTCGAGCCAATAGCCCTTGTCACGATATCTCTGGGCGAAATCCGGCGGAACCGGCGTAAATCCATCGATCATTCGGGCATTTTGCCACGCGCCCCGGTGGAGTCAATTGAACCTCCCGTTAAGCGCGCGCCACTGGACTTGATCTCCTCTCGGCTTCAAGGTGCGGCGATGACCGAAACGCCTGTCCGCCCGTCCCTTGCCCGCCTGCTCGCGCCGCGTTCGGTCGCCATCGTCGGCGCCTCCGCCGTGCCCGACAAGCCAGGCTGGCACATGGTCAACGCGCTGTCGGACTTCGACGGCGCGGTCTATCCGGTCAATCCGCGCGAGACCGAAATTCTCGGCCGCAAGGTCTACGCCAGGTTGGCCGACATCCCCGAGACTGTCGATCTGGTAGCGCTGGTGGTGCCGGCGCGGGTTTCCGTCGATGTGCTGCGCGAGGCGGGGGCGGCCGGCGCCGGCGCGGCGCTGATGGTGTCCGGCGGCTTCGGCGAAACCGGCGAGGCGGGGCGCGCGCTCCAGGACGAGGCGCTCGCGGTCTGCCGCGAAAACGGTATTCGTCTGCTCGGCCCCAACACGTCTGGCTTCATCGCGCCGGCGCGCGGGCTCAACTGCACCTTCATGCCGGGCGTCGCCGAGATCACGCCCGGCGGCATCGCCGTGCTGGCCCAGTCGGGCGGCATCAACATCACCCTGACCCTGATCGCCCAGCGCGACGGGCACGGGGTGCGCTTCGCCATCGGGCTCGGCAACGCCGCCGATGTCGGGCTCGCCGAGGTGATCGATTACCTGGCCGACGATTCCGACACCGAGGCCGTCGCGCTGCATCTCGAAGGCGTCCCCGACGGCAGGCGGATTTATCAGGCGATCCGCCGCGCCAGCGCCATCAAGCCGGTGGTCGCGCTGGCGGTCGGTCGCGCCGATCTCGGCGGCTTCGCCGTTTCCCACACCGGCAATCTGATGGGCGATTTCGCGCTGACCCACGCCGCGCTGACCCAGGCGGGCGCGGTGGTGGTCGAGGATCTTAGCGAGCTGATCGACGCCGCCCACGCGCTGTCTCACGGTCGCATCGCGCCGCATCGGGACCCGGGCGTCGGGCTGCTGACCGGTCAGGCCGGGCCGGGACTGCTGATGACCGACATATTGCGCGACGGCGGCGCCCACGTGCCGGACCTCGCCGCCGCCACCGTCGAGCGCATCGAAGACCTGTTGCCGCCGATGACCTTCATCGGCAATCCGGTCGATACCGGCCGGCCGTCGGCCACCTTCGCCGAGGTGATGGGCGCGATGGCCGACGATGCGGCGATCAACGCGATGGCGCTGTGGGCGTTGCTGGAGGACGATCTGGTAAACCCGGTTCGGCTCGCGACCGAATGCCGGGCGCGTACCGGCAAGCCGGTGATTGTCGGCACCGGCAGCGTGCCCTCGCTGGCGGCCCCGGCTTTCGCCGCCGCGCGAGAGGCGGGCGTTCCGGCCTTTGATTCGCCCGACCGCGCCGCGCGGGCCATGCGCGCGCTGGTCCGCGACGCACAGGCCGCGCGCCGCCGCGCCCTCGACGGCGCACCCGCCGCCGTCGATATGGGTATCGCCTCTCCCGGCCCCGACCCGCTCGACGAGAAGGACGCAAAGGATCTGATCACGGCGGCCGGCATCGCGACGCCGAAGCGCGTGGCGTGCAATGACCGGGCGGCGGCCCACGCCGCGCTCGCAACTCTCGGTGCACCGGTGGTGGCGAAGGTGCTGGACGCCGCCATCGCCCACAAGACCGAAGTCGGCGGCGTTCATCTCGGCATCGAGACCCCGGCCGCGCTCGACGCGGCGCTTGACGCCATTGACGCGATTCCGGGCGGGACGCGGCGTTATCTGATCGAGGAGACCGCGCCGGCCGGGGTCGAGATCATCCTCGGCGGCACCAACGATCCGTCCTGGGGACCAACGGTGCTGCTCGGCCTCGGCGGCACGGCGGCCGAAGCCATGGGCGACGTGACCATGCGCCTTGCGCCGTTGGGCTGGACAGAGGCGGCTTCCATGCTGGCGGATTTGCGCGGCCGCGCGCTGCTGGAAGGATTCCGGGGCGCGCCGGCGGTCGATCGCAAGGCAATCGTCTACGCCGTCGTGACCCTCGGAAACCTGCTGGCCGCCTATCCCGCCATCCGCGAAATCGATCTCAACCCGGTGCGCGTCACGCCCAAGGGGCTGATCGCGCTGGACGCGCTGGTGGTCGTTCAACCGATGTCATAAAACCGCATCGCGTTGCGGGCGAGGATGTTGGCCTTCACGGTATCGTCATAGTCGGGATGATCGAGGAATTCCGGCACCGCGCCGCGTAATTCGTCCTGGGTCGGTTCATGGGGAAAATCCGAGGCGTACATGATGCGCTCCGAGCCCATGGCGTCGACGGCGTATTTCAGCCCGCGCTCGCCGAGCTCGGCGGAGACCCAGAAATTGTCCGTTTCGCTGATATACTCACTGGGCCACCGCTTCAGCCGGGCGCACGCCTCGGTTCCGAAGATCGAATCGAATTCGGTGTCTAGGCGATCCATCATGAACGGCACCCAGATGCATCCGGCCTCCAGGAAGGCCACGCGCAGGCCGGGGAAAGCGTCGAACACCCCCTCCCAGATCATGTCCGTGAGCTGGAGGAACAATGGATAGGGGTGTGACATGGTATGCACCTTGGCGAAGGGCCTCTGGAAGTCGACGCCGATTCCAGCGCTTGGTCCGCCGTGCATCGCAAGCGGCATGCCGAGCCGCTCGGCCTCCTCATAGATCGGCCAGTAATTCCGGTGACCGAACTTGAACGGCGTCGCGGTCACCGTCGGCATCATCATCGCGGCGAAATTCACGCGCTCGGTCTTGCAGCGGCGCAGTTCGGCGGCCGCCGCTTCCGGATTCTCGACCGGCATCAATCCGGCGCCGTAGAGCCGGTTGTCCTTGGCGGTATAGTTGTCTTCAAGCCAGTTGTTATAGGCGGTCGCCGTCGCGGTCGCGAAATTGACATCCTGCATCAGCCCGTAGGCCAGCCCGGCGGTCGGGTAGAGCACGGACCCTTCCGCGCCCAGGGCTTCCAGCATGGTTGCCCAGATGTCGGCGTCGGTATGGCTGTAGCGTCCCTCGGTATTGTCCTCGCGCTCGTGAATCACGCCGCGCGCCCAGCCGTCGATCGACGGAAAGATGGAGAGCGCCTTGTTGCGCTTGGAAATCGCGTGCGGCCCCTCGTAATAGCGGATCATCTGATCGTCGTCTTCAAAGATGTGCCCGTCAGCGTCGAAAACCGGCAAGCGGTGCGCGGTCATGGTCCGCCCCTCCCCATTCTCATATTACAAAGCCCGATGCTAACCCGTAGCACGGTGACCCGAAACGTATTATCTTTCGTTGCAAATGCCGCGTGTGCCATGTAATGGCGGCGCGAGGTTCGGAGGGAATCGCATGGAACGGTCATTTACCAAGGAAGTAGCGCTGCTGCGTAAGGGCGAAGGCGAGGTGTTCGAGGGCGAAGGCATCCTCGCCATCACCAAGGCGCTGCTGCAATCGGGCGTCTCCTATGTGGGCGGCTATCAAGGCGCGCCGGTTTCGCATCTGATGGATGTGCTGGTCGATTCCAAGGAACTGCTGGACGAATACGGCATTCACGCCGAGATGTGCAATTCAGAGGCCGCGGCCTGCGCCATGCTGGGCGCCTCGATCAACTATCCGATGCGCGGCGCGGTGGTGTGGAAATCGACCGTCGGGACCAATGTCGCGGCCGACGCGCTGTCCAACGTCGCCTCGTCCGGGGTGACCGGCGGCGCGCTGATCATCATCGGCGAGGATTACGGCGAGGGCGCGTCGATCATCCAGGAGCGCAGCCATGCGTTCGCGATGAAAAGCCAGTGCTGGCTTCTCGATCCCCGTCCCAACCACCCGCGCATCGTCGATCTGGTCGAGGAAGGGTTCCAGCTTTCGGAGACCACCCACACACCCGTCATCATGGAATTCCGTATCCGCGCCTGCCACGTGACCGGGCGCTTCGAATGCCGCGACAATAAAATTGCCAAGGTCAACCGCAACACCCCGCTCACCGACCCAGTGTTCAATCTCAACCAATTCGCCCTGCCGCCCGCGACCTACCTCCAGGAGAAGCTGAAGGTCGAGGAACGCTGGCCGGCGGCGGTGAAATTCATCCGCGAGCACAAACTCAACGACCATTTCGACGGCAAGCACGACGATATCGGCATCATCTGCCAGGGCGGGCTGTTCAACTCGGTCACCCGCGGGCTTCAGCAGCTCGGGCTCGCCGATGTGTTCGGCGACGCCGATATCCCGGTGCTCTGCCTCAACGTCACCTATCCCATGGTCGACGATGAGATCACCGAGTTCTGCGCCGGCAAGAGCGCCGTCCTCGTGGTCGAGGAAGGCTGGCCCGACTATATCGAACAGGCGGTCAACGCCATCCTGCGTAAGGCCGACATCAACACCACAGTAATCGGCAAGGGGCCGCTGCCCAAAGCCGGCGAATATCAGGCCGAAGTGATGCTGAAGGGCCTCGCCGGCTTCCTCGAAGGCGTGGTGCCGCGCGGCATCGACCTCGCGCCAATTTCGGCCGCCGTGGCGGCGGTCGACAAGACCAAGGGCGAAGCGGCCGAACTGCTCGGCGCGCCGATCCCCAAACGCCCGCCCGGCTTCTGCACCGGCTGCCCCGAACGCCCGGTGTTCAGCGCGCTGACGCTGGCCCAGAAAGATATCGGCAAGGTGCATATCGCGGCAGACGTCGGCTGTCACACCTTCGCCGCGCTGCCGCCGTTCAATATGGGCAACTCCATGGTCGGCTACGGCCTTGGGCTTGCGAGCTCGGCCGGCATCGCACCCAATTTCGACAAGCGCACCATCGCCGTCATGGGCGATGGCGGGTTCTGGCATAACGGGCTGTCCACCGGCATCGGCGGCGCGATGTTCAATGACCGCGATCAGGTCCTGATCATCATGGCCAACGGCTATTCCTCGGCCACCGGTCAGCAATATCTGCCCTCGACGGAAGCCGGCGGCATGCGCGAAGTCGATACCATCATGCCGATCGAGAAGGCGCTCGAGGGCCTCGGCGTGAAATGGGTGCGCAAGCAGCACACCTATCAGGTCGGCAAGATGCGCAAGCTGATGCGCGAAGCCCTGACCACGTCCGAAAAGGGCCTGAAGGTGATCATCGCCGAGGCGGAATGCCAGATCGCCAAGCAGCGCCGGCTGCGGCCGCTGGTCGCCCGGGCGCTGGCCGCCGGCAAGCGCGTGGTGCGCACTCGCTTCGGCGTCGACGAAGACACCTGCACCGGCGATCACGCCTGCATCCGACTGTCGGGCTGCCCGTCTCTGTCGGTGAAACCCAACCCGGATCCGTTGCGCAAGGACCCGGTCACCAGCGTGGCGCCGACTTGCGTCGGCTGCGGGTTGTGCGGCGAGGTCTCCGACGCCGCGGTGCTGTGCCCGTCCTTCTATCAGGCGGACATCGTCCAGAACCCGGGCATCCACGACCGCGCGCTGGATATGACGCGGCGCATCGCCATTGGCGCGCTCAGGGGCCGCGCCAACGGCCACGCGAATGGCTCGGGAGCGGTACAATGAGTGGCCTGCCGGACCGCGCGCTCACCCTGGTTATCGGCTCGCTCGGCGGCGAAGGCGGCGGGGTGCTCGCCGGCTGGGTCGTGAAGGCGGCCGAGATCGAAAACTTCCCGGTGCAGAGCACCTCCATCCCCGGCGTCGCCCAGCGAACCGGCGCGACGACCTATTACATCGAAATTTTTCCGGCGCCGCGCGACACGCTGGGCGGACGCGAACCGGTGATGGCGATGTACCAGACACCGGGCAACATGGACGTGGTGATCTCGTCCGAACTGATGGAAGCCGGCCGGGCGATCGAGCTTGGCATGGTCACGCCCGATCGCACCACGCTTATCGCCTCCACCCATCGGGTCTATTCGATACTCGAACGCTCGGCCATGGGCGACGCCTTGTTCGATGGCGACGACGTGATGAAGGCGGCGGACCGGCTCGCCCGGCGTTCGATCATGTTCGACATGAATCGGCTGGTGGAACAGACGGGCTCAGTAATCAACGCCGTGCTGCTGGGCGTGCTGGCGGGTTCGGAAGAGCTGCCCATATCGCCCGAGACCTTCGAGAAGGCGATCGAACAGGCCGGCGTCGCGGTCAAACCCAATATCGCTAGTTTCCGCGCCGGTCTCGCCTATGTGCGTGGCGAACTCGAGCTGGAACCGGAGACAAAGAAGCCATCGCGCTGGGCGCGCCGCGCCCGCATCGACGACATGCTCGGCGAAGTCGAGCGGGAATTTCCGCCCGAGGCCGCCGCCCTTGCGACCGAAGGGTTGCGCCGCGTCGTCGATTACCAGAACGAATCCTATGGAGCCGCCTATCTCGCACGGTTGCGGGGCGTGCTCGCGGCCGACAAGGAAGCGGGCGGCACCGGCAAGGGCTTCGCGCTGAGCGCCGAGGCGGCGCGCTATCTCGCGCTGTGGATGTCGTACGAGGACATCATCCGGGTCGCCGATTACAAGAGCCGCGCCGAACGCATGGAGCGCGTGCGCGCCGAGGTCGGCGCGAAGCCCGGCGAACCCGTGGTGGTGACGGAATTCCTGAAGCCCGGCTTCGAGGAGATCGCCTCGGTCCTGCCGCCGCGCCTCGGCCACGCGCTCACCGCGTGGAAGAACAAGACCGAATGGCGGCGTAATTTCCACATAGCCATGCGGGTCAAGACCAACAGCTTCTTCGGTTTCCTGCGGCTGTGGCTGCTGGCCCGGATGAAATGGTGGCGCCCGAAATCTTTCCGTTTCGGCCAGGAGCAGGCGGAGATCGCCACGTGGCTTGACGCTTTGCTCGCCGCCGCGCCCCGGGATTATGCGCTGGCCGTCGAGATCGCGGAGTTGCCGCGGCTGCGCAAGGGCTATAGCGACACCCACCAGCGCGGCCTCGCCAACTATCGCCGTATCTTCGAGACGCTGGTCCAGCCCGCCACGCAAGGGTCGGGCGACGCGGCGGCCGACGCGGAGGCGATCCGCGCCGCGCGCGAAGCGGCGCTCACCGACGAGGAAGGCGAGACGCTGTCCACAATGCTGGCCACCCGCATGCCCGCCCCGCCCGAACAGCCCCGCGCGGCGGCGGAATAGCGCCGCGCCAGACGTTCAGAACACCTTGCCGTCGAAGGGGTGATTGCCGTCGCGGTCTTCGATTTCGAGGACCCAGATATCGGGGTCGCGATCAACCTGGCGGGCGATATAGTCGTCGGCGTCCGCTTCCGGAACCAGCTCGCCTTCGAACGCGGCCAGCCATCCCATCGCGCCGTCGAGATCGCGCTGCTGCGACAACACCCGGCATCCCAGGTCGAGCTGATTGATTTTCAGCAGCAGCATGCCGCCCTTGGCCTCGCCCTTGCGGGCGACGGTCGCGGGAATGCCGTCGGCGATGCAGCGCCGCACATGCGCCATCACCCAGAGATCGGTCGGCAGGCGGTCGTCCGCCATGTTCCCTCCCTGACAATCGGGTTTAGTTCTATAAGAAGACTATGCCACCACGCGAATCACGTCACGGCGGACGCTTCGCATGACCAGAGCAAAGGCGCCCTCACCCTCCCACCGCTTCGCGGCGGGCCCCTCCCTCTCCCGCAAGCGGGCGA
>CAZPMO010000059.1:13218-25351 GCA_964587515.1 uncultured Rhodospirillaceae bacterium | reverse complement strand
TTGCGCGGTGTAGGCGAGGTCGAGGAACTTGGCGGAATCGGATTTGGACAGCTTGAGGAGCTTCATGCCCTTTTCGGAGACAAGCTTGTCGCCGATCTCGCGATCTTTCCTGCCCAAATCGGCCGACAGCTCGTTCTCGAGGTAGAGACCCGCCTTGGTCATTACCGCTTGCTGGGCGGCGGTCATGCCCTTCCATTTGCGCAGGTTGACCCCGACGACGATGATCGGGTGGTAGAAGCCCGGCACCAGCTTGTATTTGGAGACTTCGTACCAGCCCTGGGTCTATACCTCCGAATCAAGGTTGGCGTAGGCGTCGACCGCGCCGCGCTCCATGGCGGTGAAGATCTCGCGCCGCGGCATATTCAGCGTGCGGGCGCCGAGCGCATCGAAGAATGCCTTATAGGTGTTCGATGTGCGCAGCTTCATGCCCTTGAAGTCGGCCAGCGTCGTAATTTTTTTGTTGCTGTAGATGTGAAATACGATATCGCCGCCATACATGGACAGCAGATGCATATTCGCCTGCTTGGCGAACAGGTCCTTGTAAATATCCCAGGCGCCGTTCTTGCGCATGACCTTCGAGGTCTTGGTCGAGGGCGTGAATCCGGTCGCGAGCTTCACCAGATTGGCCATGTATGCCGGCGGCGTGCCAGCGAGGTCCAAGAGGCCGCTCTTGACGGCGTTACCCAACTGGCGCGACGGAATCGCTTCCTTGCCGACCACCTGGCCGATGCGGACCAGACCCTTGCCGTCGGCATTGACCTTGGCGACGAAATTGTCGAAGGCCTGACGGGTCAGGGACTTCTTGTTGCTGATGAAATAGCCGGCCTTGAGGTTGAGTTCGGCCGCCGTGGCGGCGCCGGCGCCAAGCACGGCCACTCCAAGAACCGCGGCCAGCGCGGATGTCGTATTGCGTTTCATGATGTCGTCCTCCCTGTTGGTCCGTCTGATTAGCCAGATCGTGGCTGGAGTTTGCCCAGCCTTGCCGCGCGCGTCAATGCGATCGTCGGTAGTGACGCCAATCGTCATCCTTTAGACTGCATCGATTGCGAAGTATTCACGCCGACTTACAGGAGCAAAACAATGACGCTGACGCTGGAAGAAGCCAATCGAATCGCGCAGGGCGCCATGGCGAAGGCCGAGGAACTCGACATCAAGATCAACGTCTCGGTCTGCGACCCGGGGGGCCGCTTGATCGTATTTCAGCGTATGAACGACGCCGTGTGGGCCGGCGTTTTCGGAAGCCAGGGAAAAGCGATGGCGTCGGTGGCGTTTGGCCGTCCCAGCGGCCTGCTCACCGAACGCGCCGACCATCCGACGTTTCGCGGCATCGTCGCGGCCGAAGGCGGCCATATGATCATGGGCCAGGGGGCCGTGCCGATCATTCGAAACGGCATCGTCGAAGGTGCCTGCGGCGTCGGCGGCGGCACCTCGCAGGAAGACGAAGACTGCGCTATCGCCGGGGTTGATCTTCTGTAACGTTCCGTCGCTTTTTCGCGGCGGCGCGGCCTTTGCCGGCGGTCGCGAGGCTCAACATCCCGGTGACCGGGACGTCGATGCGCTTCAGCACGCGGGGTGTCGATTCCGCGCCACCGGCGCGGTTCCACTGTTCCAGGATCGCGAATACGCCGCCGACGATAAATATGATCTGGTCGTCCGACAGCCGGCCGGCGAAATCGGATTGTTTGATTTCATTGCGGGCGAGGGTGTCCACCACGGATTTGAACCTGCTGAAGATCACGAACCCGGACGGCGAACTGGTATTGGCGCGAAACAGGTCCTGATTTGCGTTCACATGTTCCAGGAGCCACGGCAAAAACCGAAACGTGCCGTCCAATGCCAGGCCGCGACCCGGATAATCTTTTTCCAGTCCGCTTTGCAGGGATGAAAAACAATAATCCAGCAGTTCCTGCTTGTTGTCGAAATGGATGTAAAAGGTCGAGCGTGAGACATCGGCGGCATCGCAAATCTGGCGAACGTTTATCTCTTCCCACCGCTGGGATTTCATCAAATCGGTCAGGGCTTCCATCAGCGCTTTGCGGGTGCGGGCGATTCTTCGGTCCATCCAACCTGTTCCCGTTTTCGGACAATACCTCGTTTAGCTGTCCATAAACGGACAACGCGTTCGGCATGTGCGCTGTCATTTAGCGCCATAAAATAATTTATTGGACACATGTCCGATATTATACAGGTGGCCGCTTCCGAACAAGTGTCCGGACCCGGTATCAGTCTTCCCGAGGCGGAAACCATGCCCATTCTTCGCGCCGCCGCGCGATGGGGTATTTACCCGTTAAGCTGGATCCTCGTCCTGGTCATGTTATCGCTGGCGGCGGCGGGGGTGCTGGAGCCGCGAAAGGCCTGGCTCACGACGATCGCCATCCTGATCGTATTTTACATAGCGACGGAACGGCTCATTCCCTATCAGCGCCGCTGGTCCATGACGTGGCGGTCGTTTCTCGCCGATATCAAATACGTGGCTGTCGGCGGATCGACCATGGCCCTGGTGTCGGCGGGTCTGGGGCTGTTGACCATCACCATTTCGGGTCAGTTGTCGGGGCCGGCGTCCGATTGGCCGTTCTGGCAGCAATTCGTGGCGATCTTCCTGATCTTCGAAGGGCTCCAATACGCATCTCACCGCGTGATGCATGAATGGCGCGGCTCAATGGGCGACTTCCTGTGGATGACCCACGTCGCCCACCACCTTCCCGATCGCGTTTATATCGTCATGCATGCCGCCGTTCATCCGGTAAACCAGGTCTTCGTTCAGGCTTTCGTGAGGATCATTCCGATCTGGCTGATGGGGTACGATTCGTTCGTGGTGGCGGCGTTTCTCACCATAAACGGCATGCACGGCATCATCAGTCACTTCAATGTCGACGTGCGGATGGGCTTGCTGAACTATGTTTTCATCGGCCCCGAACTCCATCGCTATCACCATAGCGCCAACATGGAAGAGGCGAAAAACTACGGCAATACCTTGTCGATTTTCGACGTGTTGCTGGGCACGTTCGTCTATCGGCCGGGGGCGCCGCCGGAACAGCTCGGCGTATCCGCCGATGCAGGGCTGCCGCCCTACACCCATTATTTCGCGGTGTTCAAACTGCCCTTCACCCAACCGCGCACGGAATATAAGGAGTCCACTCCATGAACCGGCTTGTCAAAATTGGCGGCATTTTCAATCTCGTGTTCGCCGCCGTGCATCTCGGGTTCTGGCAGGTCCTGAATTGGCCGGCCAGCCTTCATGTGCTGTCCGATCACGATGCGGCGATCGTGCAGGTCTTGAATTCGTGCCTGATCATCGTTTTCACGATATTCGCCTATCTGTCGCTTTTCCATACAAGGGAAATGGTCGCGACCGGTTTGGGAAGATCGGCCCTGTGGTCGATAGCCATATTCTGGTTGCTGCGGTCCGTCATGCAGAGCTTTTTTCTCGAACTCCACGTGGGCAGCGCCGTTTTTCTCGGCATCTACCTGATGGGCTCGGCTCTGTTCGCCTGGTCGGCGAAGAACGCCGGCAACCATATTCACGCGCAAGCCTGACGTTGCGCTCAACCGTTTCCCCACGGCGGTGGACGGCGGTCGAGGAAGGCGCCGATACCGGCCTTTGCTTCGGGCGAGGTACGGGTGGTGACGTTCCAGCGCAGGCCGGTTTCCAGCACCGCGGCATCGGGCGCGCCGCCAAGTTCGGCCAGCAGGCGCTTTGAGTTGGCGATGGCGTCGGGCGAGGAGTCGAGCGCGAGGGAGATGTGCCCGTCGACCAGCCCGTCCAGCGTCGTATCGTCCTCGGCGCTCGCATGCACCAGCCCCATGCGCAGCGCTTCCGCGACGCCGAACATGGCGGCGCTGACCGTCAGGTAGCGCAGCCAGCCGGGGCCGATCTTGGTCAGCAGGAAGGGCGAGATAATGCCCGGCGCGAGGCCGATGCGCACTTCGGTCAGGCGGAACTTCACGTTGTCGCGGGCCAGCGCCGCGTCGCAGCACGCCACCATGCCCATGCCGCCGGCCATGGCCGCGCCGTGGATACGCGCGATGGTGAGTTTCGAACAGTCGAGGATGGCGCGGTACATGTCCTGAAGGCGGCGTGAATCCTCGGCCACCTCGTCCTTGGTATAGCCCTCCACGTCGCGCATCCAGTTGAGGTCGCCGCCGGCGCAGAACACCTTGCCCGCGCCGCGTATCACTACCGCGCGCACCGCCTTATCGGCGCTCAGGCCGGCGAAGGCGTCCGTGATCTCGGCGATCATCGTCGCGTTCATGGCGTTGCGCACTTCGGGCCGGTTCAGCGTCAGCGTCGCGATACCGCGCGCGTCGCGCGTCAGCTCGATGGTTTCCTGGTTGGCCATGATTGAAACCTTTTATGGAATTTGCAGGCGACCCTTGATCACCTTGCGGGTCGGCGTCAACGGCAATTCATCGACCAGCACCAGCCGTTCCGGCCATTTCAGCTTGGCGATGCCCTGTTCGGCGAGCCAATCCGTGATAGTGGCGAGGTCGGGCGGCGCGCCGGGGGTCGCGACCGCGAAACAGCAAGCCTTTTCGCCGAGGATGTCGTCGGGCATGGGCACGATGGCCGACTGGACGATGGACGGGTGGCGGTCGATGGCTTCTTCCACGTCGGCCGGATTTATCTTCACGCCGCCCCGATTGATGATGTCCTTGTCGCGCCCGGTGATGGAGACGAAACCGTCGGCGTCGATTTCGGCGAGATCGCCGGTGCGGAACCAGCCGTCTTCGGTGAACGCCGCCGCGCTCGCCGCGTCGTTGCGGTAATAGCCCTCGAACACCGAAACGCCGCGCACCTGCAACTCGCTATCGTCGCCGATGCGTATCTCGGTGCCGGTGCTGGCGCGGCCACACGATTTGGCGGCATTCTCCAGCCCATCGCCGGGGCGCGTGAAAAGACCGCACTGAAGTTCCGTCATGCCCCAAAGCTGGCCGACGCGGCCATTGGGCAAGCGTTCCTGAAAGCGCCGGAACAGATCGGGCGCGGCCATACTGCCCGAAATGATGGCGTACTCGATCGACGGAAACCCGTCGTCGGGAAACAACCCGCCCGCCTCGCAGGCCGCGATATGAGCCGGCGCGGTGAATATGCAGCTCGGCCGGCCGCACGTGATGGTCTCCACGAAAGCCGGCGGCGAGAACGCCGGCAGCAGCAGGTTCGCCGCGCCGGCGTAAAGCGTCAGGAAAAACGTGTAGGAACCCAGAAGATGGGTGAAGGGCGGCGCCGACATCATCACCGAGTCGCGGGTGAGATGTTTTTCGCCGTAATTCAGCCTGGCGTTGGCGAGATAGGGGTGGTGGCTCGCCAGCACGCCCTTGGGGCTGGCCGAGGTGCCGGACGTGAACAGCAGGATCAGCGGATCGTCGGTTTTGGGAGGAGGGGGCAGGGCCGCGCCCGGTTCCAGTGTATCGAAGTTGATCGAGCCGTCGGGCGCATCGCCGCTCACGGCGATCACATGATCAAGCCGGGGTAATTCGGTTTTCAGGGGCAGCAATCGCGCCGCGCCCTCGGCGGTACAGACCACCGCCCGGCTTTCGGCGTGACCCATCAGGTCGGCGGCTTCTTGCGGGCCGTAGGGCATGTGGATGGTATTGGTGACCACGCCGATGCGCGCCGCGCCCAGGAAGGAGATCAGGAATTCCGGCACGTTGGGAAGCTGCGCCGAGATCACGTCGCCGGGACCCAGCCCGAGCGCGGTGAACCCTTCCGCCGCCCAAATGGCGCGGTCGCGAAGCTCCGACCAGCTCAGCGCGCCATCCCGCCAGATCACCGCCGGACGGTCCCCGTCATACTTAGCGCGGGTCTCAAGGACGCTCCACAGCGTGTCGTCGGAAGATAAGGCTTGCTCGACCATCGCCCCGGATCATGAGCGAGAACGAACCCAGCCTCAAGCGGCTTCCCGATGGGGTGATTTGCTGCGAAGCTGATCACCGCCCGTCGTATCGTGCGACACCAATTCCGAGGCCCGCGCATGGAATACCGAAAATTCGGCCAACCCGGGATCGATGTCTCGCGGATCGGGCTTGGTTGTTACGGCATGTCCGGGGCCTACGGGGCGGCCGATGACCGTGAATCGGTGGCGACGATCCACCGCGCCATCGAGCTTGGGATCAACCTGCTGGATACGTCGGCGAGCTATGGGCAGGGCCATAATCACGGCCTGATCGGACGCGCCATCCGAGACCGGCGCGGGAAAATTTTCATCCATTCCAAGACCGGTTCGATCCGCGCACCGGACGGGCGAGGCATCGCCGAAGGCAGCGGCGCGCCCGATCGCCTGCGCGCGGTTTGCGAGGAAAGCCTGAAAAATCTCGGCATCGAGTCACTCGATGTGTTCTGCATGTCGCGGGTCGATCCCAGCGTTCCGATCGAGGACTCGGTGGGCGCCATGGCCAGGTTGGTCGAACAGGGCAAGACGCGCTTTATCGGCCTGTCGGAAGCCGCGCCGGCGACGTTGCGCCGTGCGGCGGCGGTTCATCCGCTGGCGTCGTTGCAGTTCGAGTATTCGCTGTGGTCGCGCGACCCCGAAGAGGGGCACCAAGCCGCGTGCCGGGAACTCGATATGGCGCTGATGGCCTACGCGCCGCTCGGCTACGGCTTCTTGACGGGAAATCTTGCCGCTCCCGGTGATCTGCCGGATGGCGACACCCGATACAAGTTTCCCCGATTCAGTGCGGAAAACTTCTCCGCCAACCGGCAACGCGTCCTGCGGATCGAGGGGCTGGCGCGCGAGAAGGACGCCAGCGCCGCGCAGATCGCGCTGGCATGGTTGCTGGCCCGCGCTGACGACGTTTTTCCCATACCGGGCTGCAAAAGCCGCAAGCACCTGGAAGAAAATATCGGTGCGTTGGATATCGCGCTGACGCCGGAGGATTTGGCCACGCTTGATCGGGTTTTCCCGGCCGGCGCCGCCGCCGGAACCCGCTATCCGGAAGACGGCATGAAGAGGGTCAATCTTTAATAGCGAGCATCACAACATGCTGTTGGTGTCGACCGGCTGGCCGAACATCCAGCCGCCGACCATCTGGTAGTGCGACTTGCGCGCCTGGCCCTGCAAGGCCACCGTGTGAATATCGCGGAAACGCCGCTCGAATGGTCCGGACGCGAAGACCGCGCTGGTGCCCGACGAGTCCATGAGCATGTCCACGCCGGCCTTCGCCTCGTGGATTGCGTGAGGGCCGGCGAGGCGGATGCGCATGCGCCCCGCCTCGCTCAATCCGCCGGTCGTCGCGACGTCGTTCCATCCCTCCTCGGCGGCGATGTCGAGGAACGCGCGCGCCGCCGCGAGCCGGGCCTCGACGCGCGCCACCTCGTCGTGGATCAGCGGGGTTTCGCTGAGCAGGCTGGTCATTCCGTAGGGCCGCTTTTCCGGCGCCATATCCATAAACGCGCTCAGGAATCCGCGGGCGATGCCGAGCGCCACCCCGGCGAACCCCACCGCATAGACCGCCATCAGCGGCAATCCATGGAGCGACGAACGCCGTTCCGTGTCGCCGATCATCGTCGATCGCACGATGGTGTGTTCGGTCGGAACGAACAGATCGTCGAGCGCGAAGGTGTCGCTGCCGGTGCCGCGCAGCCCGACCGCGTCCCACCGGTTGGCCAATTCGGTTGCGGTCGCCGGGAACAGGACGGTTCGGTTCTCCACTGCCCCGTTCGCGTCGAGACGGGGCGCGCCGTCATTCTCGACGACGTTGCAATGGGCCGCCAGCCACGTTGCGTGATGGCTGCCGCTGACGAAACTGTTGCGCGAGGTCACGCTGTAGCCGCCCTCGACCGCCCTGGCTTGCGCCTGGCCCGGACCCCAGGCGAGAACGGCGCGCGGATCGTCCGCCCAGATCTTCGCGGCCAGCGATTTATCGAGATAGGCGGCGATCATCGTACAGGCATTGCCCTGGCACAGGCACCAGGCGGCGCTGCCGTCAAAGCGCGCCAACGCTTCGACCGCCGCCAGGAACTGCGGCAGGATGATTTCCTCACCACCCACGTCGCGCGGCAGCAGAAGACGAAACAGACCCTGGTCGTGCAGCGCCGCCATGGAGCGATCCGCGAGGCGCCGCGTTCGATCGGAATCCTGCGCCGCTTCCGCGACCACGGGTCCGGCGGCGGCGACCCGCGCGAGCAGCGCTTCGGTTTCGGGTGTCGTGGCGGCGGCCCAAGTGTCTGCCGGTGACGATTTCGGCGTGTCGTTCATCGACCTTCCCCTCGGTTCACATTGCGGCGGCGACAATCTCGACCGAGGAACTATAGTGCGGTGGCCGGCGGCGAAACAGGCTTTGCCACGCCGTAATCAGGGGCAATTAATAGGATTGCAGGGCCGTATTGGCGAACCCGCCGAAGCGCGCCTGGAAGACCGGCGGCGAGGGCCTCCGGCGTGAACGAGCTGACGTTCCCAGTGGAGCGCGGTGCGCACGATTGTCGAGAGATCGTCGTGGCGCGGCGTCCAGCCGGTCTCGGCCCGGATCAGCGAACTGTCGGCGATCAGTTCGGGCGTATCGCCGGGTCGCCGGGGCGCGACCTTCACGTTGAGTTTCCTGCCCGCGACCTCTTCGACCACCTTCAGCATTTCGCGTACCGAGAAACCGCGCCCGTAGCCGCAATTGAAGGTCGCGCTGGCGTCGCCCGCGCCGAGCCATTCGTGGACCCGGACATGGGCGTCGGCGAGGTCGCTGACGTGAATGTAATCGCGAACGCCGGTGCCGTCGTGGGTCGGGTAATCGTCGCCGAGGATTTCCATGCCCGCGCGGTCACCGGTGGCGACCTGGCAGGCGATCTTCAACAGGTGTGTCGCCTCGGGCGTGCATTGCCCGGTGCGCCCCTTGGGGTCGGCGCCCGCGACGTTGAAATAGCGCAGGATGGCGTATTTCAGACCGGTCGCGGCGCCGGCGTCACGCAACATCTGTTCGGTCATCAGCTTCGAATGGCCATAGGGGTTGATCGGCTGCACCGGCGAAAGCTCGGTCACCGGCACCACGTCCGGGATGCCGTATACCGCGGCGGTCGACGAGAAGATGAAGCGCTCCACGCCGCGCGCGATGCAGGTCTCGATCAGGGTGCGGCTGGCCGAGGTATTGTTGCGGTAATACATCAACGGCTTTTCGACGGATTCGCCGACCTGGATGCTGCCCGCGAAATGCAGCACCGCGCCGATGCCGTGCTCGCCGATGAGACGCGCGACTTTATCGGAATCGGCCACGTCGCCGATGATCAGGGGCACGTCGTGAGGCACGGCGGCGCGCCGACCGGTCGACAGATCGTCGATCACCACCACCGTATGGCCCGCGTCGCGCAGCGCGAGTACCGTATGGCTGCCGATATAGCCGGCGCCGCCGGTGACGAGAATGGGTCGATCGTTTTCCATGCGCCGGGATCCTGTCCGTTGGAGGACAAGCTTCGCGCCGGAACCTTAAATTTCTCTGGATTTACGCCCTTTTCGGCTCGCGAGAGCTAAAAAGTCTAACGAATTCAAATGCTTTACCCGAAATCGGGCTGCTGGTAGTCGACCAGATGGCGGTAATCCTCGCGGATCGGGGCGAACACGTCGAGGTTCAGCGCGGGTTCGTCGCCGACCGGTTCGGCATAATGCACCACATCCGGTGGAATTCGGATCACGCTGCCCGGTCCGGCTTCCATCTTCTCGTCGCCGATAGTGAAAATCACGTTTCCCTGGACGATATAAACCACCTGTTCGAAGGGGTGGCTGTGCGGGTTCACGTCCATGCCGGGCTCCAGCCAGTTCATCACCAGCAATACGTCGTCGCCCCGGAATCCCGCGCGCTCGACACCCTTGCGCACGACCTCTTTGTCCAGTGTGTCCCAATTATAGAGCGTTGCCTTTTCCGCCATCTCGCATCTCCCTTTCCGGTTATTCCGCGGCCTCGCCGGGCGGGCCGTAGCCGCCGCCGCCGGGCGTCTCGAGCGTCACGACGTCGTTCGCTTCCATGGTCATCTTGTGGGCTCGGCTGGTGACCACGCCATTGACCAGGAAACGTCCCGTCCGCCCCGCCATCCCGCCGTCGAGCCCCTCGGCCGGCGCGGTCAGCCGGCTCGGGATTGCGTTCAGCAACCACGGCCGGTCGGTCATGATCTTGAACTCTATGGTTTGGCCGTCGCCGCCGCGTGTGCGGCCGGCCCCGCCGGAGTCCGGGATCAACTCCTTGCGCGAGAAGAGCACCGGCAACGAGGCCTCGAGTATCTCCACCGGCACCGCCGCGACGCCGGTGGGATAGCAGGTCGCGCCGAGCCCGTCCTTGGTCAGACGCGCTCCCATGCCGCCGGAATAGTTGAACATAGATGAGGTGAAGGGCGCGCCGTCGTCGCGGCTGCCCTGGACCTGGATGGTCCAGACCGCGCCCGCGCCCTCGGCGACGACGCGCTCCGGCGCCACCTGGTAGAGCGCCTTCAGGATGGGCATCGAGCAATACATGCCGACCACATGGCGCGCGGCGACCGGCGAGGGGTATTTGGCGTTCACGATGGAGCCCTCCGGCGCGCTGACCTTGATGGGCAGAAGGCTGCCGTAATTGTTGGGCAGGTCGGGGTTCAGAGTAGAGCGCACGGCGAAGGTCGAGTAGGCGTGGGTATAGTTGAGCACCACGTTGACGCCGAACGGGCTGGCATCCGAAGAGCCGGCGAAGTCGATCAGCACCTCGCCCGCGTCGGTATCGATGGTGACGGTGGTTTTCAGCAAAATTTCGTCGCCGCCCGGAATGTCGAACAGGCATTCGCCGTGATAGGTGCCGGCCTTCAGGGTGCGGATGGAGTCTCGGGTCGCCTGTTCGGAGCGCGCGATGATCTCGGCGGCCAGCGCGTCTATATCATCCAGCCCGTGCCGGTCGAGCAACAGATGCAGCCGTTCGGCGCCGACGCGCCCGCTCGACACCTGGGCCGCGAGATCGCCCGTGACCGCCCCCGGCGTACGCACATTGCTCTTGATGATGTCGAACAGCAGCGCATTGGGCTCGCCCGCCTCGTAGAGCTTGGCCAGCGGGATCCACAGCCCCTCCTCGTGCACGTCGCGCGCGCCGGCGCCGACGCCATAGCCGCCGATATCGGTGTGATGGATGGTGGAGCCGAAGAACGCGATCACGCGCCCGTCGCGAAACACCGGCGTCATGATGGTAATGTCGAAGAAATGTCCGGCCGACAGCCACGGATCGTTGGTGATCAGCACGTCGCCCTCGGTGAGGCTTTCGGGCGGGAATTTCTCCACGAAGTGCCGACCGGCCGCGGCCATGGAATTGATGTGGCCGGGGGTGCCGGTGACCGCCTGGGCGACCATGCGGCCCTGGGGGTCGAACACCGACGCGGCGAGGTCGCCCGCTTCGCGCACCACCGGGCTGAAGGCGATGCGCTGCAAGGCCTGGGCCTGCTCGCTGACCACGCTGATCAGGTTGCTCCACAGAATTTCAAGCTCGATGGCATCCATGATCAACTCACCTTTCCGGGTACTCGTCCGAATATCGGCCGAGCGGTCGCGCGGTTCCAAAGAAGAAATTTCACCCCGGACTCGATCCGGGGCCCAGCGGTGGTGCGAATAAATTCGACCAGAGATGTTATTCCGAGATTCTCCAGCTTTCCGGCGGAGCCTTGTTCGAACGATCTTGCCTTTGCTCGATAGACCGCTGGGCCCCGGATCGAGTCCGGGGTGACATGTAGGGATGCGCCATGGCGCGATCCCCTATATTCAGCGCGATTCATAACCTTCATTCGGACAACCTTTTGGCGACAATGCAGCCCTGAGTATCGACGGTGGCGCGCCAGCCGGGCAACAGGACAATAGTCGTTTCGCGTTCCTCGATGATCGCGGGCCCGGCGATTTCCTGGCCGGGCGCCAACGGCGCGCGGTCATAGACCGGGACCGACTGCGCCGGTCCGCCGAGCAGCACCGGTCGTTCGCCCTTGGGCGCGGCAACGCGATCGCCCAGCGTAACGATACTATCGCGCCGCGCTTCGGGGCCGTGCGCGCTGACACGCCAGGCGACGATTTCAAGCGGCACATCGGGAAGACGCAGCCCGTACAGCGCCTCGTATGCGGCCTCGAAAGCCTCGCGGATGATCTGGTCGTCGCGCGCGACGGCGGGGTTGTCGGCGAGGCTCACCGTCACCTCGTTCTGCTGGCCGGCATAGCGG
>CAZPMO010000059.1:0-13208 GCA_964587515.1 uncultured Rhodospirillaceae bacterium | reverse complement strand
GCATCCCGCTTCGGCGAGCGCGCTCAGGCTCTGGCCGGTCATCTCGTCGAGCAGGCCGCCGACCCGGTCCCAGTCGAGCGCGCCCGCCGTACTGCGCGCGAGATCGAGGCGCAGCGGCGTGACCAGCGCGCCGAAGGCGGACAGCACGCTCGCCATGGGCGGGAAGATCACGGTATCGCTGTCCAGCAGTTCGGCCACATAGCAGGCATGCACCGGTCCGGCGCCGCCGAACGCCAGCACCGGCATGCCGCGATAGTCGATGCCCCGGTCGGTGGCGTGCGCGCGCGCCGCGGCCGCCATGGATTCGCCCACCACCCGGAAGACGCCGAGCGCCGCGTCGCCGATATCGGTGTCCAGCCGTTCGGCGATTTCGCCGAGGGCCGCCTGGGCGCTTCCCATGTCGAGCGCCATATCGCCGCCGAGAAAATTCCCGGCATCCAGCAGGCCGAGCGCGAGGTCGGCGTCGGTCACGGTGGGATCGCCGCCGCCGCGGCCATAGCAGGCGGGGCCGGGCTCCGATCCCGCGCTCAACGGGCCGACCTTCAGCAGGCCGAGATTGTCGATCCGCGCGATCGAGCCGCCGCCCGCGCCGATCTCGATCATGTCGATGGACGGTACGATCACCGGCGTGCCGCTGCCTGATTTGAAGCGGTACATGCGGTCGACCTCGAACATGCCGGTGACCAGAGGCGCGCGGTCCTCGATGATGCAGGCCTTCGCGGTGGTGCCGCCCATATCGAACGAGAGCAACCGGTCGAGCCCGAGCTTTTCGGCATAGTAACTCGCGACCAGCGCACCCGCCGCCGGCCCGGATTCGATCATCCGCACCGGAAACCGGCCCGCCAGGTCGGCGCCCAGCACACCGCCGTTCGACAGCATGATCAGCGGATCGCGGTCATAGCCACGACCGTGAAGCTCCTCGGTCAGGCGACGCAGATAGGGTTCCGTGATGGGGCGGGTGTAGGCGTTCAGCGCCACGGTCGCGGCGCGTGGATATTCGCGAATTTGCGGCGCGACGTCGGAGGACAGCGAGACGTAAAGCTCCGGGACGGCCTCGTTCAGGATGTCGCGCACGCGGCGCTCGTTTTCCGGGTTCACGAATGAATTCAGCAGGCAGACCGCGACCGAGACCACGCCCTTGTCCTTGAGATCCCGGGCCAGGGCGGTTACCGAGTCTGCATCCACGGGCTGGTCCACCGCGCCGTCGGCCAGCACGCGTTCGCCGATCCCGAAGGTGTATTCCCGCGTCACGATCGGCTCGGCATATTCGATCTGAGGATCGAACATGTCGTAGCGATGTTCGTCGCGAATATAAAGCACGTCGCCGAAACCCTCGGTCACCAGCAACGCGCAACGCGATCCCTGACGGGTGATGATGGTGTTGGTGACGATGGTGGTGGCGTGCACCACCACGTCGTCGATGTCGGCCGGCGACGCGTCCGCCCGCGCCAGCGCGCCGTCGAGGGCGGCGAAGAATCCGCCGAGCAGATCGCCCGGCGTGGTCAGCGCCTTGTCGCTCCAGCATCGTCCGTCGGCGTGGCGCAAAACCGCGTCGGTAAAGGTGCCGCCGATATCGACGGCGCAGCCATATCCCGGCATTTCGCCTCCCTTGCGTGCCTGTCCGATCTCAGTCGTCGTTCAGGCGGGAGAGGAGCTCGCTTGCGAAACCGTCCCGGTCTTCCTCGATTTTTTCGACGATATGCGGTCGCGCGATCGTATCGGGGTCGTACTTCGCGCTCCACCGGATCATTTCGAGGATGATGGGGACCAGATCGCGGCCCTTCTCCGTGAGGCGGTAAATATATCGCCGTCGGTTATCCGGATCACGCGATTTTCGAATAATTCCGGCGGCCTCGAGAAACTTCAGCCGGTCGGCGAGAATATTGGTGGCGATTCCTTCGCCGGCTTTCAGGAAATCGCCATAGGTCTTGCTGCCCATCAAGGCGATATCGCGGATGATCAGCAGACTCCAGCGGTCGCCGAACGTATCGAGGGCGAAAGCGATCGGGCAGCCGGTGCCGTGGCTCTTGCCGGGGAAGTTCATGGTGGGAGTCTAATTTCCATACTTGCAAAACACAAGCGAATATGAAAGACTTGCTTTTAGCAAGTTCAAACAAGAACAGGGATTTTATGATGACCATAGCCTATTGGTGCATTCTGGCGGTGATCCTGCTGCCCTATGTTTTCGGGCCGATCGGCCAGTTGCCGGGGCTCACCTACGAGCAATTCAAGACACCGCGCGCCCGCCAGCCGTCTCTCACCGGCTGGCACGCGCGCGCCAACGCGGCCCATATGAACGGATTGGAGATCGTCGCCGGCTTCGCCGCTTCAGTGATCGTCGCGCAAACCCTGAAAGCGCCGCAGACGACCATCGATATCCTGGCGATGACCTTCGTGGGCACGCGCCTGCTCCATGGCGCGTTCTATATCGCAAATTTGGCGATCCCGCGAACCATGGCGTGGGCGCTGGGCGTGATCTGCATCATCGCGCTGTTCGTTCAGGCGGCGTAGGGAGAGGGGAAATGCAGGATTACGAAACGGCCGTCGCGGATCACTACGGAGATGCAGGCCTCCTGACGCAAATCTTCGCCGGGTTGCAGGCCGCCGGCGCGAATCTGAGCCATCTTCGATCGGAGGAACTCGCGCCGGTCGATGAATTTCATCTCGGCGGCCGCGAAGCGACGGCCCATTTGTTGAGCAGAATGTCCCTGACGCGGTCCCAACACGTTCTCGACATCGGATGCGGCCTGGGCGGCGCGGCGCGCCACATGGCGTCCGAGGTGGGGTGCAGGGTGACCGGCATAGACCTGACGCCGGACTATGTGGAGGTCTCACAACGATTGACCGACCTCACGGGCCTCGATGACCGGGTGAAAACCGAAGTCGCGAACGCGCTCGCCATGCCGTTCGAAAACGCGCGTTTCAACGCGGCGGTCAGTTTCCACGCGGCCATGAATATCGTCGATCGCGAGACGCTTTACCGCGAGACCGCCAGGGTTCTGAAACCCGGCGCGCTGCTGGGCATCTACGATGTGATGAAGAAAGGCGCGGGTGATCTCGATTTTCCGACGCCGTGGGCGCAATCGCCGGAAACCAGCCATCTAACCAGCCCGGAGGAAATGGCGGTTTTGCTGGGCGGCGCCGGGTTCACGGTCGAGGAATTCGAAGACCGGAGCGATACCGTGCTCGACTTCTTCCGCCGCGCCTCCGCCGCCCAATCGGACGGACCACCGCCGCTCGGCCTTCACATCGTGCTGGGCCCCGACGCGTCCAAAAAGATCGGCAATATCGTCAGCGCCCTGAAAAGAGGCGTCATCGCCCCCGTCATGATGATCGCCCGGCGGGCGTAAGGGCCGCCACCGCCGCGAGTCTCTACGGCTTGTCCCTACCTTCCATAAGGTAGCCAAATTTCTCACGGGCCTTGCGGGCGATTTCGGGGGAGGGGGCGTTGACGTCGGGGAACGCGTCCTTCCAGTGGAAGGGCCGGCAGGCGTCGATGATGGCGCGCGAGTTGGTGTGGTTGCCGGCCACCTTCTCCCACGGCGGAATGCGTGGATCGAGCGGCGTCGACCAGGCGTCATTGATGATGTCGATCGAAGTGGCGGGATCCGACCGCGTGATCAGCGCCCAGGTCAGTTCTTCCAGGTCGGAGACGTCGATATCCTCGTCGGTGACGATCACGTAGCGCCCGGCATGGGCGCCCACATGGCACATGGCGGCGACATGACCGGCCTGTTTGACGTGGCCGGGATAGCGCTGCTTGATGGCGACCGCCAGCAGCAGCCGCGAGTTGCCGACCTCGTGCGCCCAGGTGGCGGCGATGTCGGGTACGCCGGCATCCTCGATCGCGGCCCGAAGCATCGCCGAGCGCGTCACCGCGAGATAGCGGCACATTTCGTCGGGCGGGCGCTGCGGCCGGCAGCCGAGGATGATCGGGTCGTCGCGGTGATAGATCGCCTTCACATGGATCACCGGTTGAGGGCGCGCGCCAGAGGCGTAATACCCCGTCCAGTCGCCGAACGGACCTTCCTCGCGGGTCTCATGGGGATCGACAAAACCCTCGATCACGATTTCGGCGTCGGCCGGGAAGGGGATGCCGGTGTGCTTGCCTTTGACGACCTTCAGGGCCTCGCCCCGCATCGCGCCGACCATGTCGTATACGCAAGCGTGGGGCCGCATTTCGGCGCAGGCGTTGAGAAAGGTCATCGGATCGCCGCCGATCACGATGCAAATCGGCATGGCTTCGCCGCGCGCGAGATATTCGGCGCGGCGAACCCGGTCCTGCCCGGCGGGCGAAACGTGGTAACCAACCGTCTTCCTGTCGTGGACCATCGTGCGACAGACGCCGAGATCGAGCCGGCCCGACTCCGGCTCCAGTGTGACGTCGTAGGACCCGGTGCCGAGATAGGCGCCGCCGTCCTCGGGATGCCACGTGGGGGCGGGGAAGATGGACAGATCCACGTCGTCACCTTCGTGGACGTTCTGGAACACCGGACCATCTTCGACAAATTCATGAGAAACAGGATTCAAGCCATTGATTAGGGCTGTATAAATGGCGGCGCTCATGTCGCTTTTCGAAAGCTCGGTGGGGAAACCCAGCGTCATGTTCTTGCGCTCGCCGCCGAAGAAGTTCACCAACACGCGGAAGCCTTTTTCATGGCCGGGAATTTCGTCGAACACGACGCAGTCGGCGGCGTCGGATTGCATCGCCAGTTCGGACGCGAGTCCGATATTTTCTTCCTTGTCGATGCCGGTCAGCGTGGTGACCTCGCCAAGCTTGTCGGCTTCGGCCAGCCAGCCGCGCAAATCGTCATAGGCGAAGACAGGCTGGATATTCTCCGCCATTTTCGTGATCTCCCGTATCGGTGTCGCCTGATTTTATAGGGTGGCTCATCGGGCGGTGCAAGTGAGGCTGGCTTGCCGGAAAACGGGTAAGGTGCTACCAAATTCCGGCAAGGCAGGGACAGATGAACACAGCCAGCCCGGCGCAGCCCGGCGCCTCGATCGCGCCCCGGATCACGCCCTCGATCGTGGCGGCGAATGCCTTTTCGGATGAGGAATGCGACCGGATCATCGAGGCGGGCAAGCGTCTGAGTCTCGAGACCGGCGTGATCGACGAGACCGAGATCAGCTTCGAGACCCGTAAATCCAACGTCGCGTTTTTCCGCCCCGGCGAAGAAACCCAGTGGATGTACGACCGCATCATCACGCTGGCGGCGGAGGCCAATAAGGAGCATTGGCGGTTCGAGCTTGCCGGCGTCGAGCCCATGCAGTTCGGCAGTTACGCCAATACAGAGCATTATGACTGGCACATGGACATGGGCGACATGGGCGAGACGTCGCTGCGCAAGCTCACCGCCTCCGTCCAGCTCACCGATCCCGCCACCTACGACGGCGGCGAATTCGAGATGTCGTACGGGTCGCCCACCGTGATGGCGCCGCGGGATCGGGGCGGCGTGCTGTTCTTCCCCAGCTACATCATGCACCGGGTGCTGGCGGTCAGCCGGGGCACGCGATATTCGCTGGTCGCCTGGATCGTCGGCGACGGACCGCTCCGCTGAACAATATCTCTAGACGGCGCGCTGATCGGCTTCGTTGACTTTCACGCCCAGCATGGGCCGCTTGTCGAAACGCTCTCCCGCATGGGGGCCGTTCTGGTCGACGAAATGCAGGAAGACCTGTGCGTTGTACGTGCCCTCGAACGCCTCGCGCCAGTGCGCCACGTCCATGCCGCGATAGACGACCGCATCACCCGGGCTGAAATCGACCGTGGTGCTCAACTCGCCCTGCTTGAAATGCATCTGCCACGGCGCCGGCGCCTGATAGCCGAGCAACAGGGTGCAGCTGATCTCGCAGGCGGGGCGGTCGAAATGAGGCTCCAGGATATCGCCGTTCTTGTAGACCCGGAAATAGGAATAAGTCGGGTACAGCTTCAGCCCAGTGACATGTTCCAGCGTGGGACAGGAAATTTCGAGCAGGGTTTCCATCAGCGTGTCGGCATAGGCTGCGGGCGTGCCGGGAACCTGCTCGTCCTGGCTCATTTCACCCAGTTCGGCTTTCATCAGCGCATAGCGATGCGCCGCCATCAGCAGCGGATCCTGGAGGAATCCGTTGAGAAAGACGAATTTTTTCTCTTCGAAGTGGCTTCGAACCTCGGCCAGCTGGTCTGACATATCCGCCTCGCATTCGACCGGCGAAATCGGCCGATCACGGCCATAAATTACACCTTCGGTGCCCCGGTGTCATGGCGTTGGGACGTCGTGACGTCGAAATTCGGCCCGGATATGCGGCGGTTAACCCGTTGTTAAGCACAAACCCGCTTTCATGACCCCAAGAATTATCCCAAGGAGCATAAACGTGAGCGAAATCGACGAACTCCGGTCCAGGGTCGAAGAGGCCGTGGACAAGCTGTCGTCGTCGTATGATGCGCGACGCGAACAGAACCAGACGCTTACGCAGTTCCTTGCAGAGCTCGAACAGAAATTCAACGCGCGCACCGAAGAGCTCGAACATTGCAACCAGCGGATCGATGCGCTCGGCCGCGACAATGCCGAGCTTTCGCAACTCATCGAACGCCTGGTGTTGATGATTGACGGCGATCCGTCCGGCGAACAGGACGACCCCATCTTCCGGGCCTCCAATATGGCCAGGGAATTGCTGCAATCCTGGTCCTCGGAAGACGAAACCGAAGGGTCGGCGACGGAAGACGTTTCCTCCCCGTCACATGACGCCATGCTGGATGAGCAGCCCGGAATAGACGACGTGGAAGAAGCCGCCGAGATCGCTTTCGGCGGATCCACGTTCGAAGACGTTTCCGAAGAAGAGCTCGCGAGCGAGCAGCAGACCATCGAGGCGGAAAACATTCCCGACGAAGTCAGCCAGGCGATCACCGCCGCGCTGAACCTCAATGACGACGACGCAGGCTCCGAACAGCCCGCGGTCATGGAGCAGGAATCGGCTATGCCCGATATCGAGGCGTTGCTGGAAGAGGCGGAAGAGCTGCTCGACGTCGATGAGCTGGTCGACGCCGTGGCCGCCGATCTCGACATAGCGAAAAGCGATGCCGAGATGGCGGAAACCGGTCCCGAGAACGAAACCACCGAGGCCAGCATCCGAGAGATGATGGAGCGCCTCGAAAAAGCGGCCGCCAAGTCATTGGGCGGTGGCTCGAATTCAGACGACGAAATTGAAATCGATCCGGAATCCTCCGAACGCGTCGCCTGACGTTCAGTAAATATTCCCTCTTTCGTACTGCATCGGCCAGTCGACATTTTCGGCGTTGAGCGCGCGCGCCGCGTGCAGCGGCCAATTCGGATCGTTCAGCATCGCGCGACCCAGCACCACCAGATCGGCGCGGCCGTTCGCGATAATCTCCTCCGCCATGTCGGGGCTGTTCAGCAGTCCGACCGCGGCGGTCGCCATGCCGCTCTCCCGCCGAATGGCGTCGGCGAACGCCACCTGATAGCCGGGATAGGTCGGAATCCGCTGACCGGACGCGTTGCCGCCCGACGAACAGTCGATCAGATCGACATCGCCGCGCGCCTTCAGTAATCGGGCCAGTTCGACCGATTGAGCCAGATCCCAGCCGCCCTCTACCCACTCGGTACAGGACAGGCGGATGAACAGCGGCAGCTCACCGGGCCATTCGCCGCGCACCGCGTCGATGCTCTCCATCAGAAAGCGCGCGCGCCCGGCGAGATCGCCGCCATATGAATCCCCGCGCCGGTTGCTCAGCGGCGACAGGAATTCATGCGCCAGATAGCCATGCGCGCAATGCAGTTCGATCAGCTTGAACCCCGCTTCGCGCGCGCGCCGCGTGGCCGCCGCGAAGGCATCGAGCACGGTTTTGATGCCGTTCGCATCCAGCGCCTCCGGGACACCGTGGTCATCGCTATAGGGGAGGGGCGAGGGCGCAACGGTCGGCCAGCCGCCGTCGTCGGGGCTCAGCGGTCGCGTGCCTTCCCAGGGACGCGAGACCGAGGCCTTGCGTCCGGCATGGGCGAGCTGAATGGCGGGAACCGCGCCGCGCGCCGCGATGAAATCCACGATGCGGCGAAACGCATCGCGCTGCGCGTCGTTCCACAAGCCGAGGCAGGCGGGCGTGATGCGTCCGCGCGCCTCCACATGGGTGGCTTCGGTGAACACGATGCCCGCGCCGCCCTGCGCCCGCGCGCCCAGATGAACGAAATGCCAGTCATCGGGCATCCCGTCGGTGGCGCAGTACTGGCACATGGGCGACAGCGCGATGCGGTTACGCGCCTCGACCGACCGGAATTCGATCGGATGGAATAAATGCGGGTCGCCATCGCGTTTGAGAATCCGCCGTCGGTCTTCGGTCATCGTCCGATCGTCTCGATGCGCATTGCCTGGTGGGTAATATCGCCCGCGAACGCCGGCATGCGGGCGAAATCATCGCGCGCCCGGGCCCGCGCTTCGGAGACCAGCGCGCGGTCGAGGTCGTCTACCGAGCCGAACACCATGCGCGCCAGCAGCATCGTATCATCGGGCGTGACCGGAAACGCATCGTGGCTTTCGATCCCGTGATGCAAATCCAGCCCCTGAAGGCCGGGAAATCGCCACAGCAGCGGCGCGTGGGCATTGCGGTAATAATCGAGGAAGGCGTCCTTGTCCTCGGCCTCTCCACGATAGCGAACGAAATAAGATACGGACATCGGGCCTCTCTTCCTGTTCCGGTCCGCCATTGTTCGCCGTTTGACGGCACGCGGCAACGGCGATCAGAAACCGATTTCGTAGGAAAGCCGCAGGCCGATGGTGCGTGTTTCCACATTGTCGGTCTCATCGATCAGCCATGCGACGTCTATTCCGACGCCAATATCGAAGACGTAGCCGGCCGAAACTTGAAAATGAGTGTCGTCGGTGGTCACACCGGCAGCGTCGGTGGAGCGCCCGGTATAGGAAAGCGCGACGTTCCAGTCGCGCCACTCGAGAGCCGCCGCAGCCGTCAACAAATCACGGTCGGTGTCGGCGACGCCCTCGGCGTCGGAGAGACGGACAAACTCCACCAGGGGTGTGACGGTGGTTTCGTCATCCAGCTTGATCTTGTGCGTGACGGCGATAGCGAAGCCACGCTCGTCTTTGTCGCCGCCCTCGCCGCGCGCCTGACGGATATGAGCGATATGGTAGTGCAGTCCCGGCAACGTTTCGAACTCACCGCCGTCGAGCGCGATTGCGAATGACGAAAGGCTTTCAGTGTTGGACACGCCACCGTCGGCGCGATTCCTGGTCGCCGGCGCCCGGCCTTGCCCCAGCGATTGGTATAGCGGCGTAGTGTCGAGGAAAAACAAACTGGAGGAGACAGTATGCCGTCCCGTGGCACCGGACCCCGAGCTCAGCGCGCCGCCGAAACCGATGCGTTCGCTGAATTCGTAATTGGCTTCGGCGATATCGGAACCGAAGACGCCCGGCGTCGCGCCCCAGGCAATGCCGAAATTGGGCGTGAACTTGCCGGCCTTGACGGAGAACGCTCCGCTTTCATAACGCGCATACAGCTCTTCCACGAAGATCCCATGATCCTCGAATGCACGATCCTCACGCGGGCCGGGATCGCGGGTCGGTGCCAGCACCCCTAATGCAAACAGCGACCACCCGGGAGCGAAGCGGATGGTGATCTCGGGCTCGGTCTTTGTGAAAAGCTGGTTATGCTCGGCGCTGAAATCGTCCGAGGCGTAATTCCAGTCGTTCTCGATCTCAATGGGAATTCTTCCCTGGATCGCGGCGACACCGTTCCCAGTCAGGGCGGCGACGGTCCATATCGCGATCAACCCAGTAAACCCGCTGCGGATTATTTGCCCCATATGTCGTTGCCTCTCTCGTTTCGATGCCGAGCACTTTGATATCGATATACCAGAAGCAATTGTGTGGCGGCGTCACGAATTCGTGGGACCATTCCACCAGTTGTCGCGCCGACCAACATGCCCATCTTGCGGGTGAATTCTCCGTTGCCGTCGGGCAACAGAAAGACATTTTTCGCTTTTTGGGACAGCCCCCACTGATACATCACGAAGGCGTCGTTGACGGACAGGCAAATAATCTGGTCGATGCCCAGAGCCTTGAATTCGTCATGGAGTTCCTCGTAGCGCGGGAGGTGAGAGGTCGAGCAAGTCGGCGTGAACGCACCGGGCAAGGAGAACACCACCACGCGCTTGCCGTGGAATATCATCTTGGTCGTCAGATCTTTCCATTCGGATGGATTGGGACCCTCGATATCTTCGTTGCGGATGCGGGTCTTAAAAATTGCCTAGGGAACCTTGGTCATAATCATCTCCTCTGCGTGGCCTTGCTTGGCCTGTTCCCCACTAATTTAGTTGATTGATATATATATTCGTAAAACGAGTAAAAAAGATATAATTAAGTGGTTTTTCCGAATTATTGGATTTCCCGGGAAATGGCGGTTTCAAAAGCTCTGCCGTCCTTACGGCAGCTACGACATCTGGTGGCCGTGGCGGAACACGGCCATTTCGGCCGCGCCGCCGAAGCTTGTTTCGTGACCCAGTCGAGTCTCAGCGCCAGCATCAAGGAACTGGAATCGATCCTTGGCAGGGTTCTGATCGAACGCACGAAACGATCGGTGATGATGACCCAGCTCGGCGAGGACGTAACGGCGCGGGCCCGTCGAACCTTGCTGGACGTCAACGATATTGTCGATCTCGTCGCGGGATCGGAAGGGCCGTTACAGGGGATTTGCGGCTCGGGGTAATTCCCACGATCGCGCCGTTTTTGTTGCCACGGATAATGCCGAGCCTGAGAAAGACCTATCCTGGACTGCGGCTTTATCTCCACGAAGACCAGTCGGCGCGGCTAATCGAGGGTCTGTCGCGCGGAGAGCTCGATTTGTTGTTGCTGGCGTTTCCCTATCCGACCGGACGGCTTGAAACGCGGCTTTTCGCGGAGGACCCTTTCTGGGCGGCATTCCCGAGAGGGCATGGATTCGAATTACATGAACAGATCAAACCCGAAGCGTTGGCGAAGGAGGAGCTATTGCTGCTCGGTGAGGGCCATTGCCTGCGCGATCACGCGCTCGCGGCATGCGCGACGGCGGGAGATGGGGAAGCCGCCGCGTTCGAGGGATCAAGCCTTCACACCCTGGCGTTGATGGTCGACAACGGACTCGGGCTGACCCTGTTTCCGAAAATGGCGATCGACGCCGGAATTTTGCGGGGTACGCGATTGCGGACTCGGCCGCTGGATGGCGCTTCTTCGCGCCAAATCGGTCTCGCTTGGCGTCCGGCGTCGCCGCGCACCGGCGATTTCGAACTGTTGGCGGAAATTCTCGGCGGGGAACTGGCGACCCCTCTGCCACCACGGTCGCGCATCGCGCGTTGACAAGAGGAGAGCCCGATAGCACTCTCACGGAATAAATTTGCCGCGGACGCGGCACGGAACAGGGATGATTCACATGCCGTTCGTCTATAACGCCTGGTACGTCGCGATGTGGTCGCGCAACCTCGACCGCTCCTTGGTCCGCCGCACCGTCCTCGGCGAGGATATCGTGCTCTACCGCAAGGAGGACGGCGACCCGGCGGCGCTCCGCGATTTGTGCCCGCACCGTTATCTGCCGCTGTCGCTGGGACGACTGAAGGGCGACACGGTGGAATGCGGCTATCACGGCATGACGTTCGACTGCACCGGGGCCTGCGTCACCATACCGGTCCAGGAGTCCATTCCGCCCAACGCCACGGTCAGAAGCTATCCGGTCTCCGAGAAACTCGGGCTGGTATGGATATGGATGGGCGATCCCGCGCTTGCCGACGCGTCCGAGATTTACGACCTGCCGCAGTATCATCAGCCGGAATGGGGCGTCGGCCATGGCGACGCGCTCCACGTCAAGGCGAACTACCTGCTGTTGGCCGACAACCTCACCGATCCCTCGCATGTCAGCTTCGTTCACCCGACCACGCTCGGCAACGCCGAACACGAGGAAGTGCCGGTGGAATGGGTAGAGTCCGAGAATCTCGTCAGCACTACCCGGTGGTCGCCGTCGAGCGATCCGATCGGGTTCATCAAGGTGTTTGGTAATTTTTCCGGCAAGGTCGACCGCTGGCAAATCTATCATATGCATGTCCCCTCGATCGCGATCATCGATTTCGGCACCGCCGCGGCCGGGGCCGGCGCGATGGAAGGAAATCGCGACGACTGCATCCAGGTCTTTTCTTGCCATTTCATGACGCCGGAGACCGAAAGCTCGACCTTCGATTACTGGCTGCATGTGCGGAATTTCGGAGTTGATGACGACAGCGTCGGCGACGGCATCAGCGAGCAGTTCCGCATCGCCTTCGCCGAGGACAAGATCATTCTGGAGGCGATCCAGACCGAAGAGGAACGCCATGGCGGCGCCGGCGGACGGGTCGGTCTCGAACTCGACGGCGCCGCCGGGATGTTTCGTCACAAGGTCAGTCGCCGAGTTCGCGACGAAAAGACGGTCGAGGCATAAAAGGCGGGATTATCGTTCCCGGAGATGCCTGATCTGCTTTATGCGGAATTTCTATTTGATGTAGGGGCGGGTTTCAAACCCGCCCGAAGCCGAACGATCAAGCTAGATTTTGATCGCCGGGCGTAATGGCGCGACCGCCGGGCGGGTTTGAAACCCGCCCCTACATTCAGTTGTGGTTGCTGTGGGCGTTCTCCCGGACTATTTCCCCGCGCGCTTGTCGAGGAAGCCTTGTATACGGGATTGCGCTTCGGTGCTGGCCTGGGTCAGGGCGGTGGCCATGGATTCGGCGAAAAGACCGTCGGACACCGACATGTCGGCGATGCGCGAGACCGCGTTGACGATGGTGGCGTTGGCGAAGGCCGGGTTCGCGGCGATGCGTCCCGCCAGTTCAAGCGCCTTGTCGAAGCCCGCACCGTCATCCACCAGATAATGGGACAGGCCGAGCGCCTGGCCTTCATCGGCGGTGAGCCGGCGCGCGGTCAGCATCATCTCGACGCAGCGCCCGGCGCCGACGATGCGGCTGACCCGAACCGAGGCGCCGCCGCCCGGGAAGATGCCGAGACCGATTTCGGGAAGCTGATACACGGTACTGGGCTCGGCGACCCGCACATGGGTCGCGGCCGCGAGTTCCAGCCCGCCGCCCATTACCGAACCCTTCAGGGCGGCGATAACCGGGATGCCGCCATATTGAATTGCCTCGAATGGAGACCTTTGCGTGGGGGGTGATTTGGGGTGGACGGGTATTGTTGGCGCTGTT
>CAZPMO010000058.1:8401-25808 GCA_964587515.1 uncultured Rhodospirillaceae bacterium | reverse complement strand
ACCCCGGATCAAGTCCGGGGTGACAGAATGGGTGCTTTTTACCGGTTCGTGATCGTCTTCCTTATTCGGCGGCGAGGAAGGGCGCTTCGTCGATCATATTGCCCATCTTGGACTCGACGCCGTTTTTCTTCAGCGCATCCAGGAACATCTGGTGCACGCGCGGGTCCTGATCGCCATATTCGATCTGGTCGCCGCCGCTTTTAACGCTGACGTCGCCGCCCGCGAACAGCCGGCGCTTGGACTCGGTCAGCGGATAGCGCAGCGAACCGAACGCGACCGGGAAATAGCGCGCCGGTTCATTGCTGGCGTTGAAGTGCTGGTGGAACATCAGATCGGCCGGGGCGAACACCACGCCATGCTTCCACGGGTAATACATCATCTCCTCGTCGCCTTCCCACCAGCACAGCGAATAGCCCTCGCCGTTGACCCAGTAGACATGGAAGTCGGGGCCGTGGCGGTGGGCCTTCTTGTAGGTGCCGACCGGCATCTCCGAGCAGTGGGCGTGCATGGTGCCCTCGGCGAGGATGAACATGATGTTGGATGAGCCTTCGCCGCGCTCCGGCCATTCGCGCAGCTCGAATTTCGAGACGTCGGGGACGAAATTGGTTTCCCACATATGCTTGCCGGGACGCTTGGCCACGAAATCGCCTTCGCCGGAGAAATGGTTCTCCTTGCCCTCGCGTTCCGGGAAACGGAACGGGTTGTTGAACACGAATTCCTCGTTATGGAAGGTATTCATCACCAGCGGCGCGCTGGTCGAGGACGACAGCTTCGCCGATTCCAGGCCCGAGCCGTTGAAATGCTGGTACTTGCAGTTCAGCGGCAGCGCGAAGACGCTCTTCGGTCCCCATTCGAAGCTGTGGGAGCGCCCGTCGGCGGTCTCGATCGAGGTCGAACCGGTGCCCGACAGCACATAGATCACCTCTTCGAACAGATGCTGCTGGGGCTCGGTATGCTGACCGGGCAGCAGTTCCAGCAGGAACACCGACATGAAATCGCCGCGCCCTTTCAGATGAACGAAGGCGGCGTTGCAGCCGAAACGCGGCCAGGGTTTTGTCTCGACCTCGAACAGATCGACGCAAAAATCCACATGGATCGGCGGGCCTTCCTTCTCGCACCACAGCAGATAAGTATCTTCGAGGAATCCCTGGCCCTCGATGTCCTTGTCGTTCTGGTAGATGGCCATGATGTGTGCGCGCTCCCAAGTTTAGGTGTGTTGCGCTATCATAATCGTGACGCCCGGAAAGCAAAAGCCGCTTCGCCTTTTGGGGACAATCGCGGAGGATACGGACCGTGAGAACTCTGGTCATTTTTCTTGTCGCGATCGTGATACTGACTGCCGGGACCCAGGCCAACGCCGCGCCCCGCGCCGAATTGTGGCCGCGCTGGACGGCCCATGATCCCGCGTCCAGTCTCGCCGTCAATCATGCGCCGTGGGATCGGTTCCTGAATTCCTATGTGGTGGCGGGCCCGGACGGCGTGAACCGCGTCCGTTATGGTGATGTCACGGTCGGCGACCGGGCGGCGCTCCGCGCCTATATCGACCAGCTCGCCTCGGTGGTCGTCAGCCGCTATCGCCGCGCCGACCAGTTCGCCTACTGGATCAATCTCTATAACGCGCTGACCGTGCAACTGATTCTCGATCACGCGCCGATCGAGAGCATCCTGCAACTCAATATATCGCCGGGCTGGCTGTCGGTCGGGCCGTGGGGTAAGAAGCTGGTGCGGATCGAGAACGAGCTTCTGTCGCTCGACGATATCGAACATCGCATCCTGCGGCCGATCTGGCGCGATCCGCGCATCCATTACGTGGTCAACTGCGCCTCGATCGGCTGTCCCAATCTCGGAACGAAAGCCTATACCGGTGACAATGTCGATGCGCTGCTGACCCGTGCCGCGCGCGATTACGTCAACAACCCGCGCGGCGTTCAGTTCGACGCTGGCGACCTCTACGTCTCCAGCATCTATAAATGGTATCGCGCGGATTTCGGCGGCGGCGCGCGTGGCGTGATCGCCCATCTTCGCGAATACGCGGCCCCGGCGCTGGCCGCGAAGCTCTCGAAATTCAACGATATCAGCGGCTATCAGTACGATTGGTCGCTGAACGACGCGGGGCGCCCATAATAAATGCGCGCCAGGCGTTCGGGCGACACACCCAGTGCGTAGAGTGCATGGATGCGCAACCAGCCGATTACGATCGAGACCGGCCGGCGGCCGGCGAAACGCCGTGACGACGTCACCAGCGGCGGATCGGCAATGCACACCGTACGGCCGGCGCGCTCCAGCCGGCGGGCGAAATCGCAATCCTCCATCAGCGCGATCGGGAGGATGCCGCCGATCCGGTCATGGACCGCGCGCCGCACAAAGATGCCGGAATCGCCGTAATAGACGCCGCGCGCTCGTATCCAGGCATAGAACCCGTCGAGCCAGCGGTCGAAGCCGGTTCCGCCGTCGAACAGCAGCCGGAAATTGCCGCCCACCGCAGCAGCGTCGCCGGCGAGCGTCTCGCGGATACGACCGAGCCCGCCGACGGGAAACCGGCTGTCGGCGTGCAGGAACAATATTATGTCGCCCTTCGCCGCCGTCGCGCCGCGCGCAAGCTGGCGGCCTCGTCCGGGCTTCGAGGCGATGGGGGCGTTGCCCGTCGCGCGCGCCGCCGCGACCGTTCCGTCGGTGCTGCCGCCGTCGACGACGATGATCTCGTGCGGTTCCGGCTCGGCCGCGAGCTGGGTCAAAAGCGCGGTCAGACGCGTCCCCTCGTTCAGCGTCGGGATGACCACCGAGATCATGCCGATCACGCCACCCATTCGCTGACCGGCGCGCGCGCGTCCTCCAGGGGCTGGGCGATCACGTCGACCAGGGTGGGGCCGTCATGGGTCACCGCGGCTTCCAGCGTCGGGCGCAGCTCGGCGGGGTCGACCACGCACCATGATTTCAAGCCGTAGGCCTCGGCGATGCGGGCGTGATCGGTGCGATCGAAATCGACCGAGAAGTAGCGTCCGTCGAAGCCCGATTTTTGGCCGGCCTTGATCCAGCCATAGCTCGAATTGGAGACCACCACGAAGGTCGCGTTCACGCCGTTCCGCACCACGGTCTCCAGCTCGCCGGCGCAGAAGCCGAACGACCCGTCGCCCATGACCGCGACCACGGTGGCGTCGGGCCGTCCGTACCAGGCGCCGACGGCGGCGGGCAGCGCGTAGCCGAGCGCCCCATGGGCGCGGTTCGACAGGAAATGCCGGCCGGTGCGCTCGAACGTGTAATAGGCCGAGAGATAGGGGCACGGCGTACCTGGATCGGCGATCACGATGGCGTCGGTGGGCAGCACGGTCTGCAGGTCGGCGACGATGCGTTCGGGCCGGATCGGCGCCGCGTCGGAGGCCGCCAGCGTGCCGAAGACGTCGAATTTTTCGGCGCGCCGGGCGGCGACGAAGCCGGCGTCGAGGGCGCGCTCCGGCACGTGGCGCAGCGAGGCGGAGAGCTCTGCGTCGAGCGCGCCCAGCGCAAGCTTCGCATCGCCGACGATGGCCGCGTCCGTTCGGTAGGTGGTGCCGATCACGGTCGCGTCGGTGTCGATATGGACGATGCGCGCGGCGCCCGGCACCGGGTGACGCCAGCGCTCGGTGGTCACGGAGCCGGCGCGGCAGCCGACGAAGATCACCGCGTCGGCGGCGTCGATCACAGCGCGCGTCTCGGGTGTGCCGCCGTTGCTACCGACCACGCCGACCGCGAGCGGGTGTGATTCGGGAATGCTGCCCTGGCCGCTGATGGTGGTCGCGACCGGCGCGCCCAACCGTTCGGCCAGCGCGCGCAGTTCCGCCTCGGCGCCCGAGATCACCACCCCGCCGCCGCAGACGAACAAAGGCGCGGCGGCGGACCGTATGATCGCCGCGGCGTTGCGGACATCGGCGCGGTCGGGTCCGGTCCGGCGCGACGGGTAGCTCCCCAGCGTCGCGTCGGCCCAGATGTCGTCTTCGTCCACCGGCGCGCGCTGGACATCGAAGGGCAGCCCGATATGGGCCGCGCCGGGCGTGCCCGTGGTCATCGCGCCGAACGCCGATCGCAGCGTGCGCGGGATATCGTCGGCGCGGTCGATCACCGCGTTCCACTTGGTCAGTGGCCGGAACAGGCTTTTCTGGTCCAGCTCGGTCAGCGTGAATCGGCCGCGCGACGACACGGAAATATCGCTGGTGATGGCAAGCACCGGGATCGAGGATTCATTGGCTTCGACCACGCCCGGCAGGATATAGGTCGCGCCGCCGCCCGACGGCCCCTCGCAGACACCGACCTTTCCCGTCACCCGCGCATAGGCGTCGGCCATGTAGGCGGCCGAGCGCTCGTCGCGCGTCAGCACATGGGTGATACAGTGATCGAGCCGCGCCAGCGCATCGTAAAGCGGCAAGCTGGTATCGCCGCACAGGCCGAAGATCACCTCGACCCCGTGCAGCTGAAGCATGCGGATGAACGCCTCCGCGCCGTTGATCTGATTCATCGCCTATTCTCCCCTTGCCCGGCTACTTAGCGCAGACGGGGCCGCCAGTTAAGGATGATTTCGCGCGTCGCGGACAAAAAGTGTGATCCTCGTCACAGCCGAAATGCCCGATGTGTGCTGTAGGTTGTTGCGTTACACTGTTGATCTACTCGGAAAAAATCGGAACCCGGGATGCGGAGAATTGGAGCCCTTTCACTGGTCGTCGCGGCGCTTCTCTCCGGGCGCGCGATGGCGGCCCCCGCGCTTGCACCGGCCTCATATACCGTTCCTCCCACCGGTACCATACTGGATTATGGTGGCTGGCGATGCGTGATCGGTGAGGTCGGGAATTTCGCCCATTCGTGCAGCGACGGCGGTCGGGGTGCGCGATTTTTCTCCCGTTTCGTCCATATTGGCGCTGGGTCGCGCGACGGCTACGCCGCCACGATCACCGGTGTCGAATGCGCCGATCCGGCTGGCCGCGCCGGCATTTCCAATCGTTACCCGAAGGAAATTCCGCCACTCACCCTTTCTCCCGAGGCACGCAAGACGCTGACAAAGCTGTGGCCGCTGGAGACCGGCCGAAAGGCGAAGTTCGACCTGCTTGATTCTTCGGGCCGGCGCCATGTTTCGGTCGCGCTGGTGGTCAGGGGTGCGGAGTTTTTGACATGGAATGGCGCGCGACGCCCGGTATTCCGGATCGATGCCGATTATAGCGTCGATTGCCTGGGGATTGGCTCTTCCGCGAACAACTACGACCCAAGATTCAAACAGACCTGGTGGTACGATCCCAAGGAGGCGTTGATCCTGAAGTTCAGGCGCCATTGGCCGGACCACGGCTTGACCACCGGATACGAACTCAAGAAGGCGATTTATCCGGAATCCGAAATTGCGTCGGTTGCCCGAATGGTACCGCCCGCCCGACGCGCGGCGGCTTCCGAGCTTCCACCGGCGCCCTACACTGTTCCGCCGACCGGCACGATTCTCGATTATGGCGACTGGCGGTGCACCGTCGGCGATGTCTCGGGTTACGCCTATTTCTGTAGCCAGGGCGCGCGGCGGGCGCAATTTTTCTCCCGCTTCGTTCACATCGGCACCGCGCCTGGCGACGGCTATGCCGGGACGCTGGACGAAATTACCTGTACCGATCAGGGGTCGCGCGCAACCAGCATAAACGTGAAAAGGCTTCCGCCGCTCGTCGTCGGTGGCGAAGGCCGGGCCGCATTGAAGGCCCTGTGGCCGCTCAAAATCGGCCGCAAGGCGGCATTCGAGTTGACCGATTCGACGGGCCGTCGACACATCTCGGTCTCCCTTGCCGTCAGCGGCACGGAGACGCTGCCGTGGGGCGGCGAGAAGCGAGCGGTATTCAAAATCGCTGCCGAATATCTTGTCGATTGCGAGTACGAAAACCGATACGGTGCCTCCTATACGCCCGAATTCAAACAGACTTGGTGGTATGATCCCAAGGAGTCGCTAATCCTCAAGTTCACGCGCCACTGGCCGGATATCGCCGGGAACAGCGGATACGCGCTCAAGAATGTGACCTATCCCAAGTCCAGCGCCATGGCCGGCGCAAAAGCGCCGATGCCCCCGCCGGTGACGCCACCGCGCGCCGTAAAAAAGGCCGATGACGCGGATCAGGCCAGGCAGGTGCGCCGCGACGCGTTTGAACTCGCCTTCTGGGACTCGATCCGCGGCAGCCGCAACCCCGAGGATTTCAAGGCCTATCTGCGGCAGTTTCCCAAGGGCCGGTTCGCCGAACTCGCGCGCATTCGGATCCGTTCCTTCAGCCCGGAGATCGCCCTACGCAACGCCAAACTCGAGGCGCAGAGGAAAATTATACCGCCCGATCCTTACGCCGATATACGGTTCGGCAAATACCACGCGCTGGTGATCGGCAACAATGATTACCGCTACATCACCAAGCTGAAAACGGCGGTCAACGATGCGCGTGTGGTAGCCAAGGTTCTGGAACGCGACTACGGGTTTTCCGTGAAGCTGCTGCTGGATGCGCCACGCGGATCCGTGCTGCGCGCGTTCAGCAAACTGCGCGCGAAGCTGAAATTCGACGACAATCTTCTGATCTATTATGCCGGGCACGGGTTGCTCGACGATATCGGTCAGGAGGGTTACTGGCTGCCGGTCGATGCGGAAGAAGACGTGACCACGAATTGGATTTCGACCGGGGCCATCACCGTGATGCTGCGGGCAATCCGTGCGAAGCATGTCATGGTGGTGGCCGATTCCTGTTATTCCGGGACACTGGTTCGCGCCGGACCGAGAGCGCCCCGGACCGCGATGGAGCGTCGCGCATGCCTCAAGCGCATGGCGAAAACGCGCTCACGGGTCGCGCTGGTATCTGGTGGCCTGGAACCGGTGGTCGATAGCGGAGGCGATGGCAATCATTCCGTGTTCGCCAGCGCATTCATCAAAGCGTTGGCCAACAACCAGGGTGTCCTGGACGGACAGGCTTTGTTTAACCGTATCAAGCGCCCCGCGCCGGCCACGACGGTGGAGAGTTTCTGTTGATCCGGCGGTGAACGGGAAACGGAAGATGACGCGTATCCGTTTTGTCTTCGTGGCTTTCGTCGTGGTCTTCGCGTCACCGGCCGACGCGGCGGATCCGGCGGCCATCGTCGAGGAGATTTCCTCGGCGGGCGCGGGGGTCCGTTTTCTCGATTATCTCGAACCGGGGCGCGTGATCGATCTCGGGTCCACCGGGACCATAACGATCGGGTATCTCGCGAGTTGTCTGCGCGAGACCATCACCGGCGGGTTGGTGACGATCGGCACGGATAAAAGCCGGCTCAACGGCGCCGCCGCCGATCTTGAGCGCGTCGAATGCGATGGCGGCGGCCTCAAGCTGAGTTCCAACCAGTCCGGCAAGAGCGCGGTCATGGTGCTGCGCGCCCCGCCGCGCGCTTCGACTTCGCCGCAGCCGTCGGTGATCCTCTATGGCGCGAGCCCGGTGATCAAGCTTCCGAAAGGCGCGGCCAGGGTGATGATCGAACGCCTCGACCGGGACGCGGAAAAAATCGCGCTCGGCGCCGAGAACGGCTTCGTCGATCTCGCCGCCAAGGGTAAATCGCTAAAACCGGGCGGCATTTACCGCGCGCAATCGGGTGACAAGAGCGTGGTCTTCCGGATAGACCGTCGCGCCCGATCCGGCGCGGGGCCGATCATCGGCCGGCTTGTCCAGCTTTGAACAGCTCGCCGCGATGACGCCGCGCAATCTCGTCGCCGCGGGAACCGCCGTCATCGCGATCGCCGGCCTCGTGGCGCTGCCGCCGTTCGACTGGCTCCGCGGCATATCGCTCGACGTGATGTTCGCCTTGCGCCACGCGACCATGGGTGTGCGCCACGCGCCGGCCCAATCACCCACCGTGGTCGTCGCCATCGACGAGGAAACCTATCGCCGGCCGCCGTTCCGTGACTTGCCCAAGGTGATGTGGACAAAGCAGATCGCCAGCGTGATAACCGCCGTGATCGACGGCGGCGCGAAGGTGATGGGCTTCGACGTGATTTATCCGACCTCGGTCGAGCGATATATGCGCGGTTTCGACCGGGAATTTCTGATCGCGCTGCGCCTGGCGAGCCGTAAGGGCAAAATTGTCCTTTCCAAAGTCCAGCATCAGGCGAAGCCGATCAGTCCGTTCCCCGGCTACAGCTTCGCGGTCGGGCACCAGAAGAACATCCGCGCGGCCAATGCCTATGAGGACGATGACGGCGTGATCCGGCGCATGTCGTTGCTGTTCCGGGGGACCGACGCGAAAAAGGGCGAACGTATCGAAACCTCGCTAGCGCTCGAGCTTGCCGCGCGCGCCATCGGCCAGCGCCCTGGCTTGCGTCCGGATGGCGGCGTCACTCTCGGCGGTTACGACGTGCCGGCATCCCGCGACGGGACAATGGTGGTGAATTTCGAAGGCGGGTCCGGAAACATCCCGACATATTCGCTGGCCGACCTCGTCGCCTGCGCCGACAAGGGCAAGACCGATTACTTCGCCAAGCATTTCGGAGGGAAAGTCGTGCTGGTCGGCGTGGTGGTCGATGTCGAGGATCGCCGGCTGACGTCCAAGCGTTTCGCCACCGGCCCCGAAGGCGTCGGGATTCCGGAGCGTTGCGTGGTGCCGGTTCCCAAGGGCCTCTATCGCCACGATATCGCGCGCGACACCATTCCCGGCGTCTATATCCACGCCGCCGCCGTCAACGATCTGATGCGCCACGACGCCCTTCGGGAACTCGGTACGATTTCGCGATCGTTGGTTGATCTGGCGATCGCCGCGGCGGCCGCCGCCGCGGTGATGCTGTTGTCGCCGCTGGTCGCGGGAATCGCCGTCGCCGCCGCGGCCATCCTGTGGGCGGGCGCCGCGACCGCCGCCATGCAGGGCGGACTCATTTTGCCCATGCTGCACCCGCTGGTCGCCGCGCTGCTGACCTTTGTCGCGCTGATCGGATACCGCTTCGCGGTGGCCGACAAGGATAAGCGCTATCTGCGACGCTCGTTCGCGCTCTATCTGCCGCCCACCGTGGTCGACAAGCTGGTCGAGGGCCACGCGCCGCCGGCGCTCGGCGGCGAGACGCGCGAGCTCAGCGCCTTCTTTTCCGATATCGCCGGATTCACGTCGATCTCCGAAGGGCTGTCGCCCGAAGAGCTGGTGACTTTCCTCAACAAATATCTCTCGGTAATGACCGATACCATCGAGGAACATGGCGGGTTCGTGGACAAATATATCGGTGACGCGGTGGTCGGCGTGTTCGGCGCTCCGCTGGCCGATCCCGACCATGCGCTGCATGCGGTCCAGGCCGCGCTCGCCTGCCAGCAACGGTTGGGCGAGATGCAGAACGCGTTCGGCCTGCCGGGAAATCCGGTCGTCGGCACGCGTATCGGCATTTGCAGCGGCGACCTGCTGGTCGGCAATATCGGGTCCGGCCGCCGCTTCAACTATACGATCATGGGCGATACCGCGAATCTCGCATCACGGCTGGAAGGCGCGAACAAGGTCTATGGCACGCCGATCCTGGTTGGCGACCGGACGATTGAACTCGCCGGCGACGCGATGGTTTCCCGCGAGCTCGATCTGATCCGGGTGGTCGGGCGCGACGCGCCGGAGCGGGTGTACGAACCCATCGCCCCGCCCGGTGAACTGTCTTCCGAGACAAGGGAACGTCTCGCCCGCTTCGCCGAGGCGCTCGATCACTATCGTGCCCGGCGTTTCAATGAGGCCGAAAAAATGTTCGCGGCGCTGGCCGACGCCGATCCGGCATCGCGGCTCTATGTCGAACGCGCGCGGCTGTTCGCCGAAGCGCCACCGCCCGACGACTGGTCCGGCGTCACCGACCTCCAGGAAAAGTAGGAATTTCTACACCGGCAGCCGGAGACGCGCCCGGAGACCGCCGTCCGGCGCTTCTTCCAGTTGCAGGTCGCCGCCGTGGCCGCGCATCACGTCGCGGGCGATGGTCAGCCCCAGCCCGGTGCCGCCGGTTTCCGGATTGCGCGATGAGTCGAGCCGGTAGAAGGGTTTGAAGACCTCCTCGCGCTCTTCCTCCGGAATGCCCGGCCCATCATCGTCGATGGTAATCTCGATCATGTCGGAAACGCGCTCGGCGCGAACCGCGACATGATCGGCATACAGCATCGCGTTGGCCACCAGGTTGATGACGCAGCGCTTGAAGGCGTCGGGGCGCACGGGCACGGCAAGCGCGGTTTCACCGGCGAGTTCAATATTGGCGCCGTCGCGCCGCGCGTTCACCACCACCTCGTCCAGCAGAGACCGGACGTCGGCGGTGACCACCGCTTCGGTGCTTTCGCCGCGCGCGAAGGCGAGATATTCCTCGACCATCGTCTGCATCTGCTGGACATCGGCTTTAAGTTCCTCGACTTCCTTGCCGTCGCCCAGCAATGCGAGTTGCAGCTTCATTCGCGTCAGCGGCGTTCGCAGATCGTGCGATACACCGGCCAGCATTTCCGTTCGCTGGCTGATCGAGCGCAGCACGCGTTCCCGCATCAGGTTGAAGGCCGCCGCCGCGGTACGGATTTCGGTGGCGCCCTCGGGTTTGAAATCCGGGACCTCGCGTCCCTTGCCGAAACTGTCGACGGCGGTGGCGAGCCGCCGGATCGGCCGGACCTGGTTGCGCATGAAAACGGTGGCGATGGCGAACAAAACCATCGACGTGCCCGCCATCCACATCACGAATATGTATGTGGTCGAGGAGAACAGGCGCTCGCGCGAGACCAGCACGTCGAGTACGCCGTTGGGCAGTTGCACCGCGATGCGGACGTTACGGTCGAAGCTCCAGGTGTCCATGTGAAACGGGCGCGCAACCTGTTCCTCAAGCGCCTTCGAAAGCCGTCGGTCGAGGATGCCGCCGCCGATCTCGGGGGCGACGTTCGGTAGAATTTCGTTCAAGCGATAGTTGACCCGTAGCCCGGAATAGGCGGCCGCGGTCAGTATCCGGGACGTATTTTCGGGGCCCGGAAAATGCCCCATATTCTGAATGATCATCGAGATTTCGCCGGCCACCGACGCGGCAAGCCGACGCGTGATGGTGTCCCAGTGCCGGTCGTAGAATATCCAGGTCGAGACGATCTGAAGCAGCACCAGCGGCGTGACGATGATCATCACCGATCGGCCGAGAAGGGATCGCGGCAGCAGTCGCTTGATCATGGCGCGCCGCCGGTTTCGTCGGGCCGCAACACGTAGCCCAGGCCGCGCACGGTTTGCAGATAGCGCGGCAGGCGCGGGTCGGGCTCGATCTTGCGGCGCAGCCTCGTGACCTGGACATCGACGGTGCGCGCGTTGCCTTCGATGCGGCTGCGGTGGATCAGCTCGTCGCGGGTCAGGGTGACGCCAGGATTGCGCGCCAGCGTGGTCAGCAGGCTGGCCTCGACCGGGGTCAGACGCACCGGCCGGTCGTCGCGCAGCAAACGTTCCGCCGCGACGTCGAACGAACACGCGCCGAGGCGCACGGTGATCGGCGCCGGCGCCGGTGCGGCGCGGCGCAGGATGGTGCCGATGCGCAAAACCAGCTCGCGCGGCTCGAAGGGTTTGGCCAGGTAATCATCGGCGCCGTGTTCGAACCCGGTGATGCGGTCTTCGGGTTCGCCGCGCGCCGTCAGCAGCAGGATCGGGACCGCGGATGTCCGGCGCAACGAACGGGTCAGCTCGAAACCGTTCTCGCCGGGCATCATCACGTCGAGCACGATCAGATCGAATGTCAGCCCGGTCAGCCGCGCGCGCGCATCGGCGGCGTTGCTGGCCGTGGAGACGCGAAAGCCGTTTTCGCTGAGATACTGGCTCAGCAGTTCGCGCAGCCGGGTGTCGTCGTCGACGACGAGGATATGCGGTAATTCCTCGTACATGGCTTGATTATAACGACCCGCCGGGCGGCATGGCTACTCGGGATAGCCCAGGACCGAGCGGCCCAGCCCGTCGAACAGGTCGAGCATGCGGCGGCGCCAGTCGAAGACGATATTGTCTTCCTCGACCAGGCGGTAGTCGCTGATGCAGCGCGCCCACTGGAAGGCCCCGAACACGGTGTAATCGCCATAGGCCGGCTCATCGCCGCATATAAAGGGCTGTTCCCGCAGCACCGCGCGCAACGGCGCCAGCGCGTGAACGAATGCCGGGCGGCGTTCGTCGCGCAAGGCGTGGACCTCCTCCAGCGTCGCGCCCAGACGTTTTTCCCGGGAGTCGCGGAAATAGAGATGATCGGCGGGATCGAGGTGATCGTAGATGTCCTTCACGACCAGGCGGATCAAGGCGATGTGCAGCGTGGTGTCGGTCCACTGGCCGATGAACCGCGCCTCGGCCTTTCCCACCGCGCCGCCGAACAGTGACGGCCGATCGGGATAGGTATCCTCGAGATGGCAGGCGATGGCCCAGGAATCGCTGACCACGGTCTCGCCATCGCGGATCACGGGCACGGTTTTCGATCCGGAGAACGCGAACTTGTCCTTGTCGGTGAAGCGGCAGGGTATGGTTTCCGGCTCCAGCCCCTTGTGGGCCAGCGCCATGCGCGTCCGCCAGCAATAGGGGCTGAAGCGGCGATCGTCGATCCCGAGCAATTCAAAGAGTTCCAGGGCCATGCCGCGATCCTCCAGCCAGTCGCCCGCCTGTATAGCCCAGTTCTTGCGGGTTGCCCATGCGAAGCGTCGCAATAAGCCGTTGCTAGGCGCGGATCGCCATCCTCGGCACCATGATCCCGCTGACCGGCAACCCGATCAGCAATGGGTCGGTCTGGTTGGCGACTTCATCGAACGCGGCGCGGAATCAGTCGTCAATGTCGGCAGTAGGGTCAGGATTTAGGGGGCCGCCGACGTCCGCTCGCGTCTTCGGGAGAGGAAATCGGGCCCCAGGATGATCACGGCGAGCAGCGAACCGCCGATGTCCGTCCAATAGGCGCCGGTGAAAGTTCCCACCGGAACCAGCAGCCCGAGCCCGGCAACGGCCAGGGCAATGCGCGCCAACATGGTCAACGCACGCCCGAAATAGCCCACCAGCGCGGCCGATACCAGCCATACCCCGGCGACGGCCGTGGTCACGTCCAGAATCAAGGTAAGGGGGTTGCCCTCGAACAGCAGGCTCGGCGAGTAGATGAACAGGAACGGCACCACGAAGGCCGACCAACCGAACCGCATGGCGACGAATCCAGTTCGCATCTGGTCGGACTCCGCCAGCTTGGCGGCGAAGAACGCCCCGATACAGACCGGTGGCGTGATGAACGACAGCATCCCGTAATAGAGCACGAACATGTGCGCGGCCATTGGCGAGACGCCGGTCTCGACCATCGCCGGCGCGACCAGCGTCGCGACCAGGACATAGACCCCGATGGTCGGCATGCCCATGCCGAGCACGATGCATACGATCGCCGACAGGATCAGAAGAAGCAGCAAATTGCCGGCACCGACCTGCGACAGCCACAGGGTCAGCGCGAATCCGAGGCCCGATTTGGCGATGATGCCGATGATCAGCCCGACGGCGGCGCCGATCATCACCAGATCGATAACCAGCACGCCGGTCTCCGCGACCGCCCAGAACACGTCGCGCGGAGTCAGACGCCGACCCTTGTAACCGAAGGCCATGCCGACGATGACGAAAGCGAACGCGCCTTCGAGCGCCGCCTCCTCCGGTTCGTGGTTGAGAGAGAACAACGCGACGACGAGCACCGCGAAGGGGATGATGAATATCCAGCCGCGTTTCAGGACCGGCACGAGACGCGGGATCATCGCCACGGGGATCCGTTTGATGCCCTCGCGCGCCGCCTCGAGATCGGCCTGCACGAAAAGCCCGCCGTAATACAGGCCCGAGGGTATCAGCGCGGCGATGCAGACGTCGATGTAGTCGACGTCCAGGAAATCCGCCATCACGAACGCGACCGCGCCCATCACCGGCGGCATCAACTGGCCGCCGGTCGACGCCACGGCCTCGATGGCGCCGGCGGATTCGGCGCGGTAGCCGCCCTCCTTCATCATCGGGATCGTGAACGCGCCGGTCGACATGATGTTGGCGCCGACGCTGCCCGATATCGAACCGAACAGGCTGGAGGCGCAGATCGCGACCTTGGCGGCGCCGCCCCGATAGCGCCCCATCAGGGCGATCGAGACGTCGTTGAGGAATTCCGCCGCGCCGGACGGGCGCATCAGCGCCGCCATCAGCAGGAACGCGATCACGATGGTGGTCACCACGCGCATCGGCACGCCCATCAAGGCATTGGTGTCGAACGAGAGATAGGTGACGAGATCGCCGAACTCGATCGCCTGACCCTCCAGCGGGCCCGGGATATACTGGCCGAGGACGCCGAAGCCGATGAAGCCGAGCAACACGCACAGAAGTATCAACCCGACCGCCCGTCGCAGGCCTTCGGCGCAAAGCACCATGATGATGATGCCGCAGATCACCGCGTCCGTCGGCTGGTAGACCACGATGTCGGCCAGCCGGGGATATTCCCACGCCAGGTAGACACAGGCCCCCAGCCCGGACAGGCCGAGTATCCAGTCATACCAGGGAACATGCCGGTCGCGGGGCCGCCCGCGCAGCGTCAGATGGACATAGGTCAGCAGGAAAGCCGCCCCGATCATCGGGAACATGAACTGCTGGTCGTAGAGTTGCAGCCCGACGGTGCGATAGAAATCAGTCGCCTTGGCAATCGACGCGAGCACCAGGATAACCGACAGCGTGATCACCAGCACGCGGATCGGCCGCGGCGCCGGCGACAGGCTCTCGGCTCTGCTCGGAGTTGGCGTTTCCGACATGATGGCTACTGGGTGGCGACAGGCCGACGTCGGGACGAGGCGCTATTCGCCCCGCCCCCGTGCCGAATGGCTACTCAGCCTTTGGGTTTAACCCCGACCTCCTTATAGAACTTCATGGCGGCGGGATGCATTTTCACGCCCTTGTAGCTGGGAATCATGTTGTCCGGACGGAAGCGATTGAAGACCCCCGAGATCTTGACCATCGCGGCCTTGCCGCCGTACAGCGCCTTGACCGCATTGTAGACCACCTCGTCGGACGTCTTGGTCGAGGTCATCAGCACCATGTCGAACGCCATCACCCAGATCGGCTTCTCGACGCCGATGCTCCGTTTGCTGGGTTTGAGCTGGACCAGATACGAGTTGGGATAGGCCGTCTGCATGGCCGCGACGCCTTTGGGCGTGTTGAACATGCCGAGAATGCGAATGCCGCCGACCTTGGCATCGGCCCTGCGCAGCCGCGAGCCCCCGAGCGAGGACAGCGATCCGTCGACCTGGCCCTTGAGGAAGAGCTGCGCGCCCGCCGTGGTGTTCGGCACCGGCACACCCTTGACGTCGTTAACCGTCAACCCGGCATTAGACAAGAAGGCGTTGAGGATGAAGATCACCGTCTTCTGCGCGGTGTAGCCGACCGTGTACCTCTTGCCCTTCAGATCCTTGAGCGTGTAAAAGGGCGAATCCTTACGTACCAGCGTCCCAACCGGCAAGGGTACGATGCGCGCCGCGACGACAAAATCCTTCGTGGCGTAGCCTTTGAACTGGTCGGTTCCAGCGACGGCGGCGCTGACCTGCTGGGTGGAATTGACCCCGAAGGCAAGCGTCCCCCTGTCGACCAACGGTACGTGGGCCGAATTCGACGTGTGCGGTACGGCGCGGGTCTTCAGCCCTGCTTCGTCCGCCAGCACCTTGGCGATCGCCGAGCCGATCCGATTGGTCAGCGAGGCCTGCGGGCCGGTGCCGATCCCGATCGATTGAGCCGCAGCCGTGCCCGCCATCAACGTGATGGCGGCCGCTGCCGTTAGCGTGCGTAAGCCTTGCATCTTGGTCTCTCCCTATCAGTGCCTGTGCCGACCGGAGATTTTCCGGATCGTTGTTTTTCATAACGTGCGCCCGCGAACGTTAGTACATTCCGGAAGCGAGAGAAAGTGCGTGAATTCGAACCCGTTACAGCCTCGGGCCACCGCGACATATTCGCGCATTGACGCCGCCGGGCGGACCTCCTACATAAAGCGCGGGCCACGACCCCCCAACGGGTTGCAGCTCTTCTGTGAGGAAGAGGATTAGAAAATGAACGTTTCCCCAAGGCCGCCCGCGCGGCCGCGAAATCCCTGCTTTTCTTCAGGTCCCTGCGCCAAGCGTCCCGGTTGGACGACGGATGCGCTCAAGGACGCCCTGGTCGGCCGCTCGCACCGGTCCAAACCCGGCAAGGCGCGGTTGAACGATGTAATTGAGCGATCGCGACGCATCCTCGGCATCCCCGACGATTACCGCATAGGCATTGTCGCCGGCTCCGATACCGGCGCGGTCGAGATCGCGCTCTGGTCGCTTCTGGGTCCGCGCGGCGTCGATGTGCTGGCCTGGGAGAGCTTCGGCGCCGGCTGGGTGACCGACGTGCTCAAGCAGCTTCGCCTCGACGACGTGAACGTGCTCGAAGCCGATTACGGCGAACTCGCCGATCTCTCCCGCGTCGACCCCGCGCGCGACGTGGTTTTTACCTGGAACGGGACTACGTCGGGCGTGCGCGTGCCGGACGGCGACTGGATCGCCGACGACCGCGCCGGCCTCACGATCTGCGACGCGACCTCGGCGGTGTTCGCGATGCGCCTGCCGTGGCAAAAACTCGATGTCGTGACCTATTCCTGGCAGAAGGTCATGGGCGGCGAGGCGGCGCACGGCATGCTGGTGCTGAGCCCGCGCGCCGTCGAGCGGCTGGAAAGTCACACCCCGGCCTGGCCGATGCCGAAAATTTTCCGCCTTACCAAGGGCGGCAAGCTGATCGAAGGCATCTTCCGCGGCGAGACCATCAACACGCCCTCGATGTTGTGCGTCGAGGATGCGCTGGACGGGCTGGAGTGGGGCGAGAAGACCGGCGGGCTGGATGCGCTGGTCGCGCGCGCCGAGGCAAATCTCGCCGCCGTGGCCGGCTGGGTCGGGCGCACCGACTGGGCGGACTTCCTGGCCACCGATCCGGCGACAAGATCCTGCACATCGGTCTGTCTTAAAGTCGTCGACCCATGGTTCGACACCTTGTCCGCAGACCAGCAAGCGTCGTTCACCAAGCGCATGGAAACACTGCTCGATGGTGAAGGCGTGGCGTTCGATATCAACGGCTATCGCGATGCGCCGCCCGGCTTGCGCCTGTGGGCCGGCGCGACGGTGGAAACCGCCGATCTCGAAGCCCTGTTCCCCTGGCTCGACTGGGCCTATGCCGAGGTCAAGCGTGACCTCGCGGCCGTAGCGTGAGGAGTCGAGCCATGGCGAAAGTACTGATTTCCGATAATCTCAGCCCCAAGGCGGCGGATATTTTCCGCGATCGCGGTCTCGAGGTCGATGTGAAGACCGGCATGACGCCGGACGAACTGGAGGGCTGCATCGGCGACTATGACGGGCTCGCCGTGCGATCGGCGACCAAGGTCACGCCGAAGGTTCTGAAAGCGGCCGGAAAACTCAAGGTCATCGGACGCGCCGGC
>CAZPMO010000058.1:0-8391 GCA_964587515.1 uncultured Rhodospirillaceae bacterium | reverse complement strand
GACAATATCGATCTCGGCGCGGCCACCGGCGGCGGCATCGTCGTGATGAATACGCCGTTCGGCAATTCCATCACCACCGCCGAACACGCGATTGCCATGTTGTTCGCCATGGCGCGCCAGATTCCGGCGGCGGATAAGTCGACACAGTCCGGCAAGTGGGAAAAGTCGCGCTTCATGGGCGTCGAACTTACCGGCAAGACGCTGGGCATCATCGGCTGCGGCAATATCGGATCGGTGGTCGCCGAGCGCGCCCTGGGCCTGAAGATGAAGGTCGTCGCCCATGATCCGTATCTGTCGCCCGAACGCGCCAGCACGCTCGGAGTGGAAAAGGTCGAACTCGACGATCTTTTGCGGCGCGCCGATTTCATCACCCTGCATACGCCTCTGACCGACGCGACCCGCGATATCCTCGACGAAGCGGCCTTCGCCCGCATGAAGGAAGGCGTGCGCATCGTCAACTGCGCGCGCGGCGAGTTGATCGTGGAAGCCGATCTCAAGGCCGCGCTCGAAAGCGGCCGGGTCGCGGGCGTGGCGCTCGACGTTTTCGCCCATGAACCGCCCGAGGATTTTAGCCTGTTCGGCATGGAGAACGTTGTGGCGACGCCGCATCTCGGGGCATCGACCACGGAGGCCCAGGAGAAGGTCGCTCTACAGGTCGCGGAGCAGATGTCCGACTTTTTGGTCGAGGGCGCGGTGATCAACGCCATCAACATGCCGTCCGTCAGCGCCGACGAGGCGCCCCGCCTGCTGCCCTATATGGCGCTTGCCGAGCAGATCGGCAGCCTCGCGGGTCAGGTCGCGGAAACCAGCTTCAAGTCGGTGACCATCGAATATGAAGGGCTGGCGGCCGAGCTCAACACCAGGCCGCTCACCGCCAGCCTGTTGCGCGGCCTGCTGGCGCCGGTCATGGAATCGGTCAACATGGTCAACGCGCCGGTGCTGGCGCGCGAGCGCGATATCGCGATATCCGAGGTGAAACACGAGCGCGTTTCCGAGTATCAGACGCTGATCCGTCTGACCCTGACAACGGAACGACGGACCCGCACTTTCGCCGGCACCCTGTTCGGCGGCGACAAACCCCGCATCGTCGATGTCAACGGGGTGCGTCTCGAAGCCGAACTGGGCCCGCACATGCTGTTCACCGTCAACGACGACAAGCCGGGTTTCATCGGCCGGTTGGGCACCACGCTCGGCACCACCGACGTCAACATCGCGACGTTTCATCTGGGCCGGGCGGAAGAAGGCGGTCACGCCGTCGCGCTGATCGAAATCGACGAGCCGCTGAGCGACGCGGTGCTCAAGGAAGTTCGCGATTTCCCCGACGTGCTGCAGGCCCGCGCCCTGCGGTTCTGAACCGTCAGTGGAAGGGGAACGTCCCAACGTCCGCCACCGGGAAAAGAGCGGACATTAGCTCTCCGGCAGACCCGCAAGCCGAAGATGTTCAAGTTCGCGTTCCAAGTCTTCGGGATATCGGTAGGGAATAAGCTGCCCAAGCATGGCAAGCGACACACCCGGCAGACTTTCAATGAGTTCGGCGATGACCGCGCGAGCGTCATCGAGGCGTCCCGCCGCCGCCAGGGATGCGGCGCGGTAACGCAGGACTTCCGGGTCCGCGATGCTGGTCTTTTCCAGGTAATCGATGGCGGCGTCGAAATCACCCAGTGAATACATCACCACCCCGAAATTCTTCAGCGCCAGTTCTGGGACATGTGGATCCCTGACAATGGACTCCTTCATCCATTCCTCGGCTAGCCCCATTTCACCGCAATAGTTTGCAATTTGCGTCATCAGGGCCAACCCCTCCCCGTCAAAGGGAAAAAGCTGGCAAACCGATTTCGCGACGCGCAGCGTATTCGCGTGCTCGCGCTTGAGCCACAATAATAGTGCCGCCTGCTGCCAGAGTCCGTAGCGTTGACCCGCCTGGGGCAAGTTCTTGTCAGCCAATCCCTCTTCCGAAAGCGCCGATGCCTCCGTCAACGCGGCTACCGGATCCGGGGTATAACCGTACATGGCGTCAAAAATGTGGGTCCAACCTATCTTGATCTTTAAAAGGCCGGAATTGGGAAAGCGCGCGAGACCCTCGGACCAAATATCACGCGCTTCCTTCATTGCCTCGGCGGTAAACCCGTAAAAAACACTGTGCCCGCGTAAAAAACAGTCGTATTCGCCGAGGCTCGAGGCAGGCTTCGACCAGACGCGCTGATATTCGTTTTTTCTTATCTGGCCATAGGCTCCACCCAGCGTCGTAACGATTTTCCGGGTTACGCGGTCTTGCAGGTCGAACAAGTCTTCACCGCTTTCATCGAACTTGTCCGCCCACACATGATGGCCGGTATGGGCATCGATAAACTGCCCGGTAATCCTGACTCTCTCGCCGCTTTTGCGTACGCTTCCCTCAAGCACGAAATCGGCGCCCAAATCGTCGGCCACTTTCTGCACCTTGACGGGCTGCCCTTTGTAGGTGAACGCGGAATTGCGGGCGATTACCGAAAACTCTCCCCATTTCGACAATTCGGTGATGATATCTTCGGTAATTCCGTCGGCAAAATATTCCTGTTCGCTATCACCGCTCATATTATCGAATGGCAGGACGACGATGCAGGGCCGCGCCGATTTTTCGATAACCGCATCGGGGACTGACGCCGCATTCGCGCCATTGGATTTCGGTTTCAGCTGGTATACCGACACTGGCTCGGCAATGTTCTTTAGACTGCGCTCACCTACGTCTTCAAAGATGTGATCGATCTTGCCGAGCACCTGCCGGTAGGCGTCGCCCGATATGCAGATGCCCCCGGGGTCCGCTTCACCTTCGAGCCGCGCAGCAATATTGACCCCATCGCCCAGGATGTCATCGCCGTCGATAACGATGTCGCCCAGATTGACGCCGATGCGAAATTGAATGCGCCGTTCCTCGGGCACATCGGCCTCGCGCTCAGAAATCGCCTGCTGGACAGCTACTGCACATTTGACCGCACCCACAACGCTTGCGAACTCGACCAACAATCCGTCGCCCATGGTCTTAACGATGCGGCCGCCATGGCTGGCGATTTCCGGGTCGATCAGCTCTGCCCGATGGGCCTTCTGGCGCGCAATGGTGCCTTCCTCGTCAGCACCTATGAGCCGCGAGTAACCCACCATGTCCGCCGCAAGAATGGCGGCAAGCCTTCGCTGAACGCCTTCGTCGGCCATCTACCGGCCTCCTCCCTATGAGGGAACCTTATGAGGGAAAGGCAATGGTGTCTACGTATGCCCGCAATGTCCGCTTTGGGTCTACAAAAGCGGCTGTCGGCGACTGTGCCTGGAATGTCCGGCGCCGGGATGACTCCGGAAGTAATCCGGCCGAGCCGCCCGCTATCTTGCGCGCGACCGGCAAACGGGATAGTAAGCGAAGCTGAACAGGCCCGTCGAAGCCGCAATACAAAGGCGGTTTCCCGGGTCGTTGGTCCACATAACACCGGATTATTCGGTAGCGTTTTGAACGATGACGGAGCTTGAGCGAAAAGCATTGCTGCCCGACGGACTGCGTGACGTGTTGCCGCCCGTGGCCGGATTCGAGGCGCGTGTGATTGAAAAGCTGGTCGATCATTTTTCGGCCAACGGTTATGCGCGCGTCAAGGCGCCATTGGTGGAGTTCGAAGACGGGTTGTTCAGCGGCGCGGGCGCCGCGATGACCGCGCACACCTTCCGCCTGATGGACCCGGTTTCGCAGCGCATGATGGGGGTGCGGGCGGATATCACCCCGCAAATGGCACGTATCGCGTCCACCCGGCTCCGCGATGCGCCGCGTCCGCTGAGATTGAGCTATGCCGGCGAGGTGCTGAGGATTCGCGGTACCCAGCTTCGCCCCGAACGGCAATTTCCCCAGGTCGGCGTCGAGTTGATCGGCAGCGAGGCCGCGACCGCGGACGCGGAGATCATCGCGATGGCGGTCGACGCGCTGGCGGCGGTCGGCGTCGCCGATGTTTCGGTCGATATCACCGTGCCGCCACTGGTTTCCGCCATCTGCGACGGGTTGGGGCTGGACGCGGAAGTCCGCGCGCGGCTGCGCGCCGCGCTTGACCGCAAAGACGCGGCCGCCGTCCATGATCTCGGCGGCGCCGCGGCCGAATTGCTGGGAACGCTGCTGACCGCCGCCGGACCGGCCGATGCGTGTTTCGCGATACTCGCCGGGCTCGACCTGCCGGACGGCGCGGCGCGGGAGCGCGCCCGGATCGGCGAAGTCCTGGACGGGCTTCGCAAAGCCGGCGCCGTGATGGGGTTGACGCTCGATCCGGTCGAAAATCGCGGTTTCGAATATCACACCGGTATCAGCTTCACGATTTTTCCGACCGACGTCCGGGGTGAGTTGGGCGCCGGGGGCCGATACATATCCACGGTGAATGGCGCCGGTCGGGAAAATGGCGGCGGCGAGTCCGCGACCGGCTTTACGCTGTTTCTCGACACCATCCTTCGCGCGCTCCCCGAACCGGAAGCCGGTGGCGGCGTTTTCGTGCCCGTCAGCACACCATCGGAAAAGTCTCGCGCGCTTCGCGCCGAGGGTTGGGTTACCATCGCTGGTCTCGACGAAGTGGACGACGAGGTCGCCGAAGCGCGCCGTCTCGGGTGCGCGCATGTGCTGATTGGAAATGATGTCCGGCCGGTGGAGCAGGTAAAATGAGTAATGTGGCCGTGGTGGGCTCGCAGTGGGGCGACGAGGGCAAGGGCAAGATTGTCGACTGGCTTTCGGAACGCGCCGATGTCGTGGTGCGGTTTCAGGGCGGGCACAACGCCGGCCACACGCTGGTGATCGATGGCGTTACCTACAAGCTCAGCTTGCTGCCGTCGGGCGTCGTGCGGCCCGGCAAGCTGTCTATCATCGGAAACGGCGTGGTCATCGATCCCTGGGCGCTCGACGAGGAGATCGAACGAATTCGCGGTCAGGGCGTCGAAGTGTCGCCGGAGACCCTGAAGATCGCCGAAAACGCATCTCTGATCCTTCCGCTTCATGGCGTCGTGGATCGCGCGCGCGAGGAGGCCAAGGGCAGCGGTAAGATCGGGACCACGGGACGGGGAATAGGCCCGGCCTACGAGGACAAGGTCGCGCGGCGCGCGATTCGGGTCTGCGACCTCGCCGATCCCGACATTCTGGGCGAACGCATCGAGGAATTGCTGCTTCATCACAATGCCGCCCTGCGCGGTCTCGGCGCCGACGAGATGCGCGCGGCCGACGTATTGGAGCCGTTACGACAAATCACACCGCGCATCCTGCCGTACGCGGACGTGGTCTGGCGGCGGCTGGATGAGGAACGGCGCGGCGGCCGCCGAATTCTGTTCGAGGGCGCCCAGGGCGCGATGCTCGATGTCGATCACGGCACCTATCCCTTCGTCACATCGTCGAACACCCATGCCGGTCAGGCCGCGGCCGGCGCCGGAATCGCGCCCAAGGCCATCGGCTATGTATTAGGGATCACGAAGGCCTATACCACGCGTGTCGGCGGCGGCCCGTTTCCGACCGAACAGGATAACGAAACCGGACAAATTCTGGGCGAACGCGGCCACGAATTCGGGACGGTTACCGGTCGACGCCGCCGCTGCGGCTGGTTTGATGCGGTAATGGTGCGCCAGGCGGTGAAGATTGGCGGGATCGACGGGATCGCGCTCACCAAGCTCGACGTGCTGGACGGTTTGGATCCACTGAAAGTTTGCGTTGGCTATCGTTGCGACGGCGTGGAAATTGACCACTTGCCGGCGTCCCGCATCGCGCAGGCCCGGGTGGAGCCAATATATGAAACCCTCGAAGGGTGGTCGCAGAGCACGCGGAGCGCGCGTAGCTGGGCGGAACTTCCCGCAACGGCAGTGAAGTATATCCGTCGCATCGAGGATTTGATCGAGACGCCGGTCGCGCTTCTTTCCACCAGCCCCGAGCGGGACGACACCATATTAGTTCGTGATCCGTTCTCAATTTAGGCTTCGCCGTGTCAGGGTTTGAGGGCCCACCGGGGCCGTCGTCCGCCATCGCCGGCAGGCGGGTTAATTTCTAGTATTAACGTTCCGTTTGCCGTCGCCGACTACACTCGACCCTGCACAATTGTGATAGTTAAATCAGGAGTCTGGGTGAGTTGGCTGGCGATTCCGACGACTCAAAGGTGCTCGCGGCCGATCCGAAATTGTCCACCGAGGTAATCCTTGGTGAGCGGTTCCGGATTGTGCACGATTCCCCCATACGCGAGCTCAATATCAGCGGCGCGAAAGCGTATGCCGCGGGGGATATGAAAAATGCTTCGCGGCAGCTATTCGCGCGTGTTTGCGAGCCCGATGTCACGCCACGCGTGGATGCGATGGTGCAACTGAAAAACCTAAGCGAGGCTCGGGTCTTTCATCCGATCGAGTGGGGGCCGACTTATTGGCCGCCAAACAAGAGACGGAACTTCGTTGTCGTCTTCGACCGGCCGGAAAAACCGCCATTGATGCGCTCCCTGAGCGATCAGATCCAACCAATGCATTCCGAAGATATTATCAGGCTGATCCTTTCGCCCGCGGCTCAGACGCTACATTTCATGGCCGGGCGTGGTCAGCTTCACCGGGCGATTCGCCCGGACAACATGTACTTCGGCGCCGACGAAGAATCCGGGGTGGTTCTGGGGGACTGCGTCACGTCGCCGCCGGGCTGGGAACAACCGCCACTCCTCGAACCAATGGAAATGGCCATCCTCGAGCCCTGGTGCAAAGGTCCTGGATCCTCAAGTGACGATTTTTATGCTCTGGGCGCAACGGTACTGTTCTTGTCGATTGGCCGCTGTCCGGTTGCCGGCATGAAGCCGAGTGAGATACTCGCAGCCAAGGCGCAGCACGGATCCTTCAACGCGCTGCTGAACGGCGCGCGACCGCCGATCGGGCTGAGGGACCCTTTGCGCGGCCTGTTGAGCGACGATCCGGCGGAGCGCTGGAACGCTGACGATATCGACCAGTTTCTTGGCGGCACGCAGCGCCGCTCGGTCAGTGTGAGCGTCGAAGCGCGCGCCGACCGGGCTTTCGAGTTCGAGGGCGGCCAATACCGTAATTGCCGTTCGCTGGCCCATGCCTTCGGTAAACATTGGCAGGCCGCGGGCAAGGCGGTTGTCACCGAGGATTTCCAGAAATGGATCGGCAGGACAATAGAAGACGCCGAACTTTCCGAGGAACTGTCCGGTCTCATCAGCATGATGAGCGTAACCTCCGATGGCTACGATGGCGGACGCAATGTCGCCATGCTCTGCTTGATGCTCGATCCACTGGGCCCGCTTCGCTACAAGGGGCTGATCATCAATCCCGACGGCCTGGGCGGGTTGCTCGCCCGTGCGGTACAGAAAGACGACAAGGCCCAGATCAAAGTAATCGCCGAATGCATTGCGGAAGGGCTGCCGGTCGACTGGTTCGGTTTCAGGGAACGGAACCTCCGCATGGATTACACACTGGTCGTAAAGCTGTTTAAACGTCTCCAGCAAATGCTGAAACACACGGGCCCGGGTTACGGGATCGAGCGGTGTCTGTATGAATTGCAGCCATTTTTGCCGTGCTGCAGCAAGATGCTCGAAGGATCGTTTGCCTATTCCCTGCCCGATCTTCTGCCCGCGCTGGAATCGGTGGTGCGCCGCAAGGGCGGGCTGCCGATACTGGTCGATCGCCATGTCGCATCCTTTCTCGCGGCGCGAACCAAGGGCCAACATGAGCGTGATTTCGGCGTGCTGGAGGACGGCAGGGGCACCACCATCGTGGCGAAGCTCGGCATGGTCAAACTGCTTGCCATTGTTCAGAAGGAATACGGCCCTCTGATGGCGACCGAACTTACCAAATGGCTCGCCAAGGAACTCGAGCCGGCGACCGATCAGTTTCAGTCACGTTCGATGCGGGAAGAGATCAAACGCAAACTTACCAGCATCGGCGAGACCGGCAAGCTGAGCAATCTGTACATGCATTTGAGCGATCCGCAAGCGTTGCGCCGTGATCAGTCCAGGCGCACTGCCGCGCAGAGGGAATTTTCCAATGCGGCGGCGCAGATCGCGAAGATGGAATCCGAGCATTATCACGAGGAAGCCCGCCGGACAGGCTGGCGCATCGCCTCGGGCATTAGCTCATTCATCGCGGTGTCCACCATCGCCACGCTGTTTATGTGGTAGGCGACTCGGCATGATTTTTTCCCCGAATATAGAGATCGACAGGAACTGATGGCGAAGCAGGCCAAAAAAAAGAAGGCGGTCAAGCGGGTTCCGACGAGCCGCGCGCTGGCGATTCGCACGCTGGTGTCGATGGTGGGAATCGGAATCGTTTTCGTGGCCGCGATGCCGACCGCGATCGTCTTTATCGTCGGGATGGTCCCGACGCTGGTCTCCCATATCGTCGACATGACGCCGGGCCGCTGGGCGTGCCGTTGCG
>CAZPMO010000057.1:0-25884 GCA_964587515.1 uncultured Rhodospirillaceae bacterium | reverse complement strand
GACGAGATCGGCTCGCTGGAGCCCGGCAAGCGCGCCGATCTGGTGCTTTTCGACATGCGCGGGCCGCACCTTCAGGTGATGCACAACCCGCTCGCCAATTTCGTCTGCTGCGCGCGGGGCGGCGACGCCCACACGGTGCTGATCGACGGGAAAATCGTGCTGCGCGACGGCGACTTCCCGCAATTCTCCGATGTGGACGAGGTCATCGCGGAAGCCTCGGCGCGGGCGCGGACCATCGCCGAAGCCGCCGGCGTCCTGGACGCCGCGACTCCGCGCTGGCCGGCGCGCGCATCCGTCCAGACCTAATTCAGGCGACCCGCAGCACCGCCGACATGCCCGCTTCCATGTGTTCCAATATGTGACAGTGGAACAGCCAGTCGCCGGGATTATCGGCGACGAAGGCGATTTCCACCGTCTCGCGCCGCCGCACCAGCACGGTATCGAGCCACGGCCGGTGCGGCGCCTCCTTGCCGTTGCGCGTAATCAGCCGGAAGGCGAGCCCGTGCAGATGCATGGGATGGGGGAAGGCGGTGTCGTTGCGGATTGTCAGCACATGCGACCGGCCGCGCTTGAGCACGAACAACGGCTTGGAATCAATGCGGTGTGCGACAACGCCATTCAGCGCCCAGATCTTGCCGCGCCCGGCAAGCTCGCGGATCCCCAGCGTCTTGCCGTCGAGGATGGCGCTTCGCATGCCGCCCATGGCGCCGCCCGCGAGCACCACCTCGTGACGCTCGGCGTCGCCGATGCGAGGTTCCGGGACCGGGTTCGGGGCGAGCCGCACCGGGGCGTCGAGCGGCGACTCCCGCAGCGGCTTTTCCGTCCCGTATCTGATTTCCGACAGCTTGAACGGCCGGCGCGGGTCGGACTGGTCCATGATGGCGTACCGCGTGCCGGGCGTGCCCTCCATGTCGATGATCAGATCGGCGCGCCCGGCCGGCGGCACCACCACCAGTCCGCCGTCGGGTTCGTGGGGCGTCGCGGGCTGACCGTCAAGCGCGATGACCCGCGGATTGTGGCCTATGAAGCGCAGCGCGAAGATGCGCGCGTTGGCGGTGTTGATCAGGCGCAACCGCAGCCGTTCGCCGGCGCGCACGCCGAGCACCGCGTCGTTGCGTCCGTTGACCGTCACGAAATTGCCGAGCCGCCCGGCATGGCTGAGATCCATCATCCGGTCGAACGGCTCGACCAGCGTGGCGTCGCGCGTCAGCCGCCAGTCGTCGATGACCCAGGTGACGTCGCGGTCGATTTTGGGCGGGTCGGGTTCGTCGACGATCAGCGCGCCATAGAGACCACGCCCCTGCTGTTCGGTGCTGCGCACATGGGGGTGGTACCAGAAGGTGCCGGCGTCGGGGACGTCGAACTCATAAACGAAGCGCCCGCCCGGCGGGATCGGCTTCTGGGAAATAAACGGCACGCCGTCCATCGCCACCGGAATGCGCAGCCCGTGCCAGTGCACCGTGGTGTCCATGGCGAGGCCGTTCTCGACGGTGACGCGCAACCGTTCGCCCTGGCGCAGGCGTATCTCCGGCCCCGGCACGCCGCCGTTATAGGCCCAGACCGGGGTCTCCGGCCCGTCCGCGCCCACGAACCGCGTGGTCGCGGGCGCCGGGCGCAGCTTCAACGTGATAGGAGCCGCGCGCGCGCCCACCAGCGGCAGCAGCGCCCCGGAGAGGCCCGCGCGGAGCACCGCGCGTCGCGTAAATTTCATGAATCCATCCTTGTCCTGGCTCTTGATGTCGGGACCGGGGACACGTTTGACAAGGGGGGGCGTTGCGTTAAAACTGACCCCGAATATTTGGGTATTTCAAAGGGGTCCCATGGCCAAACAAGACGTTTTTGCGGGGGTTCGAATCCCGCGCTCGCCGGTCTACGGCACCAAGGGCATGGTGGTGTCGGGCCATTCGCTGGCATCGCTGGCTGGGTTGCGCACGCTGGAGCGCGGCGGCAACGTGATCGACGCGATGATCGCGACCTCGGCGGTGCTGTGCGTGGTGCTGCCGCACGCCACCTCGCTGGGCGGTGACGCCTTCATCCTCTATCACAATGCGAAGGAAGGCCGCACCGAGGGGCTCAACGCCTCCGGCCATGCGCCGGCCGGCGCGACGCCGGAATTTTTCGCCGACGGCATGAAGGCGCGCGGGCCGCTGGCCTTCAGCATTCCCGGCATCGTGCGCGGCTGGGAGGAAATCCACGCGCGTCACGGTTCGTTGCCGTTCGCGGAATTGCTGGTGACCGCTATCGAGACCGCCGAGGCGCATCCGCTGTCGCGGGTGCTGGCGGCGGCGCTGCATCTGTTCCGCGACGATGTGGAGGCCGACCCGGGCTGTTCGGCGCTCTACTACCCGGGTGGCGAGCCCATGAAGGCGGGCGACATCGTGCGCCAGCCGGCCCTGGCCGAAACCCTGCGCGAAATCGCCGAAAGCGGCAGCAAACCGTTTTATGAGGGCCGCATCGCGCGCACCATCGGCGACTACAGCAAGGCCCATGGCGGGCTCGCCGGCGCCGAGGATTTCGAAGGCTACCAGCCGGAATGGGTGACGCCGCTGGAAACCGACTATCGCGGGCGCAGCGTCCGCGTGATGCCGCCCAATTCATACGGCATTCTCATGCTGATGCAGCTCAACGCGCTGTCGGGCCTCGACTCGTCCGACATGGCGGGCGACGAGGCGGAACGGCTCGCTTATCTGATACGGTCCATGCGCGCCTCGTTCGCCGAGGGCCGCGATCACATCGCCGATCCGCGCACCAACCCGGCTCCCATCGATGACCTGCTGGGCGCGGAGACCACCGCGCGGTTGCAGCAAGCGGTGCGCACCGGCCAACATGCCGCCCTGCCCCATTTGCCGGGCGGCACATCGTGCATCACCATCGCCGATGCGTCCGGCGACGCCATCTCGGTGGTGCAAAGCGTGTTCCATGTGTTCGGTTCGGCCTTCCTGGATCCTGGCACCGGCATTCTGATGAACAACCGCATGACCGGCTTTTCCACCGACCCCGCCCACGCCAGCGTCGTCGCGCCGAACAAGCGGCCATCGCACACGCTGAACCCGGTAGTGGTGCTCGAAGGGGGCCGCGTGCGCTATCTGATGACCACGCCGGGCGGGCCGGGCCAGACCATCACCAACGTGCAGATCCTTTCCAACATGATCGATCGCGGCATGGAGCTTTCGGCCGCCATCGAGGAGCCGCGCTGGACGATCAATCTGCAAGGCGAGACATTGCTCGACGATGGTTTTTCCGACGCGACCGCGGACAAGCTCGACGCGCTCGGCTTCCCCACCATTCGGGCCGCCGGCGCGAACTATTTCGGGTCCGCGAAGATGATGGAGATATTGCCCAACGGGGTGATGTGCGGTGCCGCCGACGGCAGGCGCGAAGCCTACGCAGTGGGGGCGTAATGGCGGAAATCGCGGACCTGGTCGTCACCAACGGCAAGATCATCACCGTCGACGGCGCGTTTTCCATGGCCGAAGCGGTGGCGGCGCGGGGCGAGCGCATTATCGCGGTGGGCGGCGCGGCCGAACTGGGTGAGATGATCGGCCCGGACACAAGTGTCGTCGACGCCGGCGGGCGCGCCGTGATGCCGGGGCTGATCGACGGCCATTCCCATTTGGACCGCGAGGGGCTGAAATCGGTGTTCCCGTCGCTGGCGGGCTGCGCGTGCATCGACGACGTGCTTGAGCGCATCGCGGCGCTGGCGGCCGATGCCGAGCCCGGCGAGTGGATCGTCACAATGCCGATCGGCGAGCCGCCTTATTACTGGGACACGCCGAATAATCTGCGCGAGAAGCGCTATCCGACGCGTTGGGAACTCGACCGGGTCGCGCCCGACAACCCGGTCTATATCCGCCCGATCTGGGGTTTCTGGCGCCATATCCAGCCACTCGATTCGATCGCCAACAGCCGCGCGCTGGCGCTTGCCGGCATCGACGCCGACACCCAATCGCCGATGCCGGAAATCGAATTCGAGCGCGACGCCGAGACCGGCGAGCCCAACGGCATCATCCACGAATGGACCTTCATGCCGATCGCGGAACTCAGCTTTTTCCGCATGGCGCCCGGCTTCACCCATGACGACCGGGTGGCGGGGCTGAAGCGCGCCATGGAAATCCATAACCGCACCGGCACCACCAGCGTGCTGGAGGAACACGGCGCGGCGCAGGAACTGATCCAGGCCTATCAGGCCGTGAACGCGGCCGGCGAGGCCAGCGTGCGCGCCAACCTGATTTTCAGCCCGTCCTGGGGCGGACCCACCGCGCCCGATTACGGCGCGATCCTGCAAAGCTGGGGTGGCTGGCTGGGCGGGCGCGGGCTCGGCGATCCGTGGCTGCGGGTCGCCGGCATGTTCACCGAATACGGCATCTCGGCGGACAGCCTTTGGCGCTCGAAATCCTCGCCCTATACCGGCTGGTCGGGGTTCAACTACGATTGCGGCGTGCCGCGCGAGCACATGCTGGACTATATGATCGAAGCGGCGCGCAACGACATCCGCATGTCCACCATTACACTGGACTATCTCGATCTCTACGAGGAGGTCGACAAGATCGTGCCGATCGGCGACAAGCGCTGGATCATCGGCCATCTCAACACGGTCACAGAGGACCAGGCCAAACGCATCGCCGATCTCGGCATCGTGATGACCACCCATACCAACCGTTACATCTACAAGCAGTCGCACATCACCCGCGACGAGATCGGGCCCGAAAACGAAAACGATATCGCGCCGTTGCGCCGGCTGCTCGACGCCGGCATCCATGTGGGGCTGGCCACCGACAACGTGCCGACCTCGCTGTTCTATCCGATCTGGCAGACGGTCTCGCGCCACAACATGCACATCGACGCGCCGGTAGGGCTGGGCCAGGCGCTAAGCCGCGAGGACGCATTGCGCTGCGCCACCATCGAAGGAGCTTGGCTGACCTTCGAGGAGAACGAGAAGGGCTCGCTGGAAGTCGGCAAGCTCGCCGACATGGCGGTGCTGTCGGCCGATCCGCTGACATGTCCGACCGACGACATCAAGGACATCGTCGCCGACACCACCATCGTCGGCGGCAAGGTGGTATGGGCCGGGGAGACAGACCAGTGAACGACGCGAGAATGCCGGTCTCCGACCTCGATACGCCGGTGCTGCTGGTCGACGCGGCGGCGCTGGAGCGCAACATCGCCCGCATGCGCGATCAATGCGCGGCGGCGGGGATCGCCTACCGGCCGCACGCGAAGACGCACAAATCGCCGGTGATCGCCAACATGCAGCTCGAAGCGGGCGCGGTCGGCATCTGCTGCGCCAAGCTCGGCGAGGCCGAGGTGATGGCGGCGGCCGGCATTCCCGATATCCTGATTACCTCGCAGGTGGTCGGGCGCAACAAGCTGGTGCGGCTGATGCAGGCGGTGCAGCAGGCGCACATTTCCGTGGTGGCCGACGATGCCGACAACCTCTCCGATCTCGCGGCCGCGGCGCAGACCTCGGGCAAGCCGCTCGACGTATTTATTGAAATAGATGTGGGCCAGGGACGCTGCGGCGTCCCGCCGGGACCCAAAGCAACCGAACTTGCGCGGCTGATTGGAGAGAACCAATGGCTGCGTTTCCGCGGCCTGCAGGGTTATCAGGGCAAAATCCAGATGACCGGCGAATTTGGCGCGCGCGAAACCGAAGTGGCCGAGGCGATGGCCAAGCTCGGCGAGACCGCCGACGGGCTGCGCGACGCCGGCATCGAATTCGACATATTGACCGGCGGCGGCACCGGCTCGTCGATCATCGATGCGGAACGCGGCGTCTATAACGAACTGCAACCCGGCAGCTACGTGTTCATGGATTCGCGCTATACCGCGATCGAGTGGCCGGGCGGCGAGGCGACGCCGTTCGAGAGCGCGCTCTCGATCCTGGGCACCGTGATCAGCCGCCCTTCCCAAGACCGGGCCATCATCGATGTTGGTTACAAATCGTGCTCGTCCGACGCCGGCATGCCGGCGACGCCCGACCATCCCGGCGCGACGTTCACCTTCGGCGGCGACGAGCACGGCCAGCTCCAATTCGCCAACGGCCATTGCCCGCTGGCGATCGGAGACCGGGTGACGGTGATCCCCAGCCACTGCGACACCACGGTCAACCTCTACGACCGATACGTCGTCACCCGCGACGGTTACGTCGAGGACGTCTGGGACATCGCGGCGCGCGGCCGCGTTCAGTAGGTCGCGAACGCCGCCGCGCCGCCGTGCTTGTCCAGGAAGCGCTTCAGCGTTCGGCGGAACAGGGCCGGGTTTTCGAGCGAGACATAGTGGCCGATATTGTCCAGCAGGCGGAATTCCGATTGGGACAGTGCATCGGCGATGGCGCGGCAATCGCCTTCGGGCGCGAGCCAGTCTTCCGACCCGGCGAGAACCAGCGTCGGCACGTCCACAGCATGGGCGTCCGCCATAAGATCTGCTTCGCCCATCATCGCCACCATCTGGCGATAGCCGCGTTCGGGGATTCTTGCGATGATGTCGATGACCCGCGCGAGCGCAGCCGCGTCCGACGCCGAACCGAGCAGCGCCGGGGCGCGGCTGCGCGCGAACCCGCCCATGCCGACTTCCTTGATGCCGGCGACGCGCGCTTCATGGCCGGCGGCGCGGGTATCCTCCTCGGCCGATGCGAACCCGGCCACGGGATGGACGAAGGTGGCGCTAAGGGCGAGGCTCGGCGTGCGGCGGCACAGCGAAGCGGCAATGGGCGCGCCGATCGAATGGCCTACCAGATGGGCGGCCATCACGCCCAGCAAGTCGAGGAGGCCAGCCAGCGCGCGCGCATATTCATCGGTTCCGGGCGCGTCCGCCTCGAACGGGTCCGAGGCGCCATAGCCTGGCGCGTCCCAGGCGATGACCCGGTAGCCGTCGGCGAAATCATCGAATTGCGGCGCCCAGGAGTCGGAACTGCCGCCGGTGCCGTGGATCAGCACCAGCGCGACCCCGTCGCCGCGCTCGCGCCACGACAAGGCGCCTCCGCCGACATTGACCGATTTGCGATCGGGAAGCGTCATGATCAGTGGAACAGCAGCGAGGGATGCCACATGACGGCGATCACCTGGTCGAACATGATGTAGAGGAACGCCCAGGCGACGGCCGCATAGACCAGCGCGACCCACCATTTATAACGCCCCCAGACCAGCATATAGGCGCCGATAAACAGCGGCAGCGCGACAAGCTGGCCGGCGATGTAAGTCACCGCGACGACGCCCAGCAGCCACGCCAGGAAATGCGCCGATTTGCCAAGTTCTCCGGCAACGGGGAAAGGGTCTTCGCCGCCCGCGCGGGCCAGGCCGATTGCCCGCCATGCCTGGAAAATCGCCAGCAGGACCAGCGCCATCGCGGGGACCGCGGTAATCAAGGGGATGAAGCCGGAATCGCGCGGCCAGGAGAATGTCGGCACGATCGCGTAACATAAGACTCCGAGGAACAGCACGAGCATGCCCAGACCGACGGTATGGTCGGTGCGCGCCGTCTCGCCCAACCGCACGCCCGCTGGCAGCAGCTTGCGCCGCCGCGCGCCCTTCGCCCCGAAAATGATCGTCAGCACGATCAGCGCGAGGATCACCAGACAGATCGGGCGCAGTATCCAGTTCAACCCTTCGTGCGCGCTGTTGGTAATGAACAGCGCGTTCTCCATGATCGGGCCGAGGATGAAACCCAGCACCAGCGGCGGACGCGGAATGCCGCCCTGCTTCAGCAGATAACCGAGCGCGCCGAAGGTCAGCAGGATCGTCCAGTCGCCCATCTGGTTGCCGGCCAGCCAGGCGCCCATGAACACGAACAGGCATACCGCCGGCACGATCAGATGGCCGCGAATGAAGGTCACCTTGGCCACCTGGTTGGCCAGCACCATCAGCAGCAGCGCCCCCGCGACATTGGCGATGGCCAGCGTCCACATCATCGCGAACGTGATGTGAAGCTTGCTGGTCAGCATCTGCGGGCCGGGCTGCAGCCCCTGGATCAGCAGCGCGCCCAGCAATATCGCCATCGAGGCGCTGCCCGGGATGCCGAACGCGACTGTCGGGATCAGCGCGCCGCCCTTCATGGCGTTGTTGGCGGTCTCGGGCGCGATCACGCCGCGCACGTCGCCCTTGCCGAACTGGGACTTGTCGCGCGAGGACTGCACCACATGGCCGTAGGCCACCCAGTCGACAATGGCGCCGCCAAGCCCCGGCAGAATTCCGATATAGGCGCCGATCGCGGTGCAGCGCAGCACCAACCACCAGTTCCGAAAGGCGTCACCGATGCCGCGCCGCATGCCGCCCTTCACCTCGGTCCTGTCGACCTGGGAGATCGAGCTGTCGCGCACCGCGAGCTCCAGCACCTCGGGCAGGGCGAACAGCCCCAGCACCAGCGGGATCAGCTGCAACCCGTCGAGCAGATAGGTGGCCCCGAACCAGTAGCGCGGCACCGCGCCGTTGGTGGAATATCCGATATAGGACAGCATCAGTCCCATCAGGGCCGCGATCAGCCCCTTGACCATGTTGTCGCCCGACAGCGCCCCCACCATGGTGAGGCCGAGCAGGCCCAGCATGAAGAATTCAGGCTGGGCGAAACTCAGGATCAACGGCTTCACGATGGGGATCGAAAGCCCCAACAGGATCGCGCCCAGCACGCCGCCGATCGCGGAGACGGTGAACGCCGCGCCAAAGGCGCGCGCCGCCTCGCCCTTTCGGGCCATGGGATAGCCGTCGAGGATGGTCGCCTGCGAGGCGGCGGTGCCGGGAATGCCGAGAAGAACCGAGGCCACGGTGTCGCTGGTGGTCGTCACCGCGAACATGCCGAGCAAGAAGGCGAAGGCCGAGACCGGCTCCATGCCGAAGGTGAAAGGCAGCAGGATCGCCATGCCGACCAGGCCCGACAGTCCCGGCACGGCGCCGAAATAGAGCCCGATGAAAACGCCCAGGAACAGATAGCCGATCGCCGGCCAAGCGACGACCGAATACAGACCGGTCAGGACGGCGTCGAACATATGTCAAGCGGATGTTATGCGGTCGGCGTCCGGTCGGGCGGCCCGCCCCGTTTATCCGGAGCGGGCCGTTCCGATCATTTGCCGCCGCGTACGAATTTCTTCAGGAAACTCACCAGCTTGGGCTCCAGCGCCTTGACCCGATCGATATGGGCCTGAGCGATCTTGGCCTGAAGAATCTTGGGCTCCGCCCGGAACGCCTTGCGGTATTCACTGACGAAATCCTTGTCGCCGGGAAGCGCCTGCCATGCGGTGCGTAGCGCATCGACCGCTTCCTTGGGCGTCCCCGCCGGTACGAACGATCCGCGCAGCATGTAGGTCGAAAGATTGTTGACCAGCCGGAGCGCGTCGTACTTGATTCCGCTGGGAGACCCGCCGCGCAGTTTCTTGTAGACATCCAGGAAGGTGGGAATGCCCGCGAGATCGGCGAACTTCACTTCCTTGCCCATGGGGTCGGTCGGCGAATAGTAAAACATGGTAATCGCGTGGCCGGGCTTGATCAGATTGGGCTCGACCATCGAGCGGTAATTGGGCACCGAACCGCACGAATACTGGGTCTCGTTCTGCAACACGCCGGCCGAAACCTTGGCGAGGCCGCGATAACCCGTGACGTATTTGTAGTCCGCCCCGAGGATCTCGAGCGACAGGCGCAGACGGATATCGTGGCTCGACGTGTTGCGCATGCCGGCGGCCTTGAACTTCTTGGCCTTGAGAATATCGGCGACCTTGGCGATGCCGGGCGCGGCGTCCTTGCGCATGTAGCACACCTGCGGCTGACCGACGCCGGCCAGCCATATGAAATTCGCGAAATCGACCCGCAGGCCCGGATCGTCGAGCACCTGGGACATGGTCGGCGGCGTGAACACGGCCACGGTCAGCCCGTCGGGCCGCGCGACCTCGCCCATGAAATTGGAACCGATGATGCCGCCGGCGCCCGGCATGTTCTTTACGATCACACGCGGTTTGCCGGGAATATGCTTGGCGAGATGGCGCGAGATCAGACGCCCTTCGACATCGGTGGGTCCGCCCGCGCCATAGTTGATCAGAACCGTGACGCGCTTGCCCTTGTAGAACTGCGCTTGCGCGCCGGTCGGGATCGTGACGGCGGCCAGGGCGAGAATGCCGGCCGCGGCTGTGACGAAACGTTTCATCGTATGTCCTCCCGTTGATTTAGGTTCTTTCCGAATCCGTTTATGCGGTCTATTCGCTTTGATCGCTGATCAGGGTGCCGAGCTTGAACGCCCCGAAAGTCGGCTTGTAGCTCTTGTCGTCGAGGAACTGGCGGAGTCCGGTGTTGTAGGAATCTTCCTTGTCGCCCACCTTGATCGCCTTGCCCTTCTCGGCCAGGTAATCATAGGCCTGATCGTAATCCATGGTGCGCACCTTGCGGATCGCATGCTTGGTGGCGCGCAGCACGTTGGGGCTCTTGCTCATCAGCTTTACGGCCAATTCGGTCACGGCGCCTTCGAGCTTTTCCTCGGGCACGGCGTAATTGATCATGCCGATGCGCGCCGCCTCGTCGCCGTCGAACGGCTCGCCGAGGCACGCATAATAGAGCGCGTGCCGCATCAGCACCGAATCCACCACCACCTTGGAGACCAGCGCACCGGGAAGAATGCCCCAGTTGACCTCGGACAAAGAGAACGTCGCGTTCTTCGCCGCGATCGCGAAATCGGTGCCGAGGAGTTGCATGAACGCGCCGCCAACGCAGTAGCCGCTAACCATGGCGATAGTCGGCTTGTCGTAATTGATCATCCGGTCCCAGCGCCAGCTATTAGCGTGCTTCTGCGCTTTCTTGCGCTCCAGCGGATTGTTTTCCAACTCGCGGAAGAATTTCTTGAGGTCCTGACCGGCGCTGAAATTGCCGCCCGCGCCGGTGACCACCACAACGCGCACATCGGGATCGACTTCCAGCCGCGCCAGCGCATCGTCCATGTCGTAGTGAAGCTGAGGGCTCATGGCGTTGCGTTTTTCCGGACGGTTCATCGTCGCCCAGCCGATGCCGTCGTGGATCTCGACCTTCACGTTTTCATATTCATAGGCGGCCATCGCCCTCTCCCCTTTTTGTCTTCAGTTATTCGCCTGATCTCAGATTAGCGTATAGCCCGCGTGAGTCAAAACCGGTGATCAGACGGGGTGCGCCGCGATCAACGCGTCGATCTCGGCTTCCGCCATGGGTTCCGAGAACATTTCGTTGCGCATGCGTACGCGTTGGATGCTGACCTCCAGCAGTGCGCGCTTCATCCGCGCCAAATCGTCGTCCGACCCGACCCGCGCGGCGGCCGCGGACGCGGCGTCCTCGTAATGGTTCTTTTCGTCACGATGGATAATCTTCATCGCCGCGGCGAGCCGGTCTTCGATGTCGCCACCACTGAGCTTCGAAGCTTCGCGGAAGGTGCTTGAACCACCTCCCTCGGTCAGCTCCATCGCGGCGCTCAGACATGCATCGCCGGATTCCATGTAATGCCGGCGCATCTCGTTGAGCTTCGCATCCTCCGGCAACTGCACGGCGTCGCCGGGTTCAAGCCTTCGATCGAGAACAAATTCAAGCACCTCGGCGAGCACCACGTAATGTTCGAACTCCTCGGTCATCATCTCCAACCGGCCGAGGAAAGCCCGCCGGGCGACGTCCTTGTCCCTGTCGAGCCCATTGAAGCGATCGACCAGCCCCTGGAACTCCATATGCAGCCCGTTGGCGTAACCCTGGGTCGGGCCGTAGCCGATGACGGGGTTGAGCTCCTTGTACACGGCCGCGCCGAGATAGCGGATATATTGGTCCCTGGTGGGTCCGCCCGAGAAAAACCGGTTCGTAATTTCCGCCTCGGCGTCCCAGAACGGCTGGGCCACGGCGATCAGTTCCTTCTGGGTGTCGCTTTGGTTCATTATCCCGCTCCCGACGATCTTGATTTCCGGCCATTAAGCCAAACGTCCCCTCCAATTCCAAGCAACAAAACCGATGGACGCTAATAATGGCCTGGGGGATTAATTCAGGCGGCGCTTGCGGTTGAATTCAAGTTCGTCGGGCTTGAGCTGCAGGCTGAGATAGACGTCGTAATTGGCGCCCACTTCACCGGGTTTCAGCGGAATTTCGAGCGTGAGTTCATCGCGGAACAGCACGCGAGATTGATTTTCCCTGAAAGCGATGGAAATCGGGAAGATCCGCTTGCCTTCGGGCGCGGGATAGAAGCGCGGAATGGCGAGAAAATATTCGAACCGCGCGACCTTTTCGCGATTGGCTGCGCCGCGCTCTATCTTGAAGTCGACCGTCACGTCGATCGATACATTGTCGTCGTCGTGGGTGCAGCTTCCCTTGAAGTCGTCGATTTTGGTCTCGAACATTACGTCGGTCAGATCCCGGCCCGGTCCCGGCTTAAACCGGACCATCTGGCCACCCTCGCCGAGAATCAGGAAGTTGGGGCACGGCCGCCGCACCGCTTCGCCGAACATCCCGCAGGCGGCGAGGGTTAGCGCAAGCCCGGTCACGGCCGCGATCCTGGCGACGTTCATCGGCCTTTCATCCCTTTCGCGGGAGGGTCGCAACATGAGACGTTGCGATGGGCGCGGCCATGATGCTCTTTCCTCGATCCCGGAGCTGTATTAGGTAATGGCTGTAACCGGCGCGGTCGTGCCGGGGTCCGGACCCCGCGAACGACAGCGCCCGGACTTTAGACATGACGTTACGATTTCACAAGCCATCGCACGCGCCAGAAAGACCCGATCCGCATGAACAAGCCGTCACTCCGAATCCTGCTAGCCGGCCCGCGCGGTTTCTGCGCCGGCGTCGACCGCGCGATCAAGATCGTCGAACTCGCACTCGAAAAATTCGGCCCGCCCGTCTATGTGCGCCACGAAATCGTCCATAACCGATACGTGGTGGAAGGGCTGGAAGCCAAGGGCGCGGTCTTCGTCGAGGAACTGGAAGACGTGCCGAAGGGCGTGCCCGTGGTGTTTTCCGCCCACGGCGTCGCGCGGGCCGTGTTCACGGATGCCGAGTCGCGCGACATGTTCTATCTCGACGCCACCTGCCCGCTGGTCACCAAGGTGCATGTGGACGCCCACCGCCACGACAAGGACGGCTGCCAGGTGGTGCTGATCGGCCACGCGGGACACCCCGAGGTGGTGGGGACAACGGGTCAACTGCCCGACGGCGACATGCTGCTGGTGGAGAATGTCGCACAGGCCGAAGCTCTTTCGGTGCGCGATCCCGAAAATCTGGCTTTCGTGACCCAGACGACGCTTTCGGTGGACGATACGGCGGCGATCGTCGCGGCGCTGGTGCGCCGCTTTCCAAAGATTCAGGGGCCGCGCAAGGAAGACATCTGTTACGCCACGACGAATCGGCAGGCGGCGGTGAAGGCGATCGCGCGCGATTGCGACGCGCTGATCGTTATCGGCGCGCCGAATTCGTCGAACTCCAACCGACTCGCCGAGGTGGCGCGCGCCGCCGGCCTGAAAAAAGCGATGCTGATCCAGCGCGCCGCCGAACTCGACCTGGCGTGGCTCGAGGGCGTCGCGCGGCTCGGCGTGACGGCGGGCGCGTCGGCGCCGGAAATCCTGGTGCAGGAACTTATCGACCGGTGCGGCGAACATTTCGACGTGGCGGTGGAGGAAGTCAGCATTCTCGACGAAAATATGGAATTCAGCCTGCCCCGGGCGCTGACTGCCTAGGGCGGCCCTCATTTATGGCCGTATATACCGACGTCTCCGACGAGGAACTCACGGATTTTATCGCCCAGTACGATGTCGGCGAGGTGGTGTCGTGCAAGGGCATCGCGGAAGGCGTGGAGAACTCCAATTATCTGGTGCAGACCGATCGCGACATTTTCATCCTGACGCTCTATGAACGCCGTGTCGCGCGCGAGGATTTGCCGTTTTTTCTCGGACTGATGGACCATCTGGCGGCGAAAGGCATACCGTGCGCGGCCCCCATTCATGGAAGCGACGGCGAAGCGCTGCGCGAACTCGCCGGCCGCCCCGCGGCGATGGCGAGCTTCCTGAAAGGCATATGGCCGCGGCGTCCGACGCCCCTTCACTGCCGGGAGCTGGGCGGCGCGCTGGCGCGCATGCATCTGGCGGCCGCCGACTTTCCCATGGCGCGCGCCAATGATCTTTCCCTGACCGGTTGGCGGCGTCTGTTCGAGACCTGCCGCGCGCGCACCGACGAATTCGGCGACGGGCTGGCGCGCGAGATCGAAGCAGATCTCGCCGAGCTTGAGGCCAAATGGCCGGATGGGCTGGAAACAGGCATCATCCATGCCGATCTGTTTCCCGATAACGTGTTTTTCCTGGGCGATGGGCTGTCGGGACTGATCGACTTCTATTTCGCCTGCAACGACTTTCTGGCCTACGATCTGGCGGTGTGTCTGAATGCCTGGTGTTTCGAGCCCGACGGCGATTTCAACATCACGAAGGCGCGGCGTTTGCTGGCCGGCTATGGCGGCGTGCGGCCATTATCGACGGCCGAGCTTGAAGCGCTTCCCCTGCTGGCGCGGGGCAGCGCGTTGAGGTTCCTGCTGACGCGGCTGCACGACCGGTTGTATCCGGCGGAGGGCGCGCTGGTGCGCCAGAAGGACCCGCTGGATTTCCTCGCCCGTTTGCGGTTTCACCGCGCGGTTACGGGCCCCGCCGCCTACGGGCTAGAGCACTAGCCGACCTGATGACGAATAAACAACCGGAAACAGTCGATATCTATACGGACGGCGCGTGCAGCGGCAATCCCGGCCCGGGCGGCTGGGGCGTGCTGATGCGCTTTAAGGGCGCCGAGAAGGAGCTGTGCGGCGGCGAGGCGGAGACCACCAACAACCGCATGGAGATGACCGCCGCGATTCGCGCGCTGGAGGCCCTGAACCGGCCGGTGCGGGCGCGGCTGCACACCGACAGCACCTATCTGAAGGACGGCATCACGCGCTGGATCCACAACTGGAAATCCAACGGCTGGAAGACGGCCGCGCGCAAGCCGGTGAAGAATGTCGATCTGTGGCAACAGCTCGAAGAGGTGCTGGCGACGCACGACGTGGAGTGGCACTGGGTCAAGGGCCATGCCGGCCACCCGGAAAACGAACGCGCCGACGAGCTTGCCCGCCAAGGCATGGAAGAGGCGCGGTGAGAACGGGTACGCGCCGTCAGAGTTGTCCCAGCAGGGTCTCGGCGTCCGAGATCTCGTAACCGCCGCCGTCTTCAAGGTTGAGATGGGTGACGGTTCCGTCGTCGACGATCATCGAATAGCGGCACGAGCGCACGCCCAGTCCGCGCTCGGTGAGGTCGAGCGTCACATCGACGGCTTTCGCGAAATCGCCGCTGCCGTCGGCCAGCAACAGGATCTTGTCGCCGACATTCTGATCCTTGCCCCAGGCCGCCATCACGAACGCGTCGTTGACCGAAACGCAGGCTATGGTGTCGACGCCCTTGCGCTTGAGCGCGTCGGCGTTGGCCACATAGCCGGGCAAATGTTTGGCCGAACAGGTTGGCGTGAAGGCGCCCGGCACCGCGAACAGCGCCACCTTCTTGCCCGCGAACAGCTCTTCGGTGGTGATCGGCGCGGGACCATCGGGTCCCATGGTAGTGAATTTCCCCGCCGGAATCTTGTCCCCCGCCTTGATGGTCATCGCGCTCCCCTTTGAGTTGTTTTGTTCGGCTTTCGCTTCAAAACATAGGTTGTCGCGCGAGAAAAGTCACTTATACCAGCGTTCCTTGATATTGACCTGTTTCATGGCCGTGGGCGCTCGACCCGTTAGGAGCGTTGCGCGGCGCGATACGGTGTATCGGGCAAGCAGCGCGACGCGGCGGGTCGTTCGCCCACGGCCACCGAAGGCCGGGATAAATTCACCACCGGGGGCGTCGTGGCCCGCTTGTGGTACCCGTACCACGGCGCGAACCACTCCTGCCCAGTGGTGAATTTCTCTCCGGTGAAACAGGCCAATATCAAGGACCGCTGGTATTATCTGCCAGTAATACGGACCTTGCCGGACCGGCCGCCGGCGCGTTGGAATCCGGCCAGCACCTTGCCCTCGGTGAGAATTTCGGGCAACGGCACGCCCTCGGGCGCCCCTGGTCCGTAGACCACATTGAAGGGAATACCGTAACGGCCGAAATCCGCCAGGAAGCGCGTGATGCGCGGATCGGGACGGGTCCAGTCGGCTTTCATCGCCACAACGTTGTCCGACCCAAGCCGGTCGCGCACCGCGCCGATGTTCAGCACCAGCGCCTTGTTGACCTGACAGGTCAGGCACCAATCGGCGGTGACGTCGACGAAAACAATGCGCCCGGCGGCGACTTCCCGGTCGATTTGCGCCCGATCGAAAGGTTGCCACACCCCGTCCTCGATCACCGCGACGTCCACGTCGGCGTCCGGACGCGTCAGGCTTGCGGAAATCACCAGCGCCAGCACCGACAGCGCGCCCACAACGCCCCAGGTCGCGCCGCGCGCCCGACCCGAGAGGCCGCGCAACTGCCAGAGCGCCACCAGCGCCGCCGCAATCAGCAGCGTTACCAGCCCGCCGACCGCGAAGCTGGTTTGCGTGGCCAGCACCGTCACCAGCCACGCGGCGGTCGCGATCAGCGCCAGACCGAGCACGTAGCGCAGCGTCACCATCCACGGTCCGGGTCGCGGCAAGCGGGTCGCCAGCCCTGGAAACGCCGCGACCGCGAGATAGGGGAGCGCGAGCCCGAGGCCGAGCGCCGCGAACACCGCATAGATTTCAAGCGGCCCGCGCGACAGGGCGAACCCGACCGCGGTGCCCAGGAACGGCGCCGAACACGGCGTCGCCAGCAGGGTCGCGAATGCGCCGGTCAGGAAATGTCCGCCGAGGCCGTGCCCATGCCCGGCGCCCGCCGCGCCATCGGCGACCGCGCCCGGCAGATGGAATTCAAAGAGCCCCCAAAGGTTACCCGCGAACAACACCAGGATCATCACCATGGCCGCGAGGAACAGCGGCTGCTGGAACTGGATGCCCCAACCAGCGGCGAGCCCCGACTGTTTGAGCAGCACGGCGCCGGTGGCCAGCACCGCAAACGAGACCAGGATGCCCGCGGCCGACGCCAGGAACCCGGTCCGCACCGGGCGCGGATCGCCGCCGCCATGGGCGACCACGGTCAACAGCTTGATCGAGAGCACCGGCAGCACGCAGGGCATGATGTTGAGAATCAGACCGCCGAGCAGTGCGAATCCCAGTATCGCGGCAAACGCGACGGCGGAAAATACCGGCGCCGGCGAGACGCTGGGTGCCCACGCCGATGTCGCCGGAGACAATTCCACGCGGCGCTCGATGGCGCGTGCGCCGGACACCAGCGTCAGCGTCACGGTCTCGCCCGCGAGATCGGCGCCGGTGCCGCGCGGCGGCGAAACGGGAATGCGCATCAGCGCGCCGCGGCCGCCGGCGTCAATGCGCACGCGCGGTGCGCCAAACCCGAACCCGGGCGGACCCTCGACAAAGACATCGGTGCGGGTCATGGGCGCGTCGGCGGCAAGCGCAACCTGGATCGTCTGATCCGGCGCCGCGCCCGCGATATCGGCCCGATCGATACGCAAACCGCCGCCGTCGCCGGTCGCGGGAACCAGCGCCGCGAACCGGTCGATCAGCGCGGTTTCGCGCGAATTGGTTTCCGGGCCGGCCGGGATGTCGAGCGCCAGCATCGCGTTATAGGGTACGCAAATTTCGGCACAGGTCAGATAGCGCACCATGGCGCGCAGGCTCACCGGCTTACCCGGCTCGAAGACCGAGACCGTCAGCGGCAATACCACTTCTTTTTTGTACCCCAGCGTTTCCAGACCGATCACCGAGAAACGTTCCGGCGTCGGCCATTGAACGCTGGCTTCGGCGAAATTTTGCGATCCGGCCCAGTTGGTTTGGGGCGCGAAGCCGGCATCGCCCGGCGAGCGCCAGTAGATCTTCCAACCCGGATGCATGCGAAAATGCAGCCCGAAGCGCAGAATCCCGCCGGTCCCGGCCGCATCGCTCGCCGCCACCAGCCGCACGGCGCCCTGATCCGTCTGCCACCACGGCGACGACGCCGCCCGAACCTCCGGCGCACCGGATATCAGGACGGCCACGGCGGCCAAAACAGCCGCTATTCCGGAAAAAAGCCTCCAACGAGACACAAAGTTAACTCTTTCAAGGATCATGGACTATATTATAGATAGTAAGATCACGGATGAGTTAAGTGGTTTGTTCCGTGTCTAAGATAGGGAGTTCCACCCTCACGCGCCTGTAACGTTTGCGTGTCGGCGAAGTCCCGGCGGTCGAAACCGTGGAATGGGTGCCCTGGGTAACGGTCATGACTGATAAAGACGACGCCACCGGATACATGACGGGTCAGCTTCTCGTCGCCATGCCGCAGATGCTCGATCCGCGATTCGAGCGCTCGGTAATCTATCTCTGCGCCCATACCGAGGACGGCGCGATGGGGCTGGTGGTGAACAAGCTGGTCGACAGCGTTACCTTCCCGGACCTGCTGGACCAGCTCAATATCGAGACCAGTCCGGGTGAGGACGCGATCGAGGTGCATTTCGGCGGGCCGGTCGAAAGCGGCCGCGGTTTTGTGCTTCATTCCGCCGATTACGTTCAGGATTCCACTCTAGTGATCAGCGACCAGGTGGCGCTGACCGCCACCATCGATATTCTAAAATCGATCGCCGACGGCGATGGGCCGCGCCGCAGCCTGCTGGCGCTCGGCTATGCCGGCTGGGGACCGGGACAGCTCGACGAAGAGATTCAGCAGAACGGCTGGCTGTCGGTGCCTGCCGACGATTCGCTGATTTTCGGACCGAGCCTCGACGATCGCTGGGAAGCCGCGATGGCCAAGCTGGGCATCAATATCAACATGCTTTCGGGCGACGCCGGTCACGCCTGAACGTTCGCGTCAGCGAATATCCCGAACGATTTTCTCAAAATCCTGAACGCCGCCGATTGGGCCGAGCGCGGCGAATGTCGGCCGACCGGCAAGCACGCGCACCAGCGCCCGGTCGAGCGCGGCGCGGTCGACCGCCTCGATCTTCGCTGAAATCTCGTCGATCGGAATATAGCGGCCGAACACCAGCACTTGGCGGGCGATCTGTTCGCAACGCGACGCGGTGCTTTCGAGCGACATCAGCACGCCGGCCCTGATCTGTGCGCGGGCGCGTTTAAGCTCCGGCTCGTCCACCGACCCGACGGCGCGACGCAATTCCCCGCACAGTACATCGACGACCTCGGCTGCTTCGGCCTCGCCGGTGCCGGCGTAAACGCCGAACAGACCGCTGTCGAAATAGGACGAGGCGAACGAATAGATGGCGTAGACGAGCCCGCGCTTTTCGCGCACCTCCTGGAACAGCCGCGAAGACATGCCGCCGCCGAACACCGTCGACAGCACCGACAGCGGGTAATAGTCGGGATCTCCAAACGGGACGCCCTCGAAACCCAGCACCAGGTGAACCTGTTCGAGCGGTCGGGTTTCGCGGAAATCGCCGCCTTCATATTGGGCCGCGACCTTTTCCGGCGCATCGCGCCGGCCGAGCGCATCGAACGCTTCGCGCGTCAGTTCGACGATGTGTTCGTGCTCCACGTTGCCGGCGGCGGAGATGACCATGCGGTCCGCCGTATAGTGTTCGTCCATATACGATCGCAGCGCCTCGCGCGGCATGTTCGCGACCAGTTCGGCGGTTCCCAGCACCGGGCGGCCGACCGGCTGGTCGGGATACGCGGTTTCCTGGAACTGGTCGAAGATCACGTCGTCGGGCGTGTCGTTGGCCTGGCCGATTTCCTGCAGGATGACGGCGCGTTCGCGGGCGAGTTCATCGGCGTCGAACACCGAGTGCTGGAGAATGTCGCCGATGATGTCGAGCGCGATTCGCTCGTCGCCCCGCAGCACGGTCGCGTAATAGGCGGTGAACTCGCGCGAGGTATAGGCGTTGAGATGACCGCCCACCGATTCGATTTCCTCGGCGATGGCGCGCGCGCCGCGCCGGCTCGTGCCCTTGAACGCCATGTGTTCCAGCATGTGGGCGATGCCGTTGACCTCGGGGCGTTCGTAGCGCGTACCCACATTGACCCAGGCGCCCAGCGAGACCGTCTCGACCGCCGTCATCCGGTACGTGACGACCCGAAGCCCGCCGTCGAGCGTGGTGAGTTCGACCGTCATGCCGCCCCCGCTGAAGGAATTTGCGCGCGGATAGAATCCATCACCGCGCCGATTTCGTTGGGCAACGTCTCGAAACGTTCCTCGCGGGTGTGCAGATCGGCCAGATGGGCCGGCAGCGGCGGGCGCACGCCGGTGGCGCGTTCGACCGCGTCGGGGAACTTGGCCGGATGGGCGGTGGCCAGCGCCACAAGCGGCGTCGACGGATCACGCCGGCGGGTCCGGCCGATCTCGACTCCGATGACGGAATGCGGGTCGACCATGATGCCGGTCTCCCGCGCGACGCCCGCGATGGCGCGCAGCGTATCGTCGTCGTCGAGCCGGCCCGCGGCGAACAAATTCCGCGCCTGGGCCAGCGCGTTCTCCGTGACCGTCATCCGGCCGCTGTCCCGGAAATTGTCCATGGACTGATTCAGCGCCGCCGTATCTCGCGCGTAAAGGTCGAACAGCAGGCGCTCGAAATTGCTGGAGACCTGGATATCCATGCTCGGGCTTAGGGTGGGCTCGACCCCGGCGGTGACCATGTCGCCGGTTTCGAAGAACCGCGTGATGATGTCGTTGCGGTTGCTGCCGATGATGAGCTGCGCGACCGGCAGGCCCATCTGCCGGGCCACGTATCCCGCGAACACGTTGCCGAAATTGCCGGTCGGCACGGAGAACGCAACGGCGCGATCGGGCGCCCCCAACGCGGTCGCGGCGGCGACGTAATAAACCACCTGCGCCATGATGCGCGCCCAGTTGATCGAATTTACCGCGCCGAGACGACAGCCCTTGCGGAATTCCGCGTCGTTGAACATCGCCTTCACAAGGTCCTGGCAGTCGTCGAACGTGCCCTCGATGGCGATATTGTGGACGTTGGCGGCCGCCACGGTGGTCATCTGGCGGCGCTGCACATCGGACACCCGCCCCTTGGGGTGCAGAATGAAAATATCGATGGCGTCGCGGTCACGGCAGGCCTCGATGGCGGCCGAGCCGGTATCGCCCGAGGTGGCCCCGACGATCGTCATCCGCTCGCCCCGCCGGGCGAGAACATGATCGAACAGGCGGCCCAGCACCTGCAACGCATAATCCTTGAAAGCCAGCGTCGGGCCATGGAACAACTCCAACAGCCACACCCCTTGATCGAGCTGGCGCAGCGGCGCCACCGCGCGGTGATCGAACCCGGCATAGGCGTCCATGACCAGGGCGGCGAAATCGCCCTCCAAAACGGCGCCGTCGATAAAGGGGGACATGACGCGAACGGCAAGCGCGTCATAGGGCAGACCAGCCATGGCGCGGAAATCGTCGGTCGAAAATGTGGGCCAATCGTCGGGGACATAGAGCCCGCCATCGGTCGCAAGTCCCGCCAGCAGGACGTCTTCGAACCCGAGGGTCGGGGCGGCGCCCCGTGTGCTTACATAGCGCAAGTCTTTAGCGGCCCCCGCCGCGCGCGAAATTTATCTCCCGAACCCGGAAGTTATAGGGGGCGGGGAGCGGGAGCAAGCGGCGTGGTTCAGTCCAGCAGCGCGCGAATCTTCGCCGACAGTTGCGCCTTGGTATAGGGTTTTCGCAACAACTCGCCGCCCTGCTCGAGCAGTCCCTCGGCGATTTGCGCCTGCTCGGCATAGCCGGTGGTGAACAGGATCCTGATCCCGGGGCGCAGCTTGCGCGCCTCGTTGGCCAGGGCGGCGCCATCGAGCGCGCCCGGCATCACGATGTCTGTGAACAGCAATTCGATATCGTCGCGCGCCTCCAGTATTTTCAGGGCGCTATCGCCATTCTCCGCCTCGGTGACACGATAGCCGAGCTCGTCGAGCACGCGGCGCGCACGGCGGCGAAGCTGGGGATGATCCTCGACCAGCAGAACCACCTCGTCCCCAGCGACGATTTCCGCCGGCGCCGATATGTCCTCGGCGGTTCCGTCGTCCGGCGCTTTAGGCAAATAGAGATTGACCGTGGTGCCGCGGCCCGGCTCGCTGTAAATCGCGACATGGCCACCCGATTGCTTGACGAAACCATAGACCATGCTGAGCCCGAGGCCGCTGCCCGAGCCGGCCTCCTTGGTCGAAAAGAACGGATCGAAGACCTTCTCGACGATTTCCGGCGGCATACCGGCGCCATTGTCGGTGACGCTGAGCAGAACATAGTTTCCCGCCTCGACATCGGTCTGCCGCGCCGCGTAATCATCGTCGAGCATGGTGTTCGCGGTCTCGATGGTGAGCCTGCCACCGGCTTCCATCGCGTCGCGGGCATTGATCGCGAGATTGAGAAGCGCGTTCTCGACCTGGCCCGGATCGGCCAGGGTCGGCCATAGATCGCTGGGCCCGACGATGTCGATCTGCACGCCCTCGCCCAGGGTGCGGCGCAACAAGGATGCGACACTTGAAATCAGCACGTTGAGATCGAGCACGCGGGGCTGCAGCGATTGGCGGCGCGAAAACGCCAGGAGCCGTTGCGTAAGCTCGGCCCCGGCGTGAACGACCTCGCGCGCCTCGGTGACCAGCTCCTCCATCTCCTCGTTGTCGCCGGTCATCTCGGCCAGCAGTTCGAGATCCATCATCAGGACGGCCAGCAGATTGTTGAAGTCGTGCGCGACGCCGCCGGTGAGCTGGCCCAGCGCCTCCATCTTGTGGGCCTGGCGCAGCTCGGCCTCGATTTCGCGGCGCTCGGAGAGATCGCGCACCGTGCCCACGAAATAGCGCGTGCTTCGGACGTTCATTTCGGCGACCGACAGATCCATAGGAAATTCGGTCCCGTCCTTGCGCAATCCCGTGACCTCGCGGCCGATGCCGATGATCCGGGCCTCGCCGGTTTCCATATAACGCGTCACATAGCCGTCATGTTCCCGGGCGTAGGAATCGGGCATCAGCATATTCACGGATTGGCCGGTGACCTCGCCCGCCGTCCAGCCGAAGATTTTCTCGGCCGCCGGATTGAAATTTCGGATCGAGCCCTGCTCATCGATAACGATCAGCCCGTCGACCAGAATATCGACCAGCCCGCGAATCCGGTTCTCCGAGTCGCGCAGCGCCTCGGCGAGGTCCTGAATCCGTTCCGCTTCGTCCGTCATGTCGCGATACCCTTATCTTTGCGTCCGCGTGCTATTCTGTCCCCCACGCGGTGTTCACGACCGGGAACGCATCATAATGCGCATCGCATCGTTCAATGTGGAAAATCTCGACGACCGGGCGGGCGACGGGCCGTCGCTGGCCGAGCGCGTCCGCATTCTTCGCCCGCAGATCGAGCGACTGCGCGCCGATATATTGTGCCTGCAAGAGGTCAACGCCCAGAAACCGCCGGGCGACAAAAGCGCCCCCCGGAATTTCGCCGCCCTCGACGCCCTCCTGGACGGCACCGAATACGCCGGATTTCACCGCGTCGCCTCGGTGCGCGCCGACGGGGGCGGGCCGCTCGACGTGCAGAACCTGCTGATCCTGAGCCGCGCGCCGGTCGCCTGGTCGCGCCAGTACTGGCACGATCTCGTGACGCCACCCGATTATGCCCGCATCACCGCCATCCCACCGGATGAGGGTCCGCGCCCGGTCGGCTGGGACCGCCCGGTGCTGCATGCGGCCATCCGGCTCGCCGGGGGCCGGGTATTGCATGTCCTGAACATGCATCTGCGGGCACCACTGGCCGCCTTCGTGCCCGGCCAGAAAGAAGGCCCGTTCACCTGGAAGTCGGTGCCGGGCTGGGCCGAAGGGTTCTATCTCGCGACCATCAAGCGCGCCGGTCAGGCGTTCGAGGCGCGCCTCGCGGTCGACCGCGCTTTCGACGAGGACGCGGACGCCCTGATCGTGGTGTGCGGCGACATGAACGCGGAAGCGCGTGAGATGCCGCTGCGCATCCTGCGCGGCGAGGAGGAAGACACCGCCAATGGCGCCCTGGCCGGCCGCGTGCTGATCCCCATCGAACGCGCGGCGCCGGAATCGCGGCGTTATTCGGTGATGCATGCGGGCCACGCGCTGATGCTGGATCACATTCTGGTCTCGCGGCCGCTGCTGGGCCGCTTCCGAGAGGTCGAAATTCACAACGAGGGGCTGGAAGACGAAGTCATCGGCTACGCCGTCGCCCACGGCTCTCCGGAATCCTATCACGCCCCCGTGGTCGCGGCCTTCGAGTTGGATTAGGTTGTCGGCGCAATTATGAGCAACAGTTTCGATTACATCATCGTCGGCGCGGGGTCCGCCGGTTGCACGCTGGCCGGACGGCTTACGGAAGATGCGGACGTGAAGGTTCTGCTGCTGGAAGCCGGCGGATGGGACAGGGATCCCTGGATCAAGATTCCGCTGGGCTGGGGACGAATTCTTCAGAAGCGGCTGCACGACTGGATGTATTTCGCCGAACCGTCGGAAGCCATGGACCGCCGCCGCATCGAGTGCGCCCGCGGCAAGGTGATCGGCGGCTCGTCTTCCATAAACGCCATGGCCTATTATCACGGGCATCCCTCCGATTACGACCGCTGGGCGTCTTTTGGTCTGCCGGATTGGTCGTTCGCCCACGTGCTGCCGTATTTTCGAAAATCCGAGGACTGGGAGGGCGGCGAAGACGCCCATCGCGGCGTCGGCGGACCGCTGACCACACGTTTTTCAACCTTCGAGGACCCACTGTGCGACGCCTTCATCGCCGCCGGTCGCGACGCGCAATATCCCTTTACCGAGGATTATAACGGGAAGGAGCCCGAGGGCTTCGCGCGCATGCAGATGACATTGCGCGACGGGCGGCGCTGGAGCGCGGCGGCGGCCTATCTGCGCCCTGCCCTGCGGCGGACGAACTTAACCGTCGAAACCGGGGCGCTGGCGGCGCGGATTGATCTCGACGGCGCACGGGCGACAGGGGTCACCTACAGACGACATGGAAAGACCCTCACGGCGACGGCGGATGGTGAAGTCATTCTCGCCGGCGGCGCCATAAACTCTCCCCAGCTTCTGATGCTTTCCGGCATTGGCGATCCCGATCATCTGCGCGGGCACGGTATCGACGTCGTGGTCCCCAATAAAGCCGTCGGACAAAACCTGATGGACCACACATCGGCGGCGCTTTCCTTCCGCCGCAAATCAGGCGGCCCGTTTCAGAATAACATGCGGCTGGACCGGGTTGGTCTCGCGCTCGGCAGAGCCTGGCTGGGCCGAGGCGGGTTCGCCGCCGACCTGCCGTTCGGCATCACCGCTTTTCTGAAGACCGCGCCGGAGGAGCCGGTCCCCGACGTTCAACTGCTGTTCTGGATGGGCGCGACGACCACCGCGTCGCCCTATTTGCCGCCCTTCAAAAAGGCCTTTCAGGATTCGTTTTCGGTCCGCGCCATGCCCATGCGCCCGGTCAGTCGCGGGCATGTGGCGCTCGCCTCCGCCGATCCGGGCGATGCTCTCCTGATCCACCAGAATTTCCTTGGCCTGGAGGAAGAATGGCGGGTCATGCGGCGCGGGCTTCGCATGATCCGGGAACTGGCCGGATCGGACGCAATGGGATCGTTCGCCGGCGAGGAGCTCGCGCCCGGCGCCGGCTGCCAGTCGGACGCGGACCTCGACGCGCATGTGCGGGCGACCATGACCACCGTTCATCACCCGGTCGGGACCTGCAAAATGGGCGCCGACGACGATGAGCGAGCGGTCGTCGACGGGAATTTGCGGGCGCGGGGCATCGAGGGCCTGCGGGTTGTCGACGCCTCCGTGATGCCCGATCTGATCGGCGGCGCCACCAATGCGCCGGTCATCATGATCGCCGAGAAAGCCGCCGATATGATCCGCGGCAAGGGGTTAGAGCGCTATCCGACCAAATAGGATCATTTGATGGAGGCAAATCGGTTTCTCGGGCAGGCG
>CAZPMO010000056.1:1351-26275 GCA_964587515.1 uncultured Rhodospirillaceae bacterium | reverse complement strand
TGCGGCCCTTGGGCCCCAGCGTCACCTTGACCGCGTTGGCGAGAATATCGACGCCTTGGAGCATGCGGCCCCTGGCGTCTGCTTCGAATTTAACTTCCTTGGCTGCCATCTATCCAACCTCTACTCAATTACACCCATGATGTCGGACTCCTTCATGATCAGATAGTCGTTACCGTCTACCTTGACCTCGGTGCCCGACCACTTTCCGTACAGAACGCGGTCACCGGACTTTACGTCCAGTTTGACGATTTTGCCGTCCTCGCCGCGCGCCCCGGAACCGACAGCGACAATCTTGCCTTCCATCGGTTTTTCCTTGGCTGTATCCGGAATAATAATCCCACCGGCGGACTTTTCCTCCGCCTCCAACGGCTCGACCAGTACGCGGTCATGCAATGGCCTGATTTTCATCGACCTTCTCTCCTGATGTTGTTCTAAACGCTTACGGAATAGCGCCTGTTAGCACTCCCGATTGGCGAGTGCCAGCTATATAAGAGGACTGCCCGATCGTGTCAACACTCCAGGACGACAAAGTATTTTCGGGTAACCGGGTGGCTCAGTTCGTCGGGGTGTCCACGTCGTCCCGCGGTAGCGGAGCAGGCTTCGCGCGGCGTTCGAAACGCGCGAGATCCGCCGCATCGAGCCCCACCTTGAAGCGCGCTTCGCGCTCGCCATCCTCGCGGTTCACCACGTCGCCGTGGCGATAAAGCCAGGCGATGGCGGCGCCGTCCGCGATATCGACGGAAAGCTCCACATAATCCCGGCCACCGACAGTGGCGTCGATCAGATCGAGGACCGTCGCGCAACCCTCTCCGGTCACCGCCGAGATCGCCACGGTGTCGTTGGACCGCCCGACGCGGTTGAGAACGTTCTCGCGGGCCTCGTCATCGAGCAGGTCGATCTTGTTCAGCACCTCAAGGATGTAGCCTTTTTCGGATCCATCGATTCCGAGGCCGTCGAGCACCGAAAGCACATCCAGTTTCTGGGCCTCGCTGTCCGGATGCGCGGCGTCGCGCACATGGACGATGAGGTTCGCCTCGACGACCTCCTCAAGCGTCGCCCGAAAGGCCGCGATCAGATCGGTCGGCAGGTTAGACACGAAACCCACCGTGTCCGACAGAATGACGGTGCGCCCCGAGGGGAGTTTCAACGAGCGCATCGTGGGATCGAGCGTCGCGAACAACTGATCCTCGGCATGCACATCGGCCTGTGTGAGCCGGTTGAACAGGGTCGATTTGCCGGCGTTGGTATACCCGACCAGCGCAATCACCGGATTGGGCACGCGATTGCGCGCCTTTCGGTGCAATTCGCGGGTGCGGCGCACCCGGTCGAGCTGACGCTTGAGCCGCGTGATGCGTTCGTCGATCTGCCGGCGATCGGATTCGATCTGAGTTTCGCCCGGACCGCCGGTAAACCCGAACCCGCCGCGCTGGCGTTCGAGATGGGTCCAACTGCGCACCAGGCGGCTCCGCTGGTAGGACAGGTGGGCAAGTTCGACCTGAAGCCGGCCTTCATGGGTACGCGCGCGGGCGCCGAAGATTTCCAGGATCAGACCGGTGCGGTCGATGACCTTGCACTTCCAGGCGCGTTCCAGATTGCGCTGCTGGATCGGCGACAGCGCGGTATCGACACAGACGATTTCGATTTCCTGGGTTTCGACCAAATCGGCGACGGTCTCGACCACGCCGGCGCCGAAATAGGTCGCCGGCCGTCGCCGCGTCACCGGGAACAATTCGGCCGCGACGATTTTAAGATCGATCGCGCGGGCGAGTCCGGCCGCTTCGTCAAGACGCGCCTCGGGCGCCCTCGCATCGCGTTTGCCGGATTTAAGGTAAGGGTGGAGGACCGCGGCGCGCCCCGTAGCGCCATCAAAGCCCTCGCCGGCCGTATCGATCACGTCAAGCGAGAGCTTCTTCTTCCTGCTCCTTGTCGTCGTCGTCGTAGAGCGAAATCGGCGCTACCGGCATGACGGTTGAAATCGCATGCTTATAGACGAGCTGCGAATGGCCATCGCGCCGCAGCAGGACACAGAAATTATCGAACCCGGTGATGATGCCTTGCAGCTTCACGCCATTGACCAGAAAAACGGTCACCGGCGTTTTGCCTTTACGAATATGGTTCAGGAAAGTGTCTTGAACGGTCATGATTATACGGGCCCTTGTTTTCTTTTGGTTACACGGGGCCCCGAACCGGGAACGCCACCTTTTCCCGACTTTATCGGCCCCCGTAATTGCGTTCGGGATTTGCTACATCAATCCCGCTTCTTCGACAATATGGGACCCTACAGGTCATAGACAAGTCCGGCTAGCGCCGCGCAGTCGAAGAAATGGGTCTCTGGCGCAAATTCCGTAAACTCATCCGTGCCCGGTGCGGCCTCCCGGATCAGGATCGGGACACAGTTCGCGTTGTGGGCGCACTGCATGTCGATCCCGGTGTCGCCGACAAACCAGACATCTCGACCGGGCGCGATTCCACTACCCTCGAGCGCCATATTCACCGGCTCGATCGCCGGCTTGTCGCGCACCGCGTCGGTCGCGCCGACAAGCCGCCCGAACAATGCGTCCCAGCCGAGATGCACCGCCTCGCGCCGCAAATGATCGCCGGACTTGTTGCTAACTACCCCAAGATAGACGTTTTTTTGCGCCAAGGCCCTGATCAGTTCTTCGGAGCCCGGAAGCGTGACCAGCATTTCGAGATGAATTTCGCGGAACCGTTCATAGAAGATATCGCGCGCTTTTTCCCAGTCATCGCCGAACATTTCGGGGAAGGTTTCACGTAACGATTTGCGTACCCGTGCGCGGGTTTCATCGAAAGTCCAGACCGGATGCCCCATGGCCGCGAGTGTGGTGTTCAGGGATTCGTGAATCGTGGCCCAGCTATCGACCAGCGTATTGTCCCAATCGAACAAAACCGCGCGGGGCAGTTCCTCAATTATCATTGCGATCACGAATAGTTTACCGGTTGAATGCGTTGATTATATCGTTTCAAAAGATCGAGCGTCACCGAACCGGGGCGACCATCGCCAACCCGCCGGTCGTCGATCGAGATAATCGGCATCACATAGGATGATGTGCTGGTCAGGAAGGCTTCTTTCGCGGCCACGGCTTCGGTGGGCGAGAATGCGCGCTCCACCACCGGCAGTTTCGCCGCGCGCGCGATCTCGAGGATGGCGGTCCGGGTCACGCCGCTTAGGATCGCGTTGTCGAGGGGTCGCGTGACGATTTCGCCGGCCGCGGTGACGATCCACGCCGTGGTCGAGGTTCCCTCGGTGACATTCCCCTCGCCGTCGAGCATCCAGGCTTCATAGGCGCCGGCCTCGCGCGCGGTCTGTTTGCCGAGCACGTTGGCGACCAGCGAGATCGACTTGATGTCGTTTCGTTTCCAGCGCATGTCGGGGATGGTGATCACCGCGACGCCCCGCGCGACAAGTTCGGCGCCGGGCGGCGGTTGGCGACGGGCGGTAATGGTCAGCACCGGTCGCGATACTCGGGGCCAGGCGTGTTCGCGCCGCGCGGCGCCCCGGGTGACCTGCAAATAGAGTATCCCATGATCGACGCGGTTGCGGCGCACCACCTCGTCCATCACCATGGACATCGGGCGGCGCGACATCGGCATAGGAATGCCAAGCTCGCCCAACGAACGTTCGAGCCGTTCGAAATGATTGTCGTCGTCGATCCGACGGCCTCCGACCACCGCGATCACCTCGTAGACGCCATCGGCGAACTGATAGCCGCGATCCTCGATATGAACGGCGGCCGATCCGTGCGGCACATAGATTCCGTCGACATAGGCTATGCGGGACATGAACGCGGGTTTCTCTTAAAAAAATTCAAGCCGTACGGCGAACAGTTTTTCGACATGCTTCACCGCCTGCGACGCGACGAACATCACCACCCGGTCATTGGCGCGAAGCAGGGTGCCCGCCCTCGGAATGAGCACCTCCTCGTCGCGCACGATGGCGCCGAACAGCACGCCGTCCGGCAGGTCGGCGTCCCGGATCGGCAGACCGACCAGCCGGGAGGTATCGAGAATATCGGCCTCCATGATCTCGCCGAACCCCTCGTTCAACGAATGGACCGCGCGGATGCGGCCGCGCCGCACATGCTGGAGAATGGTCGAGACCGTGATCGCGCGCGGACTGACCACCGCATCGACCCCGAGCGTGGTGATCAGCGGCCCGTAATTCATATTATTGATCAGCGTCAGCGCGCGCGTGCAGCCATAGCGTTTGGCCAGCAACGACGCCAGGATATTGGTTTCATCATCATTGGTCACCGCGATGATGGCCTCGGTGACGCTGACATTGGCTTCCTGGAGAATGTCCGGATCAAGCGCGTCGCCATTGAGCACCGTGGTGTCGGGCAGGGCGCGGGCGGCGCGCTCGGCCTGATCCTTGTTGAACTCGATCACCTTCGCGTTCACGCCCGGGTGCTCATCGTGGATCAGACGGGCGAGAAACTCGCCGATATGGCCGCCACCGGCGATGATGACGCGCCGGGCCTGCGCTTCCTCGTGGCCAAAGACCGCCATCGCGCGCCCGACATGCTCGCTGTCGGCGACGAAATAAACTTCGTCGCCCGCCAGCATCTGGTCTTCCGCGGTCGGCACGACGTTTCCGCCATCCCGAATGATCCCGACCACGACGATATTGAGGTCGGGAAAAATGCCGGTGAGCTGACGCAATGGCGTGTTGATGACCGGGCAGTCATCGTCGCAGCGCACCCCGATCACCTGTACCCTGCCGTCGGCCAGCGGAATGGTGTCGAACGCGCCGGGAACCGTAAGGCGCCGGGAAATCGCGCGCGCCACCTCGATCTCCGGCGAAATGATGACGTCGATGGGCATGTGCTCGCGGCTGAACAGGTCCGCCCAGATCGGATCGAGATAGCTCTGATGGCGCACCCGCGCGATCTTGGTTGGTACGTTGAACAGAGAATGGGCCACCTGGCATGCCACCATGTTGACCTCGTCGGCCTGGGTGACCGCGATGATCATGTCGGCGTCGCCGGCCGCCGCGCGCTCCAGCACGTCGGGATGAGACGCAAAGCCGACCATCGCCTGAACATCGAGCGCGTCGCCGACATGGCGGACACGTTCCTCGGAATGGTCGATTACCGTTACGTCATTATTCTCCGCGGCCAGCTGGCGGGCGATATGGAACCCCACCTGACCGGCGCCGCAGACAATGGCTTTCATGCGGGTCTCGCTCCGTTGAAATTCGTTATCGGAATTGGGATGCTCAGTTTCTAGTGGATAGATTCTAACATATGGTACCGATATGACGGTTTCCCATACGTTAGATTTTATCCACCAGCCCCGTCTACCCTATCGGCGGCGCTGACGCCAAGTGATTTGAGTTTGCGATGCAGCGCCGAGCGCTCCATGCCGATAAACGACGCGGTCCGCGAAATATTGCCGCCGAAGCGATCGATCTGGGAAACCAGGTATTGGCGTTCGAAAATTTCCCGCGCTTCGCGGAGCGGCAACCCCATGATTTCACTGCCCCGGTCCCACCGCATGGACTCCGTCGTGGTCGATATTATCTCGGGCGGCAGCATATCGGCGCGCACCGCGTCCGGCGCCTCGCCCGGCGCCATGATCAGTATCCAGTCCACCACGTTACGCAGCTGGCGTACATTGCCGGGCCAGCTATAGGCCTGCAGCGCGGCCATCGCGTCCTCGGCGACGTGGCGCGGCGGCACGCCGGAAGCCTCGGCCGATTGTTCCACGAAATGCCGCACGATCCTTGGGATATCCTCGCGGCGCGCCGACAGCGGCGGCACCTCGACCGGCACCACATTCAGCCGGTAGAACAAATCCTGGCGGAAGCGGCCCGAATTCATCTCCTCGTTGAGGTCGCGGTTCGAGGTCGCCATCACGCGCACATTCACATGCACCTTCGCAGCGCCGCCGATCCGCTGAAACGTCTGTTCCTGGAGCACGCGCACGATCTTGCTCTGGGTTTCCGGCGGCATGTCGCTCACTTCGTCGAGCAGCAGGGTCCCGCCGTGGGCCCTTTCGAAATGGCCGACGATGCGCGCGCTGCCCGTCCCGTCGACGCCTTGTTCGGTGCCGAACAGCTCGATTTCCATGCGTTCGGGCGACATGGTGGCGCAGTTGACCACGATCAGCGGGCCGGCGTTGCGCCGCGACCGCTCATGGACCAGCCGCGCGACAACCTCCTTGCCGGCGCCCGCCGGACCGGTGATCAGCACCCGGCTGTCGGTCGGCGCAATGCGGTCGATGGCGTTGCTGAGTTGCACGATCGAGGAAGCCTCGCCGATCATCACGGTCTCGGCGCCGGCGCGCTGGCGCAACTCGGCGTTCTCGCGGCGCAGTCGCGCGGCGTCAATGGCGCGCTGGACCAGCAACACCAGACGATCGGCCTTGAACGGCTTCTCGATGAAATCGTAGGCGCCCATTTGGATCGCGTTAACGGCGGTCTCGATCGTGCCATGACCGCTGATCATCACGACCGGCATTTCCGGATATCGCCTTTTCAGAATTTCCAGAACATCGAGCCCGTCGCGTTCGCTTTCGTTCAGCCAGATATCGAGGATCACAAGGCTGGGCTGACGCTCCTCGACGGCAGCCAACGCGCCGGCGCTGTCGGCGGCGACCCGGCATTCATACCCCTCGTCTTCGAGCACGTCGGAGACGAGGCGTCGGATATCCGCCTCGTCGTCGACGACAAGAATATCAAATGCCATGGCCGGCCATCTCCCTGGTCGATGTGGCGGATGCCGCCTCGCCTTCCCCCGTCGGCAGGATCAACCGGACGCTGGCGCCGCCCTCGTCATTGTCCGCCAGTTGCAGCGCGCCGCCATGGTCTTCCATGATCTTGCGCACGATCGCGAGCCCCAGCCCGGTTCCTTTTTCGCGCGTCGTCACGTAAGGCTCTGTGAGCCTGTCGCGCTCCTTTCGGGGCAAGCCGCGCCCGTTGTCGGAGACCTCGATCAGCGCCAGTCCTTCGCCGAGTTCGACCGAGACCACGATACGCCCGGGCTCCAGCGCCTCGCCGCCGTCGGGCGCATCGCGCCCCTCGATTGACTCGGCGGCGTTCTGCAGCAGGTTGGTCAGCGCCTGGCCGATCTGTCCTCCATCGCAAATCGCGCTCACCTCGTGATCGGGAATCCCATCAACGAAGTCGATTTCCGGATGCGCGGCCCGTTGCAGGGCAATTTCCCGCCGGCACAGCGCCGTCAGTTCACCGGGCGCCATCTCGGGTGCCGGCATCCGGGCGAAAGAGGAGAATTCATCGACCATCCGACCGATATCCTCCACATGCCGGACGATCGTGTCGGTGCAGATCGAGAAACTTTCGGGATCGGTGGTAATTTCCTTCAGATATTTGCGGCGCAGCCGTTCGGCGGAAAGCTGGATCGGGGTCAGCGGATTCTTTATCTCATGGGCGATGCGTCGCGCGATGTCGGACCACGCCGCCTTGCGCTGGGCCGACAGCAGCGCGGTGACGTCATCGAAGGTCACCACGAACCCGTTGATACCCTGTTTCGTGCGGTCGGCGACAATGCGAACCAGCAGCGTCCGGGTACGGCCGTCGCGTTCGATATTGATCTGGGCTTCGGCCATCCGGTCGGGCCAACGATCCGCCTCATCGAGCAAGGCCGACATTTCGGGCGCGATGTCGCGCAGCTTCTCACCTATGCCGCCCTCGAGTTCCGTGGACAGCAGATCGGAAGCGGTTCGGTTTGGCAGATTGACGCGGCCGTCCGCGTCGAGCCCCACCACACCGGCGGAGACGCCGGTCAGGACCGTTTCCATGAAATGACGACGCGCCTCGAGCTGGCGGTTGGCCTCGACCAGTTCGCCGCGCTGCGCCTCGATCTGACCCGTCATACGGTTGAAGGCGCGGCTGAGCGAGCCGATTTCGTCACTCGCATCGCCTTCCGGCACGCGCGCGCTGAGATCGCCGGAGCGCACCTTCTCGGCCGCGTTGGCGAGCGAGGTTATCGGTCGCACCAGTCGCGTCGCAAAGGACAACCCCACCCAGATCGCCGCCATCAGCAGCAGCAGCGCCACCAGCACGAAGACCATCGCAAAGGTAATCTCGATGGTGGAGCGTTGTCCCTCTATGGTTTTGTATTGGTTGACCGCGCGCCGGGTCTTGTCGATGTAATTCAGCACGCGCGGCTCCACATAGCGCCCGACATAGAGAAACGTATCGACGACGCCTTCCAGCTTCACGATCGCCCGCAGCCTGTCGTCGGCCTCGCTGGTCAGCACCACCAGTTCGCCGCTTCGGGCGCGCTCCAGCGAGCGGAACGGCACCGGATCACGGTCCAGGACGAAACTCAGATTCCAGCGGGCGTGCACGCGGCCGCTCCCATCGAATACATAGGCTTCGCTGAGGTTTCTGATCGTCCCCTGCGCCGCGAGAAAGCGATTGAACGAATCAACATTGCCCCACAGCCGCGGCGCGGCGCGATTAACGTCGCGCGCCATGGCCAGGGCGTCGCCACGGATCACCTGCTGGTGCTCACGCAGATAAGCGAGCGCGACAAGATGGGATTCACTGACCGCTGTGCGCACCTGATCGCTGAACCAGGCCTGCATGCCGAAACTGAAAAACATCGCCGAAAATATTGAAACGATGATCGCCGGGGTCAGCGCGACGAGACTGAACCAGAACACCAGGCGCGTGTGCAGCCGCGAGCCCACCGAGCCCCGGCGACGTTCGATCCAGATCGCCACCAGGCGGCGCGCCACCACCGCGCACAGCAGCAGAAACAGGACCAGGTCGATATTGAGCAGGATCAGGATCGTCGCGGTATCGGTGCCGAACGGCGAGGACCCGGTCAGCGCCGCATAGGTCGCCAACGCGGACCCCAGCGAGGCGATCGCGAGCGCAACGGCGAGTTTGCGCCCAAGACCGATCCGGCCAGCCCATTGGGTGAAGCGGGCTGAATACCCGTTTTCGACGGTGGCGATATCGCCAGTCATCCGATGTTAAACCCCGCTGCGCCGAACGCCTCGCGGCCTTCGACAGGGCGCCAATCGCGGCGTCATTTTAGGCCCCGTACAACTTCAATGTCGAGTTCACGAATTTTTTTGCGCAGCGTGTTCCGGTTCAGCCCAAGCAGCCGCGCGGCCTGTATCTGGTTTCCACGGGTAGCTGAAAGCGTCTGCATAATCAATGGCTTTTCGACTTCTTCTAATATTCGACCATAAAGCCCGTCGGGCGGCAACCCGCCGTTCTGCGCGGTGAAATATCGGGTCAGATGACGCTCGACCGCCTCGCCCAGGGTTTCGTCGTCGCGCCCGCCCGGCGCATCGCCGAGCGGAGGTGTGGTGAGTTCCTGCTCCACCACGTCGAAACCGATGGTTTCCTCCGAATAAAGCGCGGCGAGACGGCGCACCAGGTTTTCAAGCTCGCGCACATTGCCCGGCCAGGAATAGGCGCTCAGCCGTTCCATGGCCCGCTTCTCGACCGATTTGTGCCCCAGCCCGTCTTCCATTGCCCGGGAGAAGAAATGGCGCACCAGTTCGGGAATATCCTCAAGGCGCTCACGCAGCGGCGGCAGGCGGATAGGCACCACGTTCAGACGGTAGAACAGATCCTCGCGAAACCGTCCCTGGTGAACCAGTTGCCCCAGTTCGCGGTGCGTGGCCGCGATGATTCGCACGTCGGACTTCAGCGGGGTGCGTCCGCCGACCGTGGTGTATTCGCCTTCCTGCAGGACCCGCAACAGCCGCGTCTGGGCGTCGAGCGGCATGTCGCCGATCTCGTCGAGAAACAGCGTGCCGCCCTGCGCCTGCTCGAAGCGGCCGACACCGCGGCTGGTGGCGCCGGTGAAAGCGCCGCGTTCATGGCCGAACAGTTCGCTTTCGACCAGCTCGCGCGGAATCGCGGCCATGTTGATCGCCACGAACGGGGCGCTCCGCCGCTTGCCGTAATCATGCAGCGCGCGCGCCACCAACTCCTTGCCAGTGCCCGATTCGCCGGTGATCATCACCGTCAGATCGGTGCCCATCAGACGCGCCAGCACGCGATAGATGTCCTGCATCGCCGGCGACCGTCCGATCAGCGGCAATTGCTCGCCGCGATCCGGTTCCACGGCGCCGCCCGATGCGCTCTCTCGCTCGCTGAGCGCGCGCTCCACCACCGTGACCAGTTCGCCGAGATCGAACGGCTTCGGCAAATATTCGAACGCGCCCACCTCGGCCGCCTTGACCGCCGTCAGCAACGTGTTTTGCGCGCTCATCACCACGATCTTGAGATCGGGGCGGATGCTCTGAATGCGGGGAATGAGATCGAGCCCGTTTTCGTCGGGCATGATCACGTCGGTGATGACCAGGTCGCCGTCGCCCTCCTCCACCCAACGCCACAGCGTCGCCGCGTTGGATGCGGTGCGCACCTCGTGGCCTTGCCGGCCCAGCGCCTGCGCGACGACCGTGCGGATCGCGCTGTCGTCATCGGCGACCAGTATGGTCGACGCGGTCATTCGCCGTCTCCCGGCGTTGAGCGATCGCCGTCGCTCATGGGCAGCATGACGTGGAACGATGTCTGGCCGGGCTCGCTGTCGAATTCGATCGTGCCGCCGTGATCGCCGATCAGCTTGGCGACCAGCGCAAGCCCCAGCCCCGAGCCGTTGGTTTTCGTCGTAACGAACGGATCAAACAGATTGCCGGCGATCTCGGCGGGAATACCCGGACCGTTATCGCCAACGCTCACCCAGAGCGGCAACTGGACCCGGCGTTCGCCGCCGGGCAGCGCCAGCCGGACGCCGTGCCGGAAGGCGGTGGTGAGAACGATCTCGCCGCCAACGTCGGGCGCGGCCTCGGCCGCGTTCTTCACCAGGTTCAGGAATATCTGGATGAGCTGGTCGCGATCGCCATGGACCGGCGGCAGGGACGGGTCGTAATTTTCGACGAAACGCAGGTGGCGCGCGAACCCTGCGGCCGCGATGTCTCGAGCGCGTTCGAGGATCTCATGGATATTCACCGCCGCGCGCTCCAAGGTCGGGTTCTCCGAAAAGATCGCCATACGGTCGACCAGCGCGCAGATGCGGTCGGATTCGTCGCAAATCAGGCGGGTAAACTGGCGGTCGTCCTCACCCACGGTCTGTTCCAGAAGCTGCGCCGCGCCCCGGATTCCGGAGAGCGGGTTCTTCACCTCATGGGCCAGCATCGCCGCCAGCGCGGTCACCGACCGCGCCGAATCGCGGTGCAGCAGACGCCGGTCAATGCCGTCGGCTATGGATTTTTCCTGAAACGACAGCACCACCGCGTCGCCGCTTTCCCCGAACGGCGCGGCCTGAACGGTCAGCCGCTTGGTGCCGCGCCGGCCGCCCTGCCCCACGTTCCACAGTTCCAGCGTCGCGTCATATTCGGCGATGCTGGCGCCGGTCGCGCGGACCTGAAGCACCAGCGACGAAATCGGACTGTCGACGGGAATGACCCCCGTCAACGGCGCGTCTCTCAGAACGGACGCGCCGTGGCCGAAGAACTGTTCGGCGGCGGCGTTGACGTAATCGACCCGGTCGTCGGCGCCGACCACCAGCACCGGAAACGGCAACGCGGCGAGCACCCCGAGCGCGTCTCCCCCTACCGCTTCTCCCAAGCCGGCGGGACCGGTCGCTTGCCGGGCGCGCGGCGGGGCGATGGTGGAATTCATGCCGCTTCCTGCTGTTCGGCGAGCGGTCCATAGAAACGGTCGATCACGGCGCGGACCTCGTCCGCATCCTTGACCTGGTTGACCTCGGCGCGAAACGCCGCGCCGCCGCGCAAGCCCTTGCTGGTCCAGCCGATATGCTTGCGCGCCGCGCGAACGCCGACATCGGGACCATAATGCTCGACCATCTCGTCGAAATGGGATTTCGCCACACGGTGCTGTTCGCGCACCGACGGATCGGGCAGCCGTTCGCCGGTCTTCAGGAAATGAATCGCCTGGCGCAGCAGCCACGGCCGGCCCATGGCACCGCGACCGATCATCACCCCGTCGGCGCCCGACGCCGCGAGGATGGCGGAAACATCGTCGAGCGTGCGGACGTCGCCATTGGCGATCACCGGCACCTTCACCGTCTCCTTCACCTCTCGGATAAATTCCCAGTCGGCGCGGCCCTGGAACATCTGGCAGCGGGTGCGGCCGTGCACCGTAATCATCTGCACACCAGCATCCTCGGCGATGCGGGCAAGCTCCGGCGCGTTGCGGCTGTCATCGTCCCAGCCGGTGCGCATTTTCAGCGTCACCGGCAACGGGACCGCGTTCACGGTGGCCTCGATCATGCGCCGCGCGTGATCGAGGTCGCGCATCAGGGCCGAGCCGCTCATGCGCTTGACGACCTTTTTTACGGGACAGCCCATGTTGATGTCGATGATCGCCGCGCCGCGATCGGCGTTCAGCTTCGCCGCCTCCGCCATCACCGACGGCTCATAGCCGGCAAGCTGCACCGCCATCGGAAATTCCTCGGCGCAATTACTGGCCATTTTCAGGGTCTTGCGGTTCTTGCGGATCATCGCCTCGCTGGCGATCATCTCCGACACCACCAACCCCGCGCCATAGGATTTCACCAGCCGCCGAAACGGCAGATCGCTGATCCCCGACAGCGGCGCCAGGATCACGGGATCATCGATGGCGACCGGGCCCACATGAATGGTCATTTTTTAGGCATCTCTATACACTGCACAATTATTGAGCAGAACTTAATCGGTCATACCCGCAATATCAAGGGCCGGCCCGGCAAAACGCGCGATTTGGAGTACGTATTTTATGGGCGTGGGTTCAAATCACTCGCGTCACGAATCTGAACCGGGACCGGTTTTCCTGCTACTCTTTCGCCAGCAGAAATTCTTGCCGACGGGGAGCGTATGGGAATGGTTAGCGGCCCGCGTATCGGGGCCGATATTGGCGGCACCTTTACCGATCTGGTGTTAAGCGATGGTCGTGGGAAAACCTTGATCGACAAGCGCGCGTCGACGCCGGAACGGCCGGAGGTCGCGGTGCTCGACGGAATTGCCGACCTGTTACGGCGCGCCGGTTTGCAACCCGGAGATCTGGTCGAGATTTTGCACGGCACCACGGTCGGATCCAACGCCTTGTTGCAGAAGCGCGGCGCCTGTACCGGCCTTATCACGACCAGGGGTTTTCGTGACGTGCTGGAAATCGGCCGTGTGCGCACGCCCGACATGTTCGATCTTCAATGGGATAAACCGGTTCCACTGGTACCACGCCGATTGCGCCGCGAAGTGTCGGAACGTATCGCGGCCGACGGCTCCGTCGTGGCGCCGCTCGATGAAGCCGAATTGCGTGGCGTCGGGGCAAGTCTGGCGGCGGCGGGCGTGGAATCCGTCGCCATCTGTTTCATCAACAGTTTCCGCAACCCCGCCCATGAACACCGCGCCGAAACCGTGCTGCGCGAAAGCTTTCCCGACCTGGCGATTACCGCTTCGGTCTCGGTGCTCGCCGAAATGCGGGAATATGAGCGGACCTCCACCGCGGTGGTAAATGCTTTCGTGCTGCCGATCCTGCAATCCTACTTGCGACGCCTGGGCGAGGGCCTGATTTCCATGGGCGTCACCGCGCCCTTGCTGGTCAGCGATTCGAATGGCGGTCTGGCCGCGGCCCGAACGGCCCAGGAAAAGCCGGTGTTTTTCATTTCGTCGGGCCGGTCGGCCGGCGTGGTCGGCGCGGCCCGGCTGGGCCAGGCGGGGAACGAGAAGGATATCGTGGTGTTCGACATGGGCGGCACGACGGCCTCGGCCTCGCTGGTGCAGAACGGTGAAATTTCCCGCGCCAGCGAATATGAATTCCGCGCCGGCATATCCATGCCGGCCCGGTTCATCAAGGCCGGGGGCTATATGATGCGGGTGCCGACGGTGGATGTCGCCGAGGTCGGCAGCGGCGGCGGGTCGGTTGCCTGGATCGACGATGGCGGCCTGTTGCATGTCGGCCCGGTTTCCGCCGGCGCCGATCCGGGACCGGCGTGTTACGGCCTGGGTGGCGACCGGCCGACGGTGAGCGACGCCAATTTGGTGCTCGGCTATTTGCCGGAAAGCCTGGCCGGCGGCGATTTGCGTCTCGACCTTGACAGGGCGCGCGTGGTGATCGAACGCGACCTGGCGCGACCCCTGGGCCTGTCGCTGGAAGAGGCGGCCTTCGGCGTGCGCGAGGTGGCCAACGCCAACATGGCCCGGGCTATCCGCGCCGTCAGCGTCGAGCGCGGCATCGATCCACGCGATTTCACCCTGACGGCGTTCGGCGGCAGCGGGCCCGTGCATGCCTGCGATCTGGCCCACAGCCTGGATATCACCCGGGTGATGCTGCCGATGATGCCGGGGGTTTTTACCGCGCTGGGCATGCTGACGGGCGACGTGGAGCGGCATTTCGTGACCGCCATGCCCGGCCTGTTGGCGGATCTCGACATGGCGGTGCTGGAGAGCGCGGTGGCGCGCATGCGGGGACAGGCCGAAGCGGCCTTGCGGGAGGAAAATTTCGCCGCTGAACAGATGCGGTTCGCGTTCAGTCTTGAAATGTGTTTCGACGGCCAGGATTCGGAGCTGCCCGTGTTATTGCCGGACCCTGTTCTCGAGGCGGATATTTCGTGGCTACGCCAGCGGTTCCTGGCCGCCTACGAGGCCATGTATCAATATGTCGCCGACGACGCGGTCGCGGTGGTGAACCTGAGGCTGCTGGCCCGTGGCGTGCGGCCCGGAAAACTGGATTTTCGCTCCCTGACCGGCGCCGACGATCGCGGGACTCAAGATGGCGGAGAGATGGAAACGAAGGCCGGGGACCGGCAGGTCTATTTCGGCCGTGACCTGGGCTGGCGGCAAACGGCCATTCTGGACCGGCATGAACTTGTCGGCGACGGGACCGGCCCCCTGATCCTTGAAAGCGCCGATAGCACCGTCGTCGTGCCTCCCGGTGCCCGGGTCACGGGCGACGACCTTGGGACATTGTTGATCGATCTGTTGGGGGGAACCGACATGATGGGGAACCGGGACTGAGTAATGGCTGAGAACACTGATCCCATCACCTTCGCGGTGATTAAGAACGGCCTGGATACGATCGTCGACGACATGGCTTACACGATGATGCGCACCGCGCGATCGCCCATCGTGCGCGATGTCCTGGATTATTCCGCCACCATCTGCGACGCCAAGGGACGGATTCTGGCGCAGGCCAAGACGGTTGCTTTGCACTTGGGCGCTGTCCCGGACGCCATGGTCACGGTCATGGATGAATTCGGCGATGATTTAGCGCCAGGCGACGTCATCATCCTGAACGACCCATACGCGGGCGGCATGCATCTACCCGACATATTCATGTTCAAACCGATTTTTCATGACGATGCATTGCGCGGATTTTCCGTGGTCATCGCCCATCATGGCGACGTGGGCGGCCGGGTTCCCGGATCGAACGCCTCGGATTCGACCGAGATATTCCAGGAAGGACTGCGGATCCCGCCGTTGAAGTTGTACGACGCCGGTCGGGCGGACGGCTCGCTTTTCGCCCTGATCCGGAAAAATGTGCGCCTGCCCGACATGGTAATTGGCGATTTGCAGGCGCAGTTGGCGACATGCGGCGTCGGTGAGCGGGCCTTTGTGAAACTTCTAAATAAACATGGCGTCGACGTCATGGCGCATTATTTCAACGCCCTGTTGGATTATGGCGAGCGGATGACCCGTCAGGCGATCCGGGCCTGGCCCAACGGGCTCTACCGTTTCACGGATTACATTGACGACGATGGTTTCGACGAGGGCCCGATACCGATCGTCTGCGCCATCAAGGTCCAGGACGACCATCTGACGGTGGATTTCGACGGCTCGTCGCCGCAGGTTAAAGGGGCCATAAACTGCACGCTGTCCTATACCAAATCCTCGACCTACCTGGGCATTCGCTGCGCCCTGGGCCGCGAGGTGCCGAACAATGCCGGTATCTATCGCTGCATCACCATTACCGCGCCGGAGGGATCCATTCTGAACCCCCGGATGCCGGCCCCGGTCGCGGCCCGCGCTCTTACCGGGTACCGCGTGGTCGATACGGTACTGGGCGCCATGTCGGAAATCGTCCCCGACAGCGTCATGGCGGCCGGCGAAGGCGGCAATACGGTGATTTGCTTTGGCGGCTACGAAGAAGACAGTCAGACGCCTTTTATTCTGGTCGATATGATCAATGGCGCATGGGGCGGCCGCGCCAACAAGGACGGCATCGAAGGCGTGACCAATCCGTCTCAGAACATGTCGAACATGCCCGTGGAAACCCTGGAAGCGCGTTATCCCATCCGCATCGAAGCCTATGGCCTGCGCGAGAATTCATGCGGCGTCGGCGCGTATCGCGGCGGTCTGGGTCTGGTGCGCCAGTATCGCCTTTTGGCGAAAGAAGCTGTATTGCAGTTGCGCTCCGACCGCGCCGACAACCCGCCCTATGGGCTGTTTGGCGGCGGTCGGGCGGCGCCCAGCCGCAACGTCCTGGATCCGGACGGCCGCGCCGAAGAGTTGCCGAGCAAATTGACCCGTACGCTTCATTCGGGCGATGTGATCCGTCATGAACAGGCGGGCGGCGGCGGTTACGGCGATCCCTTGAGCCGTGATCCGAGCCAGGTGGCCGCCGACGTCGCCGACGAAAAGATCGACCCGGCCTTCGCCGAGGAAAAATTTGGCGTCATTTTATCGGGTGTTGATTTGCAACCCGATATCGAGGCCAGCGAAGCGCGCCGGAAACAGCTGCGGCGAGAGACGGAATGAAACCGATTAAGACATTGTCTCAAGACCCAGCCGCATAACGCGGCATGATCTCCTCGGTGAACAGGCTGATGGAGCGCATGGCGGTTTCGTGCGACAGGTCGCCCCATTGGAACGAGCACACGAAATAATTGGCGCCCGTGTCCAAATATTCCTCCATATAACGCCGGACCGAATCCGGCGACCCGGCGAGCGCGACGCCGCCGAGCCGCGTCGGGTCCTGGCTGTTCGCCTGGGTGTCGAAGCGTTCGAGCTCCGCGTCGATATCCCGTCTGATCTCGCGGCCGGGCAGATGATCGGGCCGGGCGCCGGTAAACCCGAAATGCGTGGATGATTCACCCTGGAACTGGGTGAGACCGCGCTTCTCCGCCTCCATGCGCCGGGGCGCGGCCAGGTTCCAGCGATATTTCTCCCACGCGGGCGTCGCCGCCTTGATGGCCGCATCGTCCGTTTCGTCCACGACCATGTGCACGACGAGACCGATCTTCGGTTCCTGTCCCTGCGCCGTGGGCGCGCCCTCGCCATGGGTTTCGGCCCAGACCCTGCGATAGTGGACGACCTCGCGCCGCAGGCTGTCCAGGGTGCCGACGATGACGGTATTCATGCCTTCCAGCGCGGCGGTTTCGGCGTTGCGCATGTACCAGAGCGGCGGATAGGGCCGCTGAATCGGCTGCAGCCGCATGGGCAGCGCGTCGAAACTGTGGAACTGGCCGTCATGGGTAAGCTCTTCGGTGTTCAGGCCCTTGCGGATGATATCCAGGGTCTCCTGATAGCGCGCGAAGTTGATGTCGGAATCCGCTTCCTGCCCCCAGAAATAGGCTTCCATCACGCCGCCCCGGCCAACGCCGATTTCCATGCGCCCGCCGCTCATATGGTCGAGCATGCTGATCTCCTCGATCAGCCGCAGCGGATGGTGCAGGGGGAGGACGTAAACGCAGGGGCCGAACCTCAACTGCTCGGTCTTTTGCGACACGGCGGCGAGAAATACGTTCTGCGACGGCGCCAGGCTGTGCACCGCCGGGGAATGGTGCTCCGCCAAGTGGTAGGCATAGAACCCGGCTTTGTCCAGCGCTTCGATCTGGATCAGCCGCAGATCGTACATGTCCTTGAGGGATATCCCGTCCAGAGGTTCGATGTGATCGAAAACGCCGAATCGCAACGACAAACCCGTTCTCCCCGCCGCGCGTATTACAAGCGAATTGCCCGATGCAGGCAAGCCATGGGCGGGACGGCATCAGGGGCGGCCGAAAGCATTCCTAGTCCTTCGAGACGGGCCTTCGGCCCTCCTCAGGATGAGGAAAGCTACGTATACCCTCATCCTGAGGAGGGCCGAAGGCCCGTCTCGAAGGATAGCGCCACAGACCGTGGCGGGTGTGTGGAATGCGGGCTAGACTGGCGCCATGGTGCAACTCTCCGTACTCGACCTCGCCAACATCGGCGAAGGCTTCACCCCGGCCGACGCGCTGGCCAACTCGCTCGACCTGGCTCGGCACGTCGAAGCCGCCGGCTTCGGGCGCTTCTGGCTGGCCGAACACCACAATCTCGCCGGCATCGCCAGCGCCGCCACGTCGGTCTGCATCTGCCACGTCGCCAGCGGCACCAAGACGATCCGCGTCGGCGCGGGCGGCATCATGCTGCCGAACCACTCGCCGATGGTGATCGCCGAGCAGTTCGGCACCTTGGCGACGCTGTTCCCCGGCCGCATTGATCTTGGCCTGGGCCGTGCGCCGGGCACCGACCAGCGCACGCTGCAGGCGTTGCGGCGCGGGCCGGACTCGTCGCAATATTTCCCGCAGGACGTGGTCGAGCTGCAAGCCCTGCTCGGGCCGCCGCGGGAGAACCAGGCGATACACGCGATTCCCGGCGAAGATACCAACGTGCCGCTGTGGATTCTCGGCTCCAGCCTGTTCGGCGCCCAGCTCGCCGCCATGCTCGGCCTTCCTTACGCCTTCGCCTCGCACTTCGCGCCGCAGGCGCTGATGCAGGCGGTGTCGATTTACCGAGAGCGGTTCGAGCCGTCGGCGCAGCTCGCCAAGCCCTACGTGATGGTTGGCTGCAACGTCATCGTCGCCGACACCGAGGACGAGGCGATGCGGCTGTTCACCACGCCGCAACAGAATTCCACCCGCCTGGTGCGCGGCACGCGCGGCCGGCTGCCGCCGCCGATCGACGACATCGAGAGCTTCTGGTCGCCGATGGAGAAGGCGCAGGCGTCGTCCATGCTGGCCTGTTCGTTCCACGGCTCGCCGGCGACGATCAAGGACAAGCTGGCGCCGCTGATCGACGCCACCGCCGCCGACGAGCTGATGGTCGCGGCGGCGGTCTGGGACCACAAGGCGCGGGTGCGCTCCTTCGAGCTACTGGCCCAGGCGATGGAATAGTGCAGCGCGGTTCAGGCGTCGATACCGAGCAGCCTGGCGGCGGTTCCGCCGAGGATCGCGATGCGGTCGTCATCGCTCAAATCGGGCGTGTTCAGGACAAGATCGATCTCGGTGGTGGTCCACGGGAACGGATAGTCGGTGCCAATCATGATCTGGCCGGGTCCGGATTCGGCGATCAGGTGGCGCAACGCCTCCGGCGTGAAGACGATGGTGTCGAAAAAAAGCTGACCGTCCTTGAGATACGACGTCGGCGGTTTCTTGGGCAACGGACCAACCTTGTCGGGGAAGGTTCGGCACACCGCGTCGGAACGATTGGCGTAGGAGCCCAGGTATCCGCCGCCATGCGCGGCGCAGATCTTCAGGCCAGGGTAACGGTCCAGCGTGCCTTCGAAGATGAGATGGGTCAGCGCGATCGTCGTCTCGAGCGGATTACCGATCGTGTTCGTCAAAAGACCGCTGCCGGCCAGCCGCCCGCTTGGCTCCAATTCCGTCGTTCCGGTCGGATGCAGAAACACCAACAGATCCAGCTCTTCGCACTTGGCCCAGAACGGATTGAATCTCGGGTCGGCGAGTTCCTCGCCCTCCACGCTGCCGCCGACGCTCACGCCGCGAAATCCGAGGTTCTTGGCGGCGTGTTCGACCTGCTCGACGGCAAGATCGGGATGTTGCAGGGCGGCGGTCGCGAAAGCCACGAAACGATCCGGGGTGGCGGCGCAAATCTCTACCAGGGCCTCGTTCTGGATCCTGATCAGTTCGGCGGCGGCGTCGCGCTCGGCATGGTACCAGTAGGGGTTGATGCTGAGGGCGGAGACATCGATACCCTGCGTATCCATCGCGGTGATGCGCGTCGCGACATCGCTCATCAGCAAACCGGGATTTTCGAGGTGGTGGCCGAGAACCGCCATGGCGTCCGGCACCGCGCAATGGGCGTGTACGTCCACCGTCTTGATCCGCGTTCCGTTGACCGTGACCTCGCGGCGGTGCGCGTGCGGGGCCGAACCGCCCGCCCCTTCCGCCGGCGCCGCGCGCGGCAGATCGCATCCGACAAACCCAATTCCTGAAGGCCCCTTGCTCATCCGTTTTCCCCTGGTGGATTAACTGTTGCGCTTAAATCGTCATTCCCATTATGGCCTCGACCGTCGGCCCCGCCAATTCAGTTGATCAGGGACGGCTCCATTTCCAAAACTAACGGGGCGGAGATATCCGAACCATGGTGAAGTCGAGGCCGCTGGAGAAGACCATCGGCCAGTGACGGTATTTTGCGAATTCACCGCTGATTTCGGGCACGCTTATTTCGGCGTAATCGACCAGTTCCTGGATGGTCACGGTCTTATCCGCCGGCGCGACATCCGCTTTGCCGATCAGGCCCTGGATCATCGCGTAGGTGAACGCGCCGTGGCCCAGTGTACTGAGTTCCACCGCGAACTGCTCCTTCGCGGTCGCCGAGACGATATACATCCCCACCGCGGCCCCGAGCCGGTGCAGCGACTTCCGGTCGAGATAATCCTGGACCCGCTTCACCGCGGTTCCCGATTTGCAGGCGTCTATCAGCATCACCAGCCGACGCGCCTTTATGCGCGAAAACACCCGGCGAAGCGCCTCCGAGCCGAGCCCGTGACGTTCCAGCGAGGACTCCGTGAGCGGCATCGGGAATTCATAGGGCAGCATGTAGAAGTCCTTGCCGAAGGAATCGCCGTGGCCGGCCATGTAGATCACCACCACGTCTTCGGGATCGGTATCGCCGAGCCCCTCCAGCGTCTTCAGGATATTGTTCCGGATCGCCTGCTTGTCGAAAATTTTGTGGATGCGAATATCGCGGAACACCGCGCCGACATTCTTTTCCAGCGCCCTGGCGATGCCATTCGCATCCGGGATCGCGTAATTCAGCTTCAGGACCGACTCTTTGTAATTGTTGATACCGATCGCCACCACATGAAGCGTCGGATTACGCGGCGGCACCTTGACCATGAGCGCCGCGCGCGCGGTCACCCCGAATATCGCCTGATCGCCCGATGCGCTGGCGAGGAAGATATTGCGGCCAGACACGGGACGGACGCGAAAGGTTACCAGCCAGGAATCGCGTCCCTTGGCGTTCTTTTTTTTCTTGTGATCGGTGATCTGATCCGGGTCCACGATTTTGCCGTTGTGAAACAGGCGCAATTGACGGATGCCGCCGCCCTGGTCGATTGCGAGCAGGCGCACCGTGATCTCGGCGCGTTCGGTTAGCGTGGAATTCTTAAACGGCTCAATCTTGACCACCGGGGGCAGGAGAATGCCTTCCTTGAGGCTCGGCGCGCCGGCACTGATGAGCTGGAGCACGCCCAGCCGTTTTTTCTGAAGCAGCCCGGGCTCATAATATTCGTCGCTGAAATTCTCGATTGGCAGCACCGCCGTATCCGCCGCCCATTGCACGAATTTCAAGGCGCGGTTCGAGCCGTCGAACCGGCCGTCGTCATCGACCACCGCCCAGCCGTTCATGGTCGAGATCATCGAGACCAGGTGTTTTTTGGATTCGAGATCCCAGAACTTGATAAGGCCCTTCCCGCCCGCCGTTACGCCGCGCCCTGCCCGCAAATCGAAACCAACGGCGCTGACCGGCGCGCCGTGATCGGTGGTGAAGGCGGGCCGCGCCGGCGTCTCGGCGCGCCAGGCGTGGAGCCTGGTTCCGGCCGAGGCGAGCACAGTGGAGGCGTCGGTGGACACCTCGAAACGCTCTATCGCCCCGGCCGCGCCTTCGAATTTCACCAGCCCGGCGTCCGTTCCGACATCGGTGCGCCACCGGATGACGCCGCCCTCGGCGGCCAGCGCGAAAAGATCGGTCTCGTCCTTGCCGAATTTGACCGCAGCCAGCGGCCCCCGCGAAAGCTTGCGTGAATTCACGGCGACGCCGGACGCCGCCTCCCAGACCTTCGCCGTCCCGTCCGCCCCGGCGGTCGCGAAAATCGGCCCGGTGACGCCGAATTCGACCCAGGTCACCGGCCCCTGATGGGCGCGCAAAGTTCGCGTCGGAAGGTTGCCCTCCATCCGGATAACATGAACCGCGCCGTTCGAAGTCCCGATCGCAAGCCGGGTGCCGTCCTTCGATATCGCGAGGCTGGTGCCGCGACCATCGAGATTGGCGTACCGGTGGGCGGCGAGCCGCCGGCGCGTCTTCCACAACAGAACCTCGCCATCCTCGGCGACCGTCAGGAAGCCGAGCCCACCGGGAATGAAACGGACCAGCCGGGCCGGGCTCGACAGCGGCGAGTAGAAGCCGACCTGTCGGCCCGCCTCCAGATCCCACAGCCTGGGCGTGAAATCGGCGGCGACATGAACGAGATAGCGGCCGTCGGGGCTGAGATCCATGGCCGAGATCGCACCGGCGCTGTGTTCGACCTTCAGTGACAGCGCGAGTTTTCGCACCGTGGCGCGGGTATTGATCTCGACCTGGCGCACCCAGGCTTGCGCAAATGTCGGCGCCGGGTCCGCAAAAATCAGGATCAGCGCGCCGATCAGGAAAAACGCGAGAGCGCGGCGCCCGGCCAGCAAATCAGAATGATCCCCGCAATGTCGCGATTATGGCGTATTCGCCGAGTTCGTCATGGCCCATCAAAGCGCTGCCCTCGGTCGTGAAGCTCCACCACCCGCCGCCTGCATATTCGATCCCAAACCCGAGCTTCCAACTGCATTGGTCGAATTCGGTCCCGTTTGAATCGCTGGCCGGACTGAACTCGTACTGATATTCGAGAATTGTCGATGGGCGCCACGATCCGAGCTGGTAACCGACATTGCCCGACACGCCCAAAACGCGGCTTACATTTTCGGATTTTTCCGAAAACGCACTGGCGCTATCCACATAACTGTCTTCGACAATACGAAACCAGCTGAATTTCGTCCGCTAGCCGAAATTCAACTTGCCCTTTGTATCCGTGTAGTTGAAAGCCAGGACCATGGAGTCGATTGCACTGTCGTATTCGGCAGTCGTTAGCGCGCCGCCTCCCGCGTTCGTATTCTCGTTTTCGTTTTTCAGGAAGCCATGATAATAGAGCAAATCGGTGTAAAACCTGTCGCTAAACAGGTAACCGAAATAACCAGCGATGGTCGGGCCTGTAGAATCGAACTTGGTGCGCCCGGTTAAGACCCCCGCCGGGAACGAATCTACATCGCCGTCGACGACTACATAACCGACCGCGCCACCGATCATAAATTTATCAATCACCACGCCGCCGGCGACAATGCTGGTGAGGATCAATGTATTTTCCGCACTGGTCGCGGTGTCGAGGTCCTGGTCGGTCAGAGTCTGGCTCATCCAGGCGACCTTGCCGGTGCCCGCCGCCTTTTCTTCCTTGAACTCGGAAAAAGCATCCTCGAAGGTACTTTGAATGCCGTCGCCACCGACTGTCAGTGATTTAGAAGTTCCCTGTGCCCCTGCCGAAGCACACCAAAGGGTGATGCCAGCCAGTCCCAGGCAAAGGCGTAATATCGCTGGACGTCTCATGCGCCCCCAAATTCTGAATCTACGTACCACGAATATTGCGCCGATACGCTATCACGACAGTCCGGAATCGTCGTCCGAGATTTCCAATTCAGGCGAGGATCACGTCTGTCACGAATTTCACGCCGGGGTAACCGAGCGTCATCAAAAGATAAGCGAGCAGAACGATGCGCGCGGCGCGGCGGCCGTGGATACCGGTCAGATAATGGGCCACCAGCAGCCCCAGCAGAACCACGAAGGTCAGCAGCGAGAGGATCGATTTATGGCCCAAAGGCAGCAGCGAACCGTCGATCACGAATTGCGCCGCCATGCCGCTCAGCAGGCCGCAGGCGAGCACCACCGCGCTGGCCGCTAGCAGACGCGCCTGAAGCGTCTCGCCGTCGGCGACCGAGGGCAGCATCCGGGTCAGCGCGGTCGGCCGCTTGGCTTTCAGCGCGCGTTCCTGAAGAAACACCGCGAGCCCGGCCACGGCGCCTATGGTCAGCAGCCCATAGGCGATCAGCCCGAGCCCGATATGAAGCTGGGTCCAGGCCGTCAGGTTCGCTTCGAGCAAGGGACGTTCCGGCTGGTTCTGCCAGATCGTCGCCAGCGCGCCCAGGATCACCAGATAGGGAAACAGCAACGGCGAAAGCCGCCAGGCCTCGCGCGTCGCCGCCGCGACCGCCGCGAAGATCAACAGGCTGACCACGATGGTGAGCCACAAGGCCGACGACAGACCGGTGCGCCAGCCGGTCGCGAACTGCGCATAGACCACCACCAGCGGCCCCGCCACCGCGACCGCGAGCAGCGCCCAGAACAGCGCATCGCGCCCCTGGGCGGCGCGCAGCGGCAGCAACGCCGCCGGCGCCAGGGCGATCAGGGCCGACACCGAAAGGATCAGGGTGATCGGCATGGCCGGTTAGTGCTCTAGTAAGCTCCCCAGGCGCGCTGAACCGCCGGGCGCGCCTCGATGGCGTCGTGCCAGCGCTTGACGTTGGGATACTCATCGAGCCCGACATCGTTGACGCCGTGCAGGTGAACGTCGGCGTAGATGGAGATATCGGCGACCGAATAATCCCCCGCCACATAGTCGTTGCCGGCCAGCTGGCCATCGACCGTTTTCAGCAAATCGTGCAACACGCCGGTGTAATGCGCCTTGGCCGGCGGCACGTCGTCGGGCGAGCGAATCACGAAATGCCCGAACTGCTGGGCCAGCGTGGTGAAGGTCGACGAGCCGTAAAACAGCCACTGATCGACATTGAGGCGCGCCAGCGGATCGGTGGGATAAAGCTCACTGCCCGATTTCTCGGCGAGATATTTCAAGATGGCGCCCGATTCGAAAAGCGTGATTCTGGCGCCGCCCGGCCCGTCATCGTCGATGATGGCGGG
>CAZPMO010000056.1:0-1341 GCA_964587515.1 uncultured Rhodospirillaceae bacterium | reverse complement strand
GCTCAGTTTCATGAAGTCGGGCGCGAACTGCTCGCGCTCGCGCAGGTTCACCGGCTTCAGCGTATGCTCAAGCCCGCTCTCTTCCATCATGTGGCGCGATTTGTAGCCGTTATCGGTGGTCCAGAAATAAAGTTCGATCATCGGTGCCTCCCTGTTCACTTTCGTCGGCGACTTTAGCCGCACCGGGCGTCCATGAACATGGGTTTCGAGACCTCTCTCCCTTGGCAACCCGAGCGGCCGGGTCTAGGGTCGGCGGCATGAACGCACGAGGAAATTATTAATGGCGGGTTGCGCGGCTCTGATCCTGGCGGGCGGCGGCGGCACGCGCCTGGGCGGCGAGACGCCAAAACAGTATCTGCCGCTGGCCGGCCGCGCGCTGCTGCGCCATTCGGCGGCGTGCTTGGCGGCCCATCCCGGCGTCGATCTGGTGCGCGTGGTGATCCGCGCCGCCGACCGCGACCTGTATGGCCGCGCCATCGACGGGCTCGATATCATGGACGCGGTCGAGGGCGGCACCGACCGGCAGTCCTCGGCGCTCCGCGGCCTCGAAAGTCTCGCAGGCGACGCGCCCGACCATGTGTTGATCCATGACGCCGCGCGCCCTTTCGTCGACCACGATCTGATCGACCGCGTGCTGGCGGCGCTGGCCGACGCCCCGGCGGCGCTGCCCGCGCTGCCGCTCGCCGATACGTTGAAACGCGCGGATGCGGCAGGTGTGCGCGTATCGGAAACGCTCGACCGCGCCGGGCTGTGGCGCGCCCAGACGCCGCAGGGCTTCCGCTACGCCGACATCCTGAAAGCCCACCGTGACGCCATCGGCGCGGAGCTGACCGACGACGCCGCCGTCGCCGAACGCGCCGGGCTCGCGGTCCAACTGGTCACGGGAAGCGAGGACAATATGAAAATCACCACCGCCGAGGACCTCGCCCGCGCCGAACGCCTGCTGGGCGGCGGCGCCGTCACCCGCGTCGGCACGGGCGTCGACGTGCACCGTTTCGCGCCCGGCGACCACGTGATGCTGTGCGGCGTGCGGGTCCCTCATGAACACACGCTCGAAGGCCATTCCGACGGCGACGCGGGTCTGCACGCGCTGACCGACGCGCTGCTGGGCGCCGTCGCGGGCGGCGATATCGGCTCGCATTTTCCGCCCATCGACGAGCGCTGGCGCGATGCGCCGTCGGACATTTTCGCAAGCCACGCCGCGGCGCTGGTGCGCGAAAAAGACGGCGAGATCGTCAATGTCGACATCACGCTGATCTGCGAGATGCCCAAGATCGGCCCCCACCGCGACGCGATGACCAGGCGCGTCGCCGAGATCATCGGCGTCGCGCCCGACCGCGT
>CAZPMO010000055.1:0-26318 GCA_964587515.1 uncultured Rhodospirillaceae bacterium | reverse complement strand
ATGGGCAGCGCGAAGGCCGCCGTCTTGCCGGTGCCGGTCTGGGCGATGCCCAGCATATCCCGGCCGGCGAGAAGTTCGGGGATGGCCCGCGCCTGGATGGGCGTCGGGGTGACATGGTTTCTGGCTTTCAACGCATGCTGTATGGGCTCGGCAAGGCCGAGCTCCGAAAAACTACTATCGGTCACTTAGGGTTCCTTATGTGCGGGATGCATGACGGCGTCCTCGACGCGGTCCTGCCCCGGCATTTCGCCCTGTTCCGGGCGCGGCCGGAACGGGAAGTTTTTTGATTATTGTTCCCGGGACGTGGCGCCGCTGGTTGGCGGCGCGTCGCGCGATCGCGAGACAATCTACACGGGACAGATGGACCCTCTCACCTAAAATGTCAAGTAAATCAGTTTTTTATGCCCAGGACCGCGAAATAGATCAGGCATTGAGCAGGGATTTGAGGCCTTCCAGCTGCGCGGCATAGTTTCGCCAGCGCCCTTGCCTTTCCGAGATGCTTGCGGGCTTCATCCGTGCGCCCCAGCCTGTGGCAGGCAAGACCCAGGTTCATCACCGCATCGGCGTTCTTCGGTTGCTTGCATACCGCCTTGGCGAAATACGACCGGGCATCCTCGAACGCCCCTTCTTCCGCCGCGACGAGACCAAGATTGTAGGCCGCGTCGGCGTGACCGGGGCGGATTTCAAGCGCCCGGCGAAGGGCGGTCTTGCCGTCTTCCTTCCTGCCGATCAGAAAGCAGGCCATGCCGAAATTGGTGAGGACGTCCGCGTCATCGGGGGTCGCGGCCAGCGCCCGGCGCAATATGGCCACCGCATCCTCGGCGCGGCCCATGCGCAAGGCGACGCCGCCCAGTCCCGCCGCCGTCCCGACTGATCCGTCCCTTGTGGTCTCACGACCATATCGAGACGGTTCAGCTCCGGTCCTCGACCAGGCGGTTGCTCATTTTACCCAGCCCCTCGACCTCGGTCTCCATCACGTCGCCGACATTGAGGAATTCGCCGGTGCCCATGCCGACGCCGCCGCAGGTGCCACAGACGAAAATGTCACCGGTCTCGATGGTCAGCATGTTCGAGGCGTATTCGATCTGCTCTTCCGGCGTGAAGATGAATTGCGAGGTATTGCCGTCCTGTTTTACCTCGCCGTTCACCGTCAGGCGGATAAACAGGTTCATGTGGTCCTCGATGAAGGCGAGCGGCACCAAAGCGGGGCCCATGGGCGCGAAATTTTCCTGGCTCTTGCCGCCGAACCAGTCCGAACGCAGCCCCGGCCGATCCGGGCGGATGTTCAGGTCGCGGCACGACACATCGTTGGTGGTCATGAAACCGGCGACGTGATCGATCGCCTTGTCGGCGCCCACCCGCCGGGCCTTCTTCCAGACCACGCAGGCGATCTCGGCTTCCCAGTCGATCTTTTCCATGCTGCGTGGGATGGCGATATCGTCATAGGCGCCGGCCAGTGCGCTGGACGCCTTCAGGAACAGATAGGGCACCGTGGTTTTCTTCTCGCCGGTAAACGCCTGCCCTTCCTTGGGCGTCATGCCGGCGCGGATCATCTCGTCCACATGCTCCTGGAAGTTCTGCGCCGCGTTGAGGATCTTGCCCGGCCGACTGACCGGCGGCAGCACCCGCAGATCGGACACTTTGGCGGCCGCGCCGGAAAGGCGCGCGCTGTCCACCCCTTCATCCTCGATGAAGGCGACGATTTCCTGCAGCACCGGGAAATTATGGTCCCAGCCTTCCAGCAGACCGAAGATGCTGCCGGTCGCCGTCAGCGGCCCCGCCTTGCCGCGCGGGCTGTCCCGGTAGGCGGAATAGACGCCGCCGAGCGCGATCGCGCTGTCTCCCAGAACGATCGCGGCGAAAGGAGCGCCGGGATTGGCGGCGAATGTCGCCAGTGAAAATGGGGTGCCGTTCATCGTGTTCCTCCCGAAATTGGTGGTGTTTTATGTACGTTACTCGTCGCAGATAATCCGGGCCCGGTAAAGCGCCAAAAAGCCGACCTGACGCATGCGCTTCGGCCTATCATATAAATTATAAGTATTAGACGATCAGTGTAGTATAATAATACAAATGTGTTTGGTGTATGAATTGGGCTGATTTCACAAACATATGCCCAATTCATTGAACACGAATGATTAATTTCCCATCCTTATTGTCTAATTCCTGAATTCTGATTTCAGTTCTTCTGCTTTATTTCTTGTCGAGGCCTCCACAATGTTTTCGCAACAACCGCGGTCGGACGGTGAACCCTACGGCGAGGGTGCCGGTGACGGAGCCCGCGTGCTCCGAGAGACTCTGAACTATCTGGAACCGGGCATCACCGTCTTCGACGCGGAACTGAAACTGATCTTCGCCAACCCCAGATTCCTTGAATTGCGCGACATCCCGCGCGAATTGGGGCAGGTCGGAACCACTTTCGAGGATCAGGCCCGTTTTCGAGCCGAGCGTGGTGACTACGGACCGGGCCACGTGGAAACGCTCGTCAACGAGCACGTGGCATTGGCGCGTCGCTTCGAACCACACTGCATCGAGCGCACTTGCGCCGACGGCACGGTCCTGGAAATCAGGGGAAACCCGTTACCCGGCGGCGGGTTCATCGCCGTTTATACCGACATCACACGACGAAAATGGGCGGAGCAGGAACTGGAATTAAAGGTCTTTCAGCAAGAGGCGGCCAAGGAACAGTTCGAACTCCAGGCCGCCCAAATGGCCACGATGGCCGAAGAACTCTCCGTGGAAAAAGACCGCGCCGAAGCGGCCGACCGGACCAAGTCCGACTTTCTGGCCTCGGCCAGTCACGAACTGCGGACCCCTCTGAACGCGATCATTGGCTTTTCGCAAGTGATCCGCACAGCCGAGACCGGTTCATTGGAGACCGACGAGGTCCGGGAGTACGTCAATCACATCCACGAGTCCGGTGAGTACCTGCTCGAACTGATCAACGACATTCTCGATCTGTCCAAAATCGACGCGGGCAAGGAACAGCTGGTCGAGATGGAGGTGGACGCGTCCGACCTTCTGGGTTCGGTGGCGAGAATGATGAATGACCAGGCGGCCAGCCACGGCGTGCGGCTGAGCGCCGGTCTCGGCGACACGTTGCCGCGCTTGCGCGTGGATTCGGGCAAGATCAAACAGGTGCTGGTCAACATCGTGACCAATGCGATCAAGTTTACGCCGGAAGGCGGCCGCGTGACCCTGAAGGCCTGGACGCGGTCCGACGGCGATTTCGTCTTTCAGGTTGTCGACACCGGTGTAGGGATCGCGAACGACGACATTCCGAAGGCGTTTTCGGTGTTCGGACAGATCGACAGCGCGCAGGCGCGGCTATAGTATCGTCCTTTGAATTTATCGGGGTACAGCTGCTCAGCGTGCTGGCGTACCCGCTCATGCCAAATCAGCGTATATTCTGGTTATATATTTGCAGTTCGATCATTCTGGCGTTCTACGTTTTTTACGTAAGCAACCGGTCCGCTCCGAAACATGGATCGTCCTTCAGGGCGTTTATCGGCTTTCTTTTCCCGAAGGATATCTGGCGAACCCCGTCCGCCTGGCTGGATGTCAGGTATTTGTTTTTTCACCAGATATTCCGCGTGTTTTTTTACGGGGCGTTTTTAACCGTCGTTTTGAATCTGGTATTTCAGTTCATCACCGGCGGGCTCAGTTCGCCCGACGCACGCGAACTGACGACCGGCTCCAATCTTACGGACATCGCCATATCGACGGCGTATATGTTCGTTCTTATCGCCTGTGTGGATTTAGCTTCCTACGGCATGCACTACATGCAGCACAGGGTGCCATTCTTATGGGAGTTCCATAAGGTTCATCACAGCCTGGAAGTGATGCACCCTCTGTCCAACTACCGCGAACATCCCATCGACAATATCGTTTACGCGGCGGGCACCGGATCGATTTACGGGCTGTTTATGGGCCAGCAATCTGTTCGGTTACGTGCCCAGCATGCCTCAGCTTCTGGGTATTCCCGTGCTGTTGTTCGCGTTCAATATCCTGGGGTACAATTTAAGGCATTCGCATGTGTGGCTGCGCTGGCCCGGCCGGTGGTCGATGCTGTTTGCATCGCCCGCCCATCACCATATTCATCACAGCTGCCATCCGGATCATATCAACAAGAATTTCGCGTTCATCTTCCCCTTCTGGGACGTTCTGTTTCACACCTATCAACTCCCCGAAACAAACAAGGATGTCCGTTTTGGAATATCGACGCATTACGTGAATGAATATAAAAGCTGTCTGGGCATCTACTTCATACCCTTCAGGAACGCCTTGGCCCTGGTTTTTAAGGGGTCGGCGCTAAACGCCTCTCCCCTAAAACCGGGCAAACTGGATTCCGACGGCTAAGAGTATATGTGCCAGTTGTCGGTCGGTAAAACGATCGACGCCTGTTGCCCGGCGGTGAAGGTGGAGTCGCCCGGAAGCCTGATCATCAACGTGACGCCGGACACTTCCACTTCAAACAGAACGGCGTCTCCGAGATAGGTCTTGCTCACAACCGTCCCCCGCGGGGATTCGCCGTTTTGATCCGGATTTTGCGTAAGGCCCAGATGCTGCGGCCTGATCGCCAGCGTCACCTCGCCCCCGACCTGACAGTTTGGCGGCAGGTCGCAGGAACGCATGCCAAGGGGGGAATCCACCTGCCCGGGCCCCGTGACTTTTCCCTTGATGAAATTCATGTCGCCGACGAATTCGGCGACGAAGAGATTCGGAGGACGCGCGTAGACCTCCTCCGGCGTGCCCACCTGCTGGATTACCCCCTCGTTCATCACGCAGATCCTGTCGCCGAGGCTGAGCGCTTCGGCCTGGTCGTGGGTCACGTAGAGGGTCGTGACGCTGGCGGAGGTGGCGATTTTCTTGAGCTCGATCCGCATTTCCTCGCGCAGGCGCGCATCGAGATTGCTGAGCGGTTCGTCCATCAGCAGAACCCGTGGTTTCGTGACGACGGCCCTCGCCAGCGCCACGCGCTGTTGCTGGCCGCCGCTGAGATCGGTGACCGGGCGGTCCTCGAGCCCTTCCATCTGGACCAGGCGAAGGCTTTCCATGGCGCGGTCCCTGACCTGGTTCTTCGGGATTCGCCGCCGCCCGTCGGTCAAGGGCAGGGACACGTTCTGGTATACGTTGAGATGCGGCCACACGGCGTAGCTCTGGAACACCATGCCGATATTGCGGTTTTCCGGCGCCACAAAGTTTCCACCCTCAACCGAATTCACCATTTCGCCGGCGATCTCGATATCGCCGCCGGTCGGCTTTTCGAGCCCCGCCACGCAGCGGAGCGTCGTGGTCTTGCCGCAGCCGCTGGGCCCAAGCAGCACCACGAATTCGTTTTCGGCCACCTCCAGGTCAATGCTGTTGACCGCTTTGACCAGTCCACGGCTGGACGGGAAGGTTTTTTCGAGGCCGCGAAGAGTGATCATCGCTTTGGAAGACATTTTTCTTATACCGTTGTTTGCAAATTTCGCGGGCTACATATCCACGGCAATTCTGCTCCTGCGAGCGAAACGCCAGCCGATCATCATCAGGGGGAACAGGGCAATCATCATCAGAACCGTAATGGCGGCCGCCGCGTTGGGCGAGCCCATGGTCCACCGGCCCCAGACGATCGCCGGCAGAGTGACGTTATCCTGGCTGACAAGGAATACGGCCACCGTCATTTCTCGGTACACCAGCAACCCGGTCCAGATCCACACCGACATAAGAGTCGGACGCAGCAGCGGCACCATCACCCGGCGTACGGTGCGGAGCATGTTGAGGCCGGATATATAGGCCGCCTCCTCGAGCTCCTTATGAATCTGGATCATGGAGCTGTTGAGAGCCCGCGTACCGAACGGCAGCCAGACGATCACGTAGACCCCGACCAAAATCCACACCGTGCCGTAGATCGGCAGGAAATTCTGCACCACATAGAGCGCCAGCAGCAAGGCGCCGACGGACATCACCACCCTCGGAATCGTATGCGGCAGGAAGGCGCCGAATTCCAGCACATAGCGGGCGCTGGTCTGGGAGCGCACCACCAGCCAGGACACGCAGAACGCCAGGATCAGGATCACCGGCGGCACCACCACCATCAGGGCGACGGTGTTCTTCACCCCGCGATAGACATATTCCCAGTTCATCTGATCGAAATTCAACATGGTCAGCAGCTTGAGGGATTCAATCGTGGGCGGGGTGACATACGGCATGAAAGCCATATAGCAGACCAGCAGGATCGGCAGCATCAGCCCGATGCAGAAATAGGTGCAGATGAACGCCCAGCACCCATAGACCCAGTTGCCGGGGTCGATCTGCCGGGCGCGGTAGCCCTTGCCGGTGACGACCTGATAGCGCTGGCTGCGCCGCAGCATCTGGACGTACCAGAGGGTCAGCACGATCGCGACCAGCACCATCATCGTGCCGAGCGCCGCCGGGATACCGAATTCGGGCAGCCCGTCGGGCGGGAAGGCTTCGGAGAAAACGAAGGTGCTGAACACGAAGATGCCGCTCGACAGCCCGATAACCGCCGGAATATCAAAGGTCGCCAGACCGATGACGAATATGTAGATCAGCGCCGCGAGGATGGCGGGCCGCGCCAGCGGCAGGGTGATGCGCCACAGCGTCCGGCGGAAGGTCATGCCGGAGGTTTGCGCCGCCTCTTCCAGTGCGGGATTCATGGTCCGGAAAACCTGAACGTTGAGGACGAACGCCAGCGGCGCCAGGGTCAAGCCCTCGATCAAGCCCATGCCGGACAGGGTTTCGATATTGATCGGCGCCGATTCCAGACCGAACAGGGCCATCAGGCCCTTGTTGAGAAATCCGATCCGTTCATGGGCGATGAAGGTCCAGCCCATGCCGATAAAGACCGGCGGCACCAGAAGGCCGGTCGTCATCATGGCGTAGATGAGTTCCTTGGGACGTATGGTCGTGCGCTCGGTAATCCAGGCGATGGGCAGCCCGATCACCAGGGACACAAACGTCGTCACCACGGCGAACACCAGCGTGTTCTCGAACACCTCGATGATGAACTCGTCACCGAACAGCGTTCGATAGTTCTCCCACGAATATGTGGCCTCTTCCGTGCCGATCACGCCGGTCTGGGCGCTGACCCAGACAAAGACCGCGACGATGCCGAGAAGGCCGACCATCGGCAGCAGCGCCAATGGCAGCAGTGGCGAGATGGAAAGTCGGAAGGAGGAAAGTCTTCCGGTCGAGGTTTCTCTCAGCGATTGCGCCATGATTTACCTCTTCCGGAAACTTTCCCCCAATCCGATATTCTTCCTGATTCCGGGGACTTTTCCTGGTGCGTGAACGAACGCATATTCATGCATTCCGATCCTCGGAATCAGACAATGAACGCCGGATTATTTCTTCCGTCCGCGGCGTCCGCGAAGGATCTTTTTGAATTTCTTCTGAAAGACCCTCATGTTGATTCCTTCTTTTTCCTGCTTCTCCGCGCGCTGCGCGGTGCTGACAAGGAACTTCGCCTTGGGATATTTACCCCTGAACTCATCGATCAGCACCTTGGATTTGGACCCTTCATAAATTTCCAGATCATAGGCGCCATGCTTCCAGAGAAGCTTCTGCCCGATTTTCGTATGCTGAAAAACGATGAACAGCTTGGCGACGTTGGGATGGTCCGCGTTAACGGTAACGCCGAGATCGATCACGTTATCCCGAACGATTTCTTTCGGAACCGCATGGGCCATCGGCGCGCCTCGCCGCTGGTATCTGACCGTGGCGTCACGGCCGCAGTCGAAGATCAGCATGGCGAATTGCCCGCTGGCGACCTTATCCAGGCTGTTGCAGCCGATAAATCCGCCGACCTGCGGCTTGATGCGCTTGACATAGTCGGTCATGTATTTTTCGCCGAATATGTCCGGCGCGGCGAACTGGTAGAAACCGGTCAGATAGGGCGTGACCGCGATCTGCCCCTTCCACTTGGGTTTCAGAACATCATAAATGCTCGTCGGGATGTCGGCGCCTTTTACCAGGTTGGTATTGTAAACAATGCCCACGACACGGGACACCACGGCCATGCCGACTCCGCCCGGATTGACCCTGTTGATAATGGGATTGGGCGGCAAGGGACGCTCAACCAGCGCTTCCCAATCAACCGACATGAGCAGGCCGCTCTTCATGCCCGATACCATATGATTGGCGCCGCCCAGGAAAACATCCGTGCTCGAACGCTGCTTGGCTTTGAATTCCTGTGTCAGCCTTCCCAGGTTCGCCGGGAAACTACGGCCCTGGGTGAACTGAAGCTTGATATTCGTTCCATATCGCTTGTTCATCACGCTGAGCATGTCGCGGATGCCGACATCGGCACCGAAATGCCCTTCGGTCCATAAGAGCTTCAGGACCCCTTCTTTCTTCGCACCTTCGATCACCTTTTCAAGGGCGGCGGAACGCGCGGATGCCTCTCCGGCCAGCACAAAGGCAACAAGAAAGAAAACGGCAACGAACGTGCCGAACAAGTATCTCAACCCAGACCATTTGCGTTCTGAAAACATCGCGAACCCTCCCTTTGATTTTTGCCTTTCGAGCGGCGGCGGCAATGGTCAACCATCAGCGGTCGGCTGTCAATCCCACCGCAATGGCGCGCTGCCGCCTGAAAGCTGTTATCATGGATTCCGGCTATGGGGAGATTTCGAATGGGGCGACCGACGGCCCTTTCCGGCGATGCGCTGCGCCGCTGCTGCGATCCGACGCTGTTCGCCTTCAAGACGACCGACCAACTGGAGGCGCTGGACGACAGCCTCGGGCAGGAACGCGCCGTGGAGGCCGTCCGGTTCGGCGTCGGCATCCGTCACGAGGGATATAATCTTTTCGCCTTCGGTCCACCCGGCACCGGCAAGTACACGCTGGTGCGCCGCTATGTCGAGGAAAAAGCGGCGCGCGAGCCGGCGCCGTCCGACTGGTGTTATGTCAACAATTTCGCCGAGCCCCACAAGCCGCGCATCCTGCGTCTGCCGGCCGGGCGCGGCGCGTCCCTGCGCGAGGACATGGAGCGGCTGATCGAGGATCTGCGGGGCGTGATCTCGGCGACCTTCGAGAGCGAGGATTACCTCGCCCGCAAGCAGGCGATCGAGGAGGAGTTCAAGGAACGCCACGAGAAGGCGTTCAACGACCTTCAGGAACAGGCCAACGGCCGCGATACCGCGCTGATCCGCACGCCCATGGGATTCGCTTTCGCGCCCATGCACAACGGCGAGGTCATCAGCCCCGAGGTGTTCCGCCAATGGCCGGCCGATCATCAGGAGAAAATCAGGAAAACCGTCGCCGAGCTCGAAGACCAGTTGCAGGCGCTGATGAAGCAGGTGCCGCAATGGCAACGCGGGCAGCGCGAGAAAATCCGCGCCCTAAACCATGAGGTCACGGAGTTCGCGGTCGGTCATCTGATCGACAGCCTGGCGGTGCGCTATGCCGACCTGCCCGACGTGGTGACCCATCTCGGCCAGGTGCAGGAAAACGTCATCGAGAACGCCGATGATTTCATGACCACCGAACCGGAAAGCCCGGAAGCGGGCGCCGCCATGGCGTTGCGGCGTTCGCTGACCGGCCCGCCGTCGTTCCGTCACTATCTGGCGAACCTGATCGTCGATCACGGCAAGGACAGCGCCGCGCCGGTGGTTCACGAAGACCACCCCACCCATCCAAACCTGGTCGGCCGGATCGAGCATATGGCCCAGTTCGGCGCGCTGACCACCGATTTCAATCTGATCAAGGCGGGCGCGCTGCATGCCGCGAACGGCGGCTATCTGATCCTCGATGCGCGCAAACTGCTGATGCAGCCCTATGCATGGGAAGAGCTTAAACGCGCCATCGAATCGCGCGAGTTGCGCATCCAGGGCATCGCGGATTCTCTCGGCTTCGGCGCCACCATCTCGCTCGACCCGGAACCGATGCCGCTCGACGTGAAGATCGTGCTGCTCGGCGATCGCATGCTCTACTACCTGCTCAGCCAGCTCGACCCCGATTTCCCGGAACTGTTCAAGGTGGCGGTCGATTTCGAGGAAAGCTTCAATCGCAACGACGAAAACAACATGCTATTCGCCCGGCTGGTCGCGACACTGGCGCGGCGCGAGGAGTTGAAGCCGTTCGACGCGGGCGCGGTCGGACGGGTGATCGATCAGGCGTCGCGGATTGCCGCGGATTCCGAAAAGCTGACGCTGCATATGCGGCCCATCGTCGATCTGATGCGCGAGGCCGATTACTGGACCGGGCAGGACGGCGCGAAGATCGTGACCGTCGACTATGTGCGCCGGGCCATCGACGCGCAGATCCGGCGCTCCGACCGAATCCGCCAGCGTAGTCAGGAAGAAATCGAACGCGGCACCATCCTGATCGATACGGAAGGCGAGACCGTGGGTCAGGTCAACGGGCTCGCGGTGCTGCAATTGGGCGAGTTTTCGTTCGGCCGGCCCAGCCGGATTACCGCGCGGGTGCGCCTGGGCCGCGGCGAAGTCGTCGACATCGAACGCGAAGTGGATCTCGGCGGGCCGCTCCATTCCAAGGGCGTGCTGATCCTGTCGGGCTTCCTGGGCGAGCGTTTCGGCCGCGACCGGCCGCTCGCGGTTTCGGCCAGCATCGTCTTCGAACAATCCTATGGCGGGGTCGACGGCGACAGCGCGTCCTCGACTGAACTTTACGCGCTGCTGTCGGCGCTTTCGGGTCTGGCGATCAAGCAGTGCTTCGCGGTCACCGGATCGGTCAACCAGCGCGGCGAAGTGCAGGCCATCGGCGGGGTCAATGAGAAGATCGAGGGGTATTTCGACATTTGCGCGGCGCGCGGCCTGACCGGCGATCAAGGCGTGCTGATCCCCGCTTCGAACGTCAAGCATCTGATGCTGCGCGACGACGTCGCGGAGGCCGTGAACGAGGGGCGATTCTCGATCTATCCCATCGAGACCATCGACCAGGGCATCGAGGTTCTTACTGGTGTCGCGGCGGGCGAACCCGATGCGGAGGGCGCCTGGCCGGCGGGCACCGTGAACCATGCCGTCGATGCGCGATTGAGCGAATTCGCCGAAAAAGCGCGTGCCTTCGCGATGTCGGGTACACGCGGGAATGACGGAAAATGATGGCCGCGGCGGGACAGGGATTTACCGTGCGGCGTATCGTGGTGGCCGCCGACAGCTCCACCCATGGTCGCGCCGCGCTCAAGGCCGCGGCCGATCTCGCGGTCCGCCTCGATGCCGATATCGAAGGGTTGTTCGTCGAGGATATCGATCTGGTTCATCTCGCCGAACTGCCGCTCGGGCGCGAGATGCATCTGATTTCCGGCGCGGCGCGGGCGCTCGATAAGGAAACCCTGGAAGCGGAGTTACGCGCCGAGGCCTCCGAGGCTCGCCGGGCGCTGAAATCCCTCTGTGAGCGCGCCCGGGTGCGGAGCAATTTCCGCGTCGTGCGCGGCCGTGTCGAGACCGAAATTATCGCCGCCGCCGGCGAGGGCGATCTGCTGGTCCTCGGCGTCTTCAGCCGCGCGATCGGCCCCACCCAGCGACCCGGCTCGACCGCGCTGGCAGCCGCCGAACATGCGCCGCGTTCGGTGCTGCTGTTGCGGCCCGGCGCATCGGTCACCGGCAAGGCGCTGGTCGCCTATGACGGTTCGGAAGGGGCGGAATTGGCGCTCGACGCCGGTGGCCGGCTGGCCGGTGAATTTGACGGCAGCCTGACGGTGCTGCTGATCGCCGATACCCCGGACCACGCCGATGCGCTTCAGCGGCGGGTCGAGGAGACGGCCGCCGCGTTCAATGTCAAACCCCGCTTCCTGCGCACGCCGGCGCTCAACCTAGATGAGATGTGCCACCTGTCCCATGATTCCGGCGCCGACGTGCTGGTGCTGAACGCGGACAATCCGGTGCTCGCCGACAAGGGCCATGGACGGCTCCTCGAACGGATCGGCTGCCCAATTCTGCTGGTGCGTTAAACCGGTTTTGGCCGGAGGTCGAGAACGCGTTTCGACTTCAGCGTATCGCCGGGGCGAAAGATGTCGTCGCGCGCGGCGATCTCGATTACCGACGTCACGCCGATCGCGATCTTGACCCGTTGGGCCAGGCGATCCGGTTCGCCGCCATCGGCGAACGCGACCCTGAGCGTGAGCCGGTCCATCGCGTGGGGATCGGAATCGTCCTCCTTCGCGATCACCACCTGGAATTCGGCGACGCCGGGATCGGACGCCAGCGCCTCGACGATGAGGTCGGGGTTGATCAGCATGCCCTTGACCTTGACCAGCGAATCCGCGCGCACCGGAATCTCCGTCAGACGGTCGGTATTCGCGCCGCAATGGGGACAGGTCTCGCGGGTCCGGCGGGTAATGTCGCCCAGCGCGTAGCGCAGCAGCAGCGTGCCGCGACGTCTGAGATGGGTCAGCAGGATCACTCCCGCCGCGCCGTCCCGCAGCGGCGCATGGGTCTCGGGATCGACGATTTCGATGTGAAACTGCTCCGGCGACGGATTGTGATATCCGCTGCCGGGCGCGCATTCGATCATGCCGCCCTGCATCTCGGTGGCGCCGTATGAAATGCTGACGAACGGCGCCGTCGCGCCCAGCGCTTCGAGGCGCGTGACCAGGTCCCGGCGCAACCCTTCGGGCGCCGCCTCGCCGGTGATAAAGACGAAGCGGACAGCGGAAAAATCGGCGCCGAGCTCGGCGGCGCGGATCAGCACCCTGCGGATATAGCTCGGCACCCCCCAAAGGATGGTGGCGCGGACCCGCGCGACCGTCGCCACCACCTCATCGAGGCCGCGTCCCCAGTGAAAATGAGGCGACGGATTGCCGGGCAGCGCGCTGACCACCGGCACGTTCATTACCGCGGCCGCATGCGCCGCGCGGGTGAACGCGCCATGCGGCCACACCGTCAGGGGAAACAGGTTGGCGATCACGTCGGTTTCGTCGACGCCGCGCAATTCCATCATGCTGCGTTGCATGGAAAGGATGTCGAAGAAATCCCAGGCCGTCGAAAAAAACGGCGTCGGCCGGCCGGCGGTGGTGCCGGTGGTGTGCATCACGTCCCATTCCGCCTGCATTTCGGGCGCGAGCCCGTCGGTGTCGAGACGAAATTCCTCGGGCGCGGACATGTAGTGCGCCTTGGTGGTGGCGGGCAGTTTCACGAGGTCGGCAAGCGACTGGAAATCGCCGCGCGCGAGGCCGCGCTCGGCCATCAGCCGCCGGTACCAGGGATGCCGCTCGACCACGAGGTCCATGGTCTCGGCGAAGTTCGCCTCCTGAACCGCCGCGATGTCGGCGTGATCGCGAAACACGATGTTGTCGTTCGGTTCCATCATGCGGCGACCGTAGCAGAAACATTGAAGGCCGTGATAGGCTCGGCGCATGAACAAAATTCAGACCGCAAAGCCGGATCAACCGGCGCGGCCAACCGAGCGGCCGGGCGTGTGCCAGGCCCATGGCCGGTGCCCGGGACTGTGGTGCCGCATCATGCGACGCTGCTTTCAGAATGACAGATCGTAATGGCTGACCAGTCGATCAGAGGCTATCTGGGGAGCCTTGAGCAGCAGGACGAACTGATCCGCTTCGCCGGTGAAGTCGATCCGGTCGAAAACCTGACGGCGATCGGGTGGAAGACGTTCGACCGGCTGGGCAAGGCCAGCATGTTCGACAATCTCACGGGCTTTCCGGGATGGCGGGTTGCAAATCAGATCATGACCGATCGGCGCAAATGGGCGATCGCGTTGGGCGTCTCGGAGGACGAGGTGGTCGAGACAATGATCGCGCGGGCGCGGGAGTCCATCCCGGCCATCGAGATAGATCGCGTCGACGCGCCGGTCCGACAGGTCGTCGACATCGGAGAGGATGCGGACCTTACCAGGATACCGGCGGCATGGACGTCGGAGCTTGATCCCGGCCCCTATATCGCGTCCGGCATGGCCATCATCAAGGATCCCGATACCGGCACCCGCAACATGTCGATCCACCGCCAGCAAGTTCAGGGTCCGCGCGCGACGGGTTTTCTGATCTGCCCGCGCCAGGCCAAGCGGATCTATGCGAAATATCAGGAGCGCGGCGAAGCGATGCCGGTCGCCATGGTCGTCGGCGCGCACCCCGTGCTCTATTTCGCCGCTGCGTTCACCGCGCGTTACGGCGTCGATGAGTTGTCGCTGGCGGGCGCGCTGCTCGGTGAGCCGGTGCGCATGGTGAAGTGCGAGACCATAGATCTCGAAGTCCCGGCCGAGGCCGAATTGATCATTGAAGGCGAAATCCCGCCCGATCTTCTGGTTCCCGAAGGTCCGTTCGGCGAAGGCTCGGGGGGGTACGGGCCGGCCGGCGTCACCGAACAGCTTCGCGTGACGGCGATTACGCGCCGGCGCGATCCCATTTTCTACGCCATGCAGTGCGGCGCGCCCATGACCGATACCCAGGCGCTGGTCCAGACCACCAGCGACATGCTTCTCTGGGACCATCTGAAAAATGTGGAAGGCGGTCTCGATCTTCTCGACGTTCGTTCGCTGGGGCTTGCCGGGCTGATGGCGGTGGTCATCAAGCTGCGTCCGCGTGTCGAGGGCCAGGCAAAGACGGCGCTGCTCGCCACCCTGTCGGGACCGCAGCTCCACCCGAAGCTCGCCATCGCGGTCGACGAGGATATCGACAGCGCCGATCTGCGCCAGATTTTCTGGTCGATCACCACCCGGGTCCACGCCGAGCGTGACGTGGTTCGAGTGCCCAATACCCGTACCTGGTCGCTCGACAATATCTCGAATGTTATTCCCGGCCAGGACCCGATGTACAGGATCGGCACCAAGTGGCTGATCGATGCGACCAAGCCGGCGCCGGGCGGGACCGAGGAACGCGCGCGTTTCGCACCGGCCATGCCGCTGAATTACGACACCGTAAATCTCGAGGATTTTCTGCCCTAGAAATCCGAAGAAAGGGAGGCCCGGAACATGGCCGACGACACCAGACTACCCGCGCTCGATCCCGAGACGATCGACTGGGAAACCCGCCAGCCCTATCCCGCGCCTTATGACACCGCGCTGACCGGTCGCGCCCGGCGCGCGCTCGGCGACGTGCTGGGACTGACCCAGTTCGGCGTCAATCTCAGCCGATTGGAGCCCGGCGCGGTGTCCTCGCTGCGCCATTCACATTCGGCCGAGGACGAGTTCGTGCTGATCCTCGAAGGCGCGCCGACACTGGTCACCGACGGCGGCGAACAGGTGCTTGCCCCGGGCATCGCGGCGGGATTCCCGGCCAACAGCGGCGACGGCCACCGGCTGGAAAACCGGGGCGACGCGACCGTGGTCTATGTAGAGGTCGGGACCCGCGCGGCGCGCGACGAAGTCCTCTATCCCGACGCCGATCTGGTGTTGATCCGGACCGATGGCGGCGCCACAAGAACGTTCCGCCATCGAAACGGTGAGCCCTATTAGGACGAATCCCATGCCACATGCGCCACCCTTAACTGTGTTTTATGATTCAGGGTGATGAATAGGCCGTGGATTTCCGGCGGATATAGGGAGACAGACCCATGAAACGCTCGAACAGCTGGCGACTGAAAGCCCTCTGGGTGTTGTGCGGTGTGGCGCTGGCAGCGCCCGTGGGAATCCCTGGCGCGGCGGTCGCCGGCCCTCCCCACTGGGCCCCGGCGCACGGCGCTCGCGCGAAACACAAGAAAAAGCGCAAATATTATCGCGCTGCCCCGGCCCCGGCGGTGGCGCTACCGCGAATTCCTCTTTCCAATTGCAACCGCCAGCTTGTCGGAACCCTGGTGGGCGGCGCGGCGGGCGGTTTGCTGGGATCGAAAATCGGCAAGGGAACCGGCAATCTGGCCGCGACCGCCGCCGGCACGCTGATCGGCGCTCTGATCGGCGGCAGCGTCGGTCGCTCCATGGACCAGGTCGACCAGAGCTGTGTCGGAAATGTGCTGGAAACCGCGCAAACCGGGCAGTCCGTGGCTTGGCGCAACCCCGACAATGGCGGTCACTACGAGGTCACGCCCGTGCGGACGAGAACCACCGCCGACAACCGCTATTGCCGCGAATATACCGCGAAATCCACCGTCGGCGGCAGGACGGAGACCACCTTCGGCACCGCCTGCCGCCAGTCCGACGGCATCTGGCAATTGGGCAACTGAGCTTTTTCTCAAGCGGAAAGTCTGAAACCGGCCGTTTACGGTCGGATTCGTCGCGTCTATTAATCGAATTTCAATTTAAATTCAATAACATAGGTAAAATTTTAATTGATTGTAAAATTTTAATTGATTAGAGCCCAGCAATATGTCGCCTGGCCCCTCGCAGCCCGAATTCGCGGATGATGATCGAGAACTGACCACGATCATCCGGTCGGGTCTCGACTGCCTCGGACAAGACATCGCGATCTACGACGCGGGCCTGCGGCTGGCCCTTGCCAACAAACGGTTCGTCGAACTTCGTGACATCCCGGAACATCTGGGCCAGATCGGCGCAACTTTCGAAGACCAGATCCGGTTTCGCGCCGAACGCGGAGATTATGGTCCGGGAGAGGTCGAGGATCATGTGCGGTGTCACATGGAGCAGGCGCGTCGGTTCGAGACCCATCGCGTCGAACGGACGCTCGCCGACGGAACCATCGTTTCGATCCGGGGCAACCCGCTGCCCGGCGGCGGGTTCATCTCCATCTATACCGATATCACCGACCGCAAGCGCGCCGAGCAGGCTTTGGTCGAAAGGGACGAACTGCTCGAACGGCGGAATGCCGAGCTCGAAATCGCCAAAAACCATTACGAGCTGCAGGGCAGAAACATGGCCGCGATGGCCGAAGAGCTTTCCGTCGCGCGGTACGAAGCCGAAGCGATCAATCGCGCCAAGTCCGAATTCCTCGCCAATATGAGCCACGAATTGCGCACGCCGCTGAACGCCGTCATCGGTTTTTCCCAGATCATGCGCGAGGAAACGCTGGGCCCGCTGGGCTCGGAGGACTATATCGACTATGCCACGAACATATTCGATTCAGGGCAGCATCTGCTGGAGTTGATTAACGACATTCTCGATCTGTCCAAGGTGGAATCGGGCCGCGACGACCTCAACGAGGAAATTCTCGACGTACGCGACCTGGTCAAGTCGGTCCTGGTGCTGGTCCAGCACCGGCCCGGCGGCGAAGGGGTCACGCTGACCACGGACCTCGCCGACGATCTGGCGCTGTTGCGCGCCGATGCGCGCAAGCTCAAGCAGATCCTGGTCAACCTGCTGTCCAACGCGATGAAATTCACCGAGGCCGGAGGCGAGGTGACGCTGAAAATCTGGTGTCGCCCCAGCAGCGGTTACATCATGCAGGTGTCTGATACCGGCATTGGCATCTCGCTGGAGGATATTCCCAAGGCGTTGTCGGTATTCGGCCAGGTCGACGGCGAACTGAGCCGCAAATACGAGGGCACCGGGCTGGGCCTGCCGCTCTCGAAATCACTTGTCGAAATGCACTCGGGATCGCTCGATCTGCAAAGCGAGCTCGGGGTCGGCACCACGGTCACGATCCGCCTGCCGGCCGAACGCATTGTCGGCCAGGCCGAAGCCGCCGACGTCGCGGCGGCCTCCTGAACGAAATTTCCTTCAGGCGGCTTTGCTCTTCAGATAGGTCTCGATCAGCGTCTCCGCGATCTGAACCGCGTTGAGCGCCGCCCCCTTGCGCAGATTGTCCGAGACCACCCACATGGAAAGCCCGTAGGGCACCGTCGTATCCTTGCGGATGCGGCTGACATAGACCTGATCGTCGCCGGCGCATTCGACCGGCGTTACGTAACCGTCGTCCTGGCGATGGTCGACCACCGATACGCCGGGCGTCTCGCGCAGCAGATTGCGCGCCTCATCGACCTCGATCGGATTCTTGAACTCCACATTCACCGCCTCGCCATGGCCGATGAACACCGGTACGCGCACGCAGGTCGCATGAACCGCGATATCGGGATCGAGAATTTTCTGGGTCTCGACCGCCATCTTCCATTCTTCCTTGGTCGCGCCGTCATCCATGAAGACGTCGATATGGGGAATGACGTTGAAGGCGATCTGCTTGGGAAACTGTTCGTGTTCCTTGGTGTCGTTGACGAAAATGCCGCGCGTCTGATTGAACAGCTCGTCCATGGCCGCCTTGCCGGCGCCCGAGGTCGACTGGTAAGTGGCCACGACCACACGCTCGATCACCGCCGCATCGTGCAACGGCTTCAGCGCCATCACCATCTGGATGGTCGAGCAGTTCGGGTTGGCGATGATGTTGCGCTTCCCGTACCCGGCGATCGCCTCGCCATTGACTTCGGGCACGACCAGCGGCACGTCGGGGTCCATGCGGAAATGCGACGTGTTGTCGATCACCACGCAACCGGCGGCGGCGGCGCGCGGCGCGTGTTTTCCGGACACCGCGCCACCCGGCGAGAACAGGGCGATATCGGTGCCCGCGAAGTCGAAATTCTCCAGATTGCCGACCTTGAGAATGTCGTCCTCGCCGAACGATACCTCGGCCCCCACGGAGCGCTGGGACGCGAGCGCCACGACCTCGTCGGCCGGGAATTCGCGCTCGGCGAGGCATTGCAGGATTTCGCGACCCACATTGCCCGTCGCGCCCACGACCGCGACCCTGTAACCCATTGATTTTCTCCCGTATTCGTACGCAACGCCGACAGGGGTAAAGCTGGGCATCCCCCCTCCGCGCCGCAAGGCCCCGATGACTTCAGGCCGTGAGTTTGTCCAGTTCGGCGATCACCGCTTCGCCCATCTGGGTGGTGGAAACCAGCGTCTTGCCCGGCTGCATGATGTCACCGGTCCGGAGGCCGGCGTCGAGCACGCTCTCGACCGCGCGATCGACGTTATCGGCGTCTTCCTGCATGTCGAAGGAATAGCGCAGCATCATCGAGAAGCTGAGGATCGTGGCCAGCGGATTTGCCTTGCTCTGGCCCGTGATGTCCGGGGCGGAGCCGTGCACCGGCTCGTACAGAGCGCGCCGGCGGCCGGCTGAATCCGCGGCTCCCAGCGACGCCGACGGCAGCATGCCGAGCGAGCCGGTCAGCATCGAGGCGACATCGGACAGCATGTCGCCGAAAAGATTATCGGTCACGATCACGTCGAACTGTTTCGGGTTGCGCACCAGCTGCATGGCGCAATTGTCGGCCAGCATGTGGCTGAGCTCAACGTCGGCGAATGTTTCGCCGTGCAGCCGGGTCACCTCTTCGCGCCACAGCAGGCCGCTCTCCATCACGTTGGCTTTTTCCACCGAGCAAAGTCGGTTGTCGCGCTTGCGTGCGAGATCAAAGGCCACCGCCGCGACGCGTTCGATCTCGGATGTCGTATAGACCTGGGTGTTGATTCCGCGCCGCTGGCCGTCCGGCAAGGTCTCGATGCCGCGCGGCTCGCCGAAATAGACGCCGCCGGTAAGCTCGCGCACGATCAGAATATCGAGCCCCGCGACCAATTCGGTCTTCAGCGTGGAGGCCTCGGCCAGCGCATCGAACACCAGGGCGGGCCGGAGGTTGGCGAACAAATCCATGTCCTTGCGCAGCCTCAACAGCCCCGCCTCGGGACGAATCTCGAAATCGATTCCGTCCCATTTGGGACCGCCGCATGCGCCCAGCAGGACCGCGTCGGCCGACATGGCGGTGTCCATGGTCGCATCGGTGACCGGCACGCCATGTGCGTCGATCGCGGCGCCGCCGACCAGTTCTTCGGCGACGTCGAAACTCACATGGCGACGGGAATCCATCCAGTCGATCACGCGGCGCACTTCGCCCATCACCTCGGGACCGATGCCGTCGCCCGGCAGCATGAGAAGCTTCTTGTTGGCGGCCATGATCTAGTGTTTCCCTGTTATCGAAGCGCGCTCAAGCCCAGGGCTGGCTCGCCTTGCGGCTTTCCTCGAAACTTCCGATCTTGTCGTCCTTCTGAAGCGTCAGCCCGATATCGTCGAGCCCGTTCAAAAGGCAATGCTTTCGGAAGGCGTCGACCTCGAACGGGATCACCTCGCCGTCGGGCCGCGTGACCTCCTGTTTCTCCAGATCGATCGACAGCCGCGCGTTCTCGCCCTTCTCGGCGTCCTCCATCAGCTTGTCGATCTCGGCCTGCGGCAGGACGATCAACAGCATGCCGTTCTTGGCGCTGTTGTTGAAAAAGATGTCGGCGAAGCTGGGCGCGATGACGCATTTTATGCCGAAATCCATCAGCGCCCAGGGTGCGTGCTCGCGCGACGACCCGCAGCCGAAATTCTCGCCCGCGACCAGGATTTTCGAGTTGCGGTAGGGCGGCTTGTTGAGCACGAAAGTCGGATCTTCCGTCCCGTCAGCGCCATAGCGGACGTCGTTGAACAGATTGACCCCGAGCCCGCTGCGTTTGATGGTCTTGAGAAAGCGCGCCGGAATGATGCGATCGGTGTCGCAGTTGATGGTCGGCATCGGCGCGGCGACGCCGTCGAGTTTGTTGAATTTTTCCATGTCGAACGGCCTCCCTTAAATATAATCGCGGACATCGGCGAGATGCCCGGCGATCGCCGCGGCGGCCGCCATCGGCGGGCTCACCAGATGGGTGCGTCCGCCCGGGCCCTGGCGCCCCTCGAAATTGCGGTTCGAGGTGGATGCCGAGCGTTCGCCGGGTTGCAGCGTATCGCCGTTCATGCCGAGGCACATGGAACAGCCCGGCTCGCGCCAGTCGAAACCGGCTTCGGTGAAGATCTTGTCGAGGCCTTCCTGTTCGGCCTGTTCCTTGATCAGTCCCGAACCCGGCACCACCATCGCGTAGACGCTGTCGGCCACGTGGTTGCCTTTGGCGACGGCGGCCGCGGCGCGCATGTCTTCGATGCGCGAGTTGGTGCATGAACCGATGAACACCTTGTCGACCGCGATATCGGTCAGCTTCATGCGGGCTTCCAGGCCCATATAGTCGAGCGCGCTCTGGATCGAGGCGCGGCGCGCCTCATCCGCCTCGTCGGCGGGATCGGGCACGCTGGACGAGACCGGCAGCACCATTTCGGGGTTGGTGCCCCATGTCACCTGCGGCTCGATATCTGAGACCGAAAGCGTGACCTCGGTCTCGTATTGCGCGCCCTCGTCGGACGGCAGTGTCTTCCAATAGGCGAGCGCCTGCTCCCACTGGCCGCCCTTCGGCGTCATGGTGCGGCCCTTGACGTAGTCGAATGTCTTTTCGTCCGGCGCCACCATGCCGGCGCGGGCGCCCGCCTCGATCGACATGTTGCAGACCGTCATGCGGCCTTCGATCGAAAGATCCTCGATCGCCGGGCCGGCATATTCGATGACATGGCCGGTGCCGCCGGCGGTGCCGATCTTGCCGATGATGGCGAGGATCATGTCCTTCGCCACCAGACCGGCCGGCAGCGCGCCGTCGACGGTGATGCGCATGTTGCGCAGCGGCGCCTGGATCAGCGTCTGAGTGGCCAGCACATGCTCGACCTCGGAAGTGCCGATGCCGAAGGCCAGCGCGCCCAACGCGCCGTGTGTCGCGGTGTGGGAATCGCCGCACACCAGCGTCAGGCCGGGCAGGGTGAAGCCCTGTTCCGGGCCGATGACATGGACGATGCCCTGGCGGATATCGCGGTAATCGATGAAGGGAAGACCGAATTCCTTGGCGTTCTTCTCAAGCAGATCGATCTGGATGCGGGATTCCTCGTTTTCGATGGGCTTCGAGCGGTCCGACGTCGGCACATTGTGATCGGCCACCAGCAGCGCGCATTCCGGCCGGCGCGGCTTGCGGTTGGACTCGCGGAGCCCGTCGAAGGCCTGGGCGCTGGTAATCTCGTGAATGATGTGGCGGTCGATATAGATCAAACAGGTGCCGTCGTCCTGGACGTCAACCAGATGGCTTTCCCATATCTTATCGAACAGCGTTTTGGGTCCTGACATACCCGTTCTCCCTCATCCCACCTGATTTCCTACGCCGAGCCGTCGCGCGCCGGATTATTCGTCCCCTGTTCGGCGCGCGCGCGGCTAGTCCTCCTTGGTCTCGTCCCCGATTTCCGTGGTCGCCGTCTCGGCGGGCTCATCGGGTTGGGCCGCCTCGGCTTCCGACGCGGTGGCCGGGGCCTTTGAAGTTTCGTCACGCGGCATGCGGCGTTCGACCTTCTCGGCGATACGCGCCTTCTTGCCGCGCCGGCTGCGCAGGTAATAGAGCTTGGCACGGCGCACATCGCCCCGGCGTATGACCTCAATGCGCTCGATGCGCGGCGAATAAAGCGGGAAGACGCGCTCGACGCCCTCGCCGTATGAAATCTTGCGCACGGTGAAGGCCGAGTTCAGGTCTCGATTGGAACGCGCGATCACCACGCCCTCATAGACCTGGACGCGCTCGCGGGTTCCCTCGACCACCTTGTAGTGGACGCGAACGGTATCGCCGGGTCCGAATTCCGGCACCGGCCGCTCGGCCGTCAGCTTGGCCATCTGTTCCGTTTCAAGCTCGCCGATAAGGCTCATTGTCCTATTCCTTCGCCGTTGCATGGCGCGCGACATACCGGTCCCACAGGTCCGGCCGCCGCCGCCGCGTGATTTCCTCCGACCGGTCTCTCCGCCAGGCCCTAATCCGTTCGTGGTGCCCGCTCAGCAGCACCTCTGGAACTTCCCGTCCCCGCCATTCGCGCGGACGGGTATAATGGGGATATTCCAGCAATCCCCACTCGAAACTCTCCTCCGCCAGCGACTCTTCCTCGCCGATCACGCCGGGCAGAAGGCGCACGCAGGCGTCGATCAGCGCGATCGCCGCCGGTTCGCCGCCGGACAGCACGAAATCGCCGAGGCTTACTTCCTCGACCTCACGCGCTTCCAGCACCCGCGCGTCGACCCCCTCGAAACGGCCACACAGCAGCGTCAGCCCGGGCCCGTCGGTCAGCTCGCGGCCCCGTGCCTGATCGACAACCCGGCCGCGCGGGCTGAGGTAAATCACCGGTCCCGCCGCGAACCGTTCGGCCGCCGCGCCGAGCGCGGCGTCAACCACGTCCGGCCGCATCACCATGCCCGGTCCGCCGCCAAAGGGGGCATCATCCACGGAGCGGTGTTTATCGCGCGCGAAGCCCCGAATGTCCACCGTTTCCAGGCCCCAGATCCCGTCCTCCATGGCCTGTCCCGCGAGTGAGCATCCCAGCGGTCCCGGGAACATTTCCGGGAAAATCGTCAGCACCATCGCCCGCCACGGGCTCGCTGTTCTCGATGCGCCTGCGACGCCGGTCACGCGGGGTCCTCCTCGATCAGCCCGGCCGGCGGATCGATCACCAGCCGGCCGCCCGCGAGGTCGACACTAGGCACCGCCGCGCGCGTGAACGGCACCAGCACCGGTTCCCCGCCATCGTCGCGCTCGATCTCCAACACGTCGGTCTCGCCCACCGTTCTTATCTCCGTCACCGTGCCCAGCTTGGCGCCGTTCACAAGTTCCACCGCGATCCCCAACAGATCGCCGTGGTAATATTCGTCCTCTTCCGGCGGCGGCAGCGCCTCGCGCGGCACGTAAAGCCGTGTCCCGCGCAGCGCCTGGGCTGCGTCCCTTCCGTCGACCCCGCGCACGCGGGCCAGCAGCATGCCCCGCGCCTCGCCGGTGACGCGGAGTTCGAACTCCCGCTCGCCGGTCTCGTCGCGCAGCGCGCCGTAGGCGGCGATGTCGGCGGGATCGGCCGTGAAGCTCCGCACCCTTACCGCGCCGTCGACGCCATGCGCGCCGGCGATGGCCCCGACACAGACCCGATCGCGCCGCGCTCCCTCGGCCCGGAGCGACGAGGCGATGGTCTGGCCGCCGGACGGCCCGTTGCCATGTCCGCTTCGCGTCGTTGGACTACTCCTTCTTTTCTACTTCCGCCGCATCGGCGGGGGCTTCCTCCGCCGCTTCGGCGGTGGGTTCTTCGGCCGGAGCCTCCTCCGCCGGAGCTTCCTCCGCCGGCGCTTCCTCGGCGGCCGGCTCCTCGGCCGGCGTCTCTTCCGGCGGTGGCGCGGCGGCGGCCTGGGCCGCGGCCTCCTTCAGACGCTCCTGCGCCTTGGCTTTGGGCTGGCTTTTCTTGGGATTGTCACGCGGCTTCGGCATGGGAATCACTTCCGCCTGCCCCAGGAACCGCGCCACGCGGTCCGACGGCGTCGCGCCGACGCCGAGCCAATGCTTGGCGCGGTCGAGATCCATCACCACGCGGGCGGGATCGTCCTTGGCCAGCATCGGGTTATAGGTGCCGATGCGCTCGATGAAGCGGCCGTCGCGCGGATAGCGCGAATCCGCGATCACGATACGAAAGAACGGGCGTTTCTTTGCGCCGCCTCGGGACAGTCTGATCTTCAGTGACATATGTTCGCCTTCCTTTTCGAAATATCTATGTCTTTGCGGTGATCCACCGTCAGCGCGGCGGCATCATCCCCGGCATCCCCGGAAGTCCGCCGCGCATCAGGCCCTTCTTGCCCATCTTGTTCATGCGTTTCATCATCCGGGTCATTTCCTGGAACTGTTTCATGAGCTTATTGACGTCCTGTACGGTCGTGCCGGAGCCGACCGCGATCCGCCGCTTGCGCGACGCCTTGATGATTTCCGGCCGCCGCCGCTCGGACGGGGTCATCGACATGATGATGGCCTCCTGACGCCCGATCGCGCCGTCGTCGAGATTGGCCTGGGCCATCTGGTTCTTGACCTTCGCGATGCCGGGCAGCATGCCCATCACGCTGCCCATGCCGCCCATCTTGCGAAGCTGGCGGAACTGGGAGGCAAGGTCGTCCATGTCGAACTTGCCCTTCTGAATTCTGGCGGCGAGCTTCTCGGCCTCGTCTTCGTCGATGGTCTCCTGCGCCTTCTCGACCAGGCCGACCACATCGCCCATGCCGAGAATGCGGGACGCGATGCGATCCGGATGGAAGGCCTCCAGCGCGTCGAGCTTCTCGCCGGTGCCCAGCAACTTGATGGGACAGCCGGTGACCGACCGCATGGACAGCGCCGCGCCGCCGCGCGCATCGCCATCGACCCGGGTCAGTACGATGCCGCTGAGCCCGAGCCGTTCGTGGAACGCCTGGGCGACGTTGACCGCATCCTGGCCGGTCATCGCATCGGCGACCAGCAGCGTCTCCTGGGGCTTCGCGACCTCGGCCACGCCCTCGGCCTCGGCCATCAATTCGTCGTCGATCGCGAGCCGGCCCGCGGTATCGAGGATCACCGCGTCATAGCCTTCGAGGCGTCCGGTCTTCAGCGCCCGCTCGGCAATCATTTTCGGCGTCTGAAGCGGTATGATGGGCAGCGTGTCGATCCCCGCCTGGACGCCGAGTACGGCAAGCTGTTCCTGGGCGGCCGGGCGGCGCACGTCGAGCGACGCCATCAGCACTTTCTTTTTGTCGCGATCCTTAAGACGCAGCGCCAGCTTCGCCGCCGTCGTGGTCTTGCCCGACCCCTGAAGCCCGACCAGCATGATCGGCACCGGCGGCAGGGCGGCGAGATCGATATCGGAGGAATCCGAGCCCAGCACCTCGACCAGCCGGTCATGGACGATCTTCACCACCATCTGGCCGGGGGTGACGCTGCGCAGCACGTCCTCGCCGACCGCGTGCTCGCGCACGCCGTCGATGAATTCCTTGACCACGGGCAGGGCGACGTCCGCTTCGAGCAGCGCGATGCGGATCTCGCGCAGCGCGGCCGTGACATCGGCGTCGCTCAGCGCGCCGCGCTTCCTCAGCCGGTCGAAGACATCGCCGAGCCGGTCGCTCAGCCCGTCAAACATTCGCAAAAATCGGCATATCCGACTTTCCCTTGTTTCCGTGTCTTCCGGCTTGACCGCGCCATGCTATCCGTGTGGTCAAACCGCACAACGACACCCGCGCAGTCTGACCGCGCAACGACAAACACGCCAGTGCGCGCAACGCGCGGACTGGCGGACACCCTTGGGCGATCAGGCGTTTACTTTACCTTGGGCGGGCCGGAATTTAGGGAAACCCGACGATCAAGTCAACCGATCGTATGACGATCAGTTCACCCGATCGTATGACGATCAGTTCACCCGATCGTTTGACGATCAATTAACCGGTTCGTCTTTGACTTTCTCGGCTTCGGCCTTCTCGGCCTCGATATGCTTCAGGACCGCCAGAAGATCGTCGAGGTCTTCGGCGAAATAGGTGGACGGATCGCGCAGCGCTTCGGTCAGTTCTTCGCGCTCGACCGGGCTCAGCCCGTCGAGGAACCGCATCATTCCGGTTGAAACCCCATCATTTTGATTTTCAGCCATTTCTCGTCCTTGTCGTTAATCCCGCCGCCCTTTTTCCGGATTTTCGCGAGGTTCTGTTGGTGCCGTACGCCACGCGGCGGGCATGAGGCCGCCGGGTTCGTCGGTGCCGGACGGTCCCGGCACCAATCTTCGACATGCAAGAATCGTGCCAGTAATTTTGTTGTGAAGAATCAATGAGTTAAAAGGGGTT
>CAZPMO010000054.1:0-26485 GCA_964587515.1 uncultured Rhodospirillaceae bacterium | reverse complement strand
GGAAATACTCGCCCATGGTGCAGCCCGTATAGGGCGCCAGGAACTGAAGCGGCGCGGGTTCGGACGCGGTCGCGGCGACCACGACGGAATATTCCATGGCGCCGTTCTCCTCCAGCGCCTTCACGATCTGCGCCACGGTGGAGCGTTTCTGGCCGACCGCCACATAGACGCAGTAGAGCTTCTTCGATTCGTCGTCGCCGGCGTTGGCCTCGCGCTGGTTGATCATCGCGTCGATGGCGACGGCGGTCTTGCCGGTCTGGCGATCGCCGATGATGAGCTCGCGCTGGCCGCGTCCCACCGGGATCAGGCTGTCGATGGCCTTCAGTCCGGTCTGCACCGGCTCGTGCACCGACTGGCGCGGGATGATGCCGGGCGCCTTGACCTCGACCCGGTTGCGCGTGGCGCCCTCGATCGGGCCCTTGCCGTCGATCGGGTTGCCCAGCGCGTCGACCACGCGGCCCAGCAGCCCCTTGCCGACCGGCACGTCGACGATCGATCCGGTGCGCTTGACCGTGTCGCCCTCGCGTATGGTGCTGTCGTCGCCGAATATCACGACGCCGACATTGTCGCTCTCCAGGTTCAGCGCCATGCCCTGAATGCCGCCCGGGAATTCGACCATCTCGCCGGCCTGCACCTGGTCGAGACCATGGATGCGGGCGATGCCGTCGCCGACCGACAGCACCTGTCCGACCTCGGCGACGTCCGCCTCGGTGCCGAAATTGGCGATCTGTTCCTTGAGGATAGTGGAGATTTCTGCGGCGCGGAGATCCATCACGCTGCCCCTTTCATCGCGAACTCGAGTTTCTGAAGTTTCGTCCTGAGTGAGGAATCGACCATCTTGGAGCCGATTTTCACGATCATGCCGCCGAGGATGCCCGGATCGACATGCTGTTCGATGGCGACGCGGGCCCCGACGCTTTCGCGCAACGCCGCTTCCAGCGCCGCGAGTTGCGCTTCGCCGAGGCGCGCCGCGGTGGTGACCTCGGCCGTGACCTCGCCGCGCCGCGCGCTCAGCAGCGCGCGAAAGGCGCGGATCATGTCCTCCAGCGCGAACAGGCGCCGGTTACGGGCGACCAGCCCGACGAAACGGCCGGTGAGATCGGAAAACCCGGCTTGGCCGACGATCGCTGAAATGGCCGCGCCCTGGGCCTCGCGTGACAGCACCGGGCTGCGGATCATGCGGCGCAGATCGTCGGAGTCGTCGATCATCGCCTGCAGGCGCGTCAAATCTTCAAGCACGCCGTCCAGCGCGCGGCTATCGTCGGCCAGATCGAATAAAGCGGCGGCATAGCGGCCCGCCAGACCGGACCCGCCTATCAGCTCTGATGACACCAGAGAAAGCCCTCGAAAATCCTAGATGGAGACCCTGTAACCCACTGAACTTGCAGGCAATTTTAAAGCGCTCCCAACACGGGACGACCCCCCTCGCGAGGCGCGCCGATACCTAACACAGTCCCGAAAGCCATGCAACCCGGGGCGCGGGGGAAATGGGGGGTGGGGTGTGCGATTTCGTCGGATCTAGGCGGGGTCGCACGTCGGACGACCATTCATTTTCGCTTCCGAACGGAAGTATTTCTCGTTATGATTGTATATAAGTTAAAATTTTAGCAACTACTGACGGTGGGGCAGGGATGGCCGAGGAAGCCCGCGTCTTTGCGATTTCAGACCAGCCGCAGGCGAACGACCTGTTGGGTTATCAGCCCTATGTCAAAGCAATGGCTGAACTACTCGGCAGTCCTGATCTGGAAACGCCGTTCACCGGCCTAGTGCACGAGCCTAGCTGAACTACTCGGCAGGCCTAGTGCACGAGCCTAGTGGATCGAAACGCGCCGACTATTTTAAGCATATGATCGATGACAAGCTGCGCCGCACGGATAGTCCGGAGGACGAAAAGGTCGATGAACTTGTGGATGGAGTCACAGATATTGATGTCGGCAGTCCGGACCCGGAAACTTCCGCATCCGAAACTGCCTTCGAAATGATCGACGAACAATGGACTGCCTATCAGGCCCGCAGCACCTTTGACGTGGTGATCAAAAATATTGTCGCCTACCCCAACCGGCATGGGGTTGTTTTTAGTGCTCTTGATTGGAATTGCGGTCGTGTTTTATGGCAACCGACATCGGCGCGCTGGCCGAAGAATTATACGAGAGGCCACCGTCATAAATAGGCCGTCAAGCGACTCATCGCAGTCGGAATGAAAGAGCCATTCTCTTGCGGTGGTCCAGATGGTATGGAGCACTTGCGGGTAGTTCTATTCTAGGCACAACAGTGGGATCGCGGATCGCGAGTGGAAGCCCTACTTCGGTCCTCCACTGGCTGACCCAAGTTCAATCGTTGCACCGCTCCAATTACCGTTCTATTTCGCTAAACTGACTTTCAGGCCCGCCCCGCATATTTCCTAACTGCGATTTCAACTCCAATCCCTCCATCCCCCTCCACAGTAACTCGTTTGCGTCGATGTCCATCTATGCGAGGACGGCGTTGGCAGTGCTACAGTGCCGACATGAGACGCCTGATTGCCGTTCTCGTCTGTACCGGCGCGCTGGCGGCTTGCGCGGCGGTGCCGCCGTTGCCGCCGGGCGATGGCGGGCCGCGCGTCCGGGCGGTCCAGGTTGTCAGCAACGGCTGGCATACCTCAATCGTCGCGCCGCGCCGCGAATTGGCCGGCACCGGTCTGCTGCCGGAGGCAGCCGACTTTCCGCGGGCGTCGTTCCTTGAATTCGGCTGGGGCGACCGGGTGTATTATCCCGCCAAGGAAAAGACCCTCGGCATGGCGCTCGGCGCCGCGCTGACCGCGACGCCGGCGGTAATGCACATGGTCGGTCTCGCGCGGGGGCCGGCGCGGACCTATGCCGGCGTCGAAATTGTATCCGTGGCGCTGACGGAAAGCGCGTTTCGAAATCTGGTCCGGAGCATCGCCGGCGAATTCAAGCGAGCCGACGGTGGTCGCGCGCCGCCCGTCTCGCGCGGTCTCTATGCCAACAGTTTCTTCTATGACGCGCTGGGCGCGTTCCACCTGTTCAACACCTGCAACACCTGGACCGCGCGCATGCTGCGCGCCGGCGGCGTCGACATCCGGCCGTCCGGCATCGTCAGCGCCGACGAGCTGATGACGCGCCTGCGCGCGGCGATCGGTTCGGACCGCGCGCGCCGCCAATAGAGTGAAAGAGCCACAGAGGCGCCGTTTTATTGTGCCGGGTTTCTGATCCGGGAAACTACACTATCTTCTGGCTCGTCAGATCGAAGCCGAGTCTTTTGTGGTCGCTGTTGAAGGCGTCGACTTTCAGGGCGGCGATCGCTTCTTCGCGGTCCTGTTCGAGGATGAGTTCCACCAATATCCGGTTTTCCACCCAGAGCTCCACCAACCGGAAGCTTTCCCGACGCGAGCAGTAATTGGCGCGCCAGTTCTCGCGTTTCGCGATGGCGTAGATTTCGTCCAGGCTCAGCTTCGTGGTCAGCGCGATATGGGTCGCGGTGTATTGGACCTCTTCCTTCGAGCCGATATAGCGGACCATGTGCTGGCGCGATTTTTCCGGCGGCTCCAGCTCGCCATAGACCGGCCCGTCTCCAGGCTCCAACTGCGTGTCGATGGGGTAAACCTCCACCGCCGTGGAATTGTCGTCCCCGAAACCGATGTAATAGCCGCCGGGATAGGGAAAGTCGCATCGTTCGCCGCCGGCCACTTCGCAGATCACTCTCGATACGAGTTCCGGGTCGTGGGCCGGCAGTGAAGTGTGAATCAGCATGGTGATTTACCTCCTCGTATTTGATGAACCCGTATTGTGCATCGGTTTCCGCCTCACATGAAACTATACGGATCGATGTCGATCTGGATGCGGACGCCTTTTTCGGTGCGGACCTGGCGCAGCCAGTTTTTCACAGTGCGCTGGACGTTCACGTTGCGATGCGCCTTCAGTAATAACCGGCGGCGGTGGCGACCGCGCAGCAGCGCCATGGGGGCGGGCACGGGGCCGAACACCTGGACGCCGTCGTCGCGCGGCGCGGTGCGACCCAGCGCGCGGGCGGCGGCGTCGACCGCGTCCTCGTCGCGGCCCGAAACGATGATGGCGGCGAGGCGGCCGAACGGCGGCATGTGGTGGGCTTCGCGCGCCGCCGCCTCGGCCGCAATGAAGCCATCGCGGTCGCCGCTGATCAGTGCCTCGATCACCGGATGCTCGGGCGCGAAGGTTTGCAGCAGCACGCGGCCGCGATGGCGTTCGCGCCCGGCCCGGCCCGCCACCTGGTGCAGCACCTGATAGGTGCGCTCGGCGGCGCGCAGATCGCCGCCGGCGAGGCCGAGATCGGCGTCGATCACGCCGACCAGGGTCAGCAGCGGAAAATGGTGGCCCTTGGCGACGATCTGGGTGCCGATCAGCACGTCGATCTCGCGCGCCTGCATGCGGCGCACCATCTCGCTCGCGGCTTCCGGCCCGTGCACGGTGTCCGACGCCATCACCGCGATGCGCGCCGCCGGCAGGGTCGCGCGCATCTCCTCGGCGAGGCGCTCGACGCCGGGGCCGCAGGCCGCGAAGCTGTCGACGGCGCCGCATTGCGGGCAGTCCGGGCGCGGCGCGGCGGCGTGGCCGCAATGATGGCATTGCAGCGTGGCCGCCAGCCGGTGCTCGACCAGCCAGGCCGAGCAGTTGGGACACGCGAGGCGGTGGCCGCAGCCCCGGCACAGCGTCAGCGGCGCGTAGCCCCGGCGATTGAGGAACAGAAGCGCCTGTTCGCGCGCGTCCAGCGTGCGCGCCAGCGCATCGCGCAGGGTCGGCGAAATCCAGCTGTCGCGCGCCATGTCCTCGGCCCGCATGTCGACGGCGGTGATGTCCGGCAGATCGGCGCCGCCGTGGCGTTCCGGCAGATGCATCAGCGCGTAGCGGTCGCGGCGGCAGTTCTCCATGCTCTCCAGCGACGGCGTGGCCGAGGACAGGATGATGGGGAACTCGCCGAGGCTGGCGCGCACCACGGCCACATCGCGCGCGTTGTAAATGATGCCGTCTTCCTGCTTGAAGGACGCGTCGTGCTCCTCGTCGACTACGATCAGCCCAAGCGCCGGGAAGGGCAGAAACAAAGCCGAGCGCGCGCCGACCACGATGCGCGCCTCGCCGCTCGCCACCGCGCGCCAGGCGGCGCGCCGCCGCACGCCGGTTATGTCGGAATGCCAGGCCAGCGGGGCGGCGCCGAAGCGGCGTTCGAACCGGTCCAGCCATTGCACCGTCAGCGCGATCTCCGGCAGCAGCACCACGGCCTGTTTGCCGGCTTCCAGCGCCGCCGCGATGGCCTCGAAATAGACCTCGGTCTTGCCCGATCCCGTGACCCCGTCGAGCACGGTGACGCTGAATCCAGACGCGCCTTCATCCGTGTATTTTTCCCGCAGCGCCGCCGCCGCCTCGGCCTGGGCGGGCGACAGTTCCGGCCCGGCGCGCCGCCAGTCGGGCGCGGCGAAGGTCGGCCCCTCGGCCAGCGTCACCGCTTCCAGCGCGCCGGCCTCGACCAGTCCCCGCACCACCCCGGCGCCGGCGTTGGCGGCGCGCGCGATGTCGGCGGCGCGGCGCGGCTTGCCGTCGGTCAGCGCCGCGATCACCCGCTGGCGCGCCGGCGTCATCCTGAATTCGGCTTCGGGTGATTCGCATTTTTTCGCCGCCGCCGGGTCCAGCCGGTAGGCGATCACCGGCTTCGGCGGGACCAGCGCGGCGGGCACACTCATGGCCATGCGCAGCACCGCGCCGGGCGGGCTCATGGTATAGGCGGCGGTCCAGTCGATCAGCTGGCGCAGCTCTTCGGTAAGCGGCGCGAGGTCCAATACACCAATGATATCCTTGATTTTTTCCGGCGCCACATCGCCCGTGCCGGGACCCCACACCACACCCGTCACTTCGCGCCGGCCGAGCGGCACGGCGACGAAATCGCCGGCCGCGACCGGGGCGTCCGGGGGCATACGATAGTCATAGGCGCCGCCCAGCGGCAGCGGCAGCATCACCGCCGCGCAGTCGGTCTCGAGTGCCGGGCGGGCGCTGGCATGGGGTGCGGGCATGGGATACACTTTAGTCGACGCCGGGGGGCTGGCCAATCACTCCCCGGCGCTGCTCCGAAACCAGCTCCAAGCGTTTATGGGACACCATGAAATTCTTCGTTGATACCGCGGATGTGGACGAAATCCGGGACCTCGCCGCGACCGGTCTGCTCGATGGCGTGACCACCAACCCGTCGCTGGTCGCCAAATCGGGCCGCAAGTTCCTCGATGTGATTCGCGAGATTTGCGACATCGTCGAGGGGCCGGTGAGCGCCGAGGTCGCGGCAACCGATTACGAAACCATGCTGGCCGAAGGCCGCAAGCTCGCCACGCTGGCGCCTAACGTCGCGGTCAAGGTGCCGCTGACGCCGGACGGGCTGAAGACCTGCCGCGCGCTGGCCGACGAGGGCACCATGGTCAACGTGACGCTCTGCTTCTCGCCCAGCCAGGCGATCCTCGCGGCCAAGGCGGGCGCGTCGTTCATCTCGCCTTTCATCGGCCGGCTCGACGATATCAGCCAGGACGGCATGACCCTGATCGCCGACATCGTGCAGATTTATCGCCAGTACGACGATTTCACCACGGAGGTGCTAGTGGCTTCTATCCGCAGCCCGCGCCAGGTGGCGGAGGCCGGCAAGCTGGGCGCGCATGTCTCGACCATTCCGCCCGGCGTGCTGCGCCAGATGTTCAAACACCCGCTGACCGACAAGGGGCTGGAGGCGTTCCTCGCCGACTGGGCCGCCACCGGTCAGTCGATCCTGGAGTCCTGAGACCATGGCCGGAAAAACCGATGACGCGTCGGACGGTCCCAAGGAAACCGGGCCCGAAGCCGAGAAAATCGCTGATTACCTCAGGACTCATCCCGGTTTTCTGGCCGATTATCCCGATCTGGTGACGGTGCTGGCGCCGCCGGTACGCGAGGCGGACGACAATGTGGTCGATCTGCAAAGCTACATGATCGGCGATCTGCAAAGCCATGTCGCGACCATGAGTTCGCGCGAGCGCAAGCTGCTGTCGGCGGCGGAGGAACGGCTCGCTCAGTATGGCCGCGCTCAGGACGCCGCGTTGGCGCTGCTGGATGCGACGTCGTTGCGCAATTTTTCGCGCATCGTGCGTTCGGAGCTTCCGGCGCTGCTAGATGTGGAAATCGCGCGGCTCTGCGTCGAGGCGGAAGAGGCCACCGCCGCGCGCGACGAAAAGGCCGGGCTGTCGGTGCTGGAGCCCGGCACCGTCGATGAACTGATGGGCCATGGCCGCGACATCGTGCTGCTCGACGAGGCGCCCGACGAATATGCGCTGTTCGGGCGCGACGGCGGCGGCATCGCCTCGCTGGCGCTGCTGCGGCTCGGCGCCGGATCGTCCGGCCTTAACGGGCTGCTGGCGTTCGGCTCGACCGATCCCGACGGTTTCCATCCCCTGCAGGGCACCGATCTGCTGGCGTTCCTCGCGCGCGTGGCCGAACACTGCGTCCGGCGATGGCAGAGCAAGAGGATCTGACGGGCTTCACGGCGGCCGGCGACCTGCGCGCCGCGCTGGCCGACTGGCGGACCTGGCTGGCCCACGAACGGCGGGTCTCGCGCCACACCTTCGACGCCTATTGCCGCGATCTCGGCGGCTTCCTGGAATTCGTCTCCGGTCATATCGGCGGCGCGCCCGACCTGGCGGCGCTGGCGGCGTTGAGCCCGGCCGATTTCCGGTCCTACCTCGCCAGCCGCACCCGCGAAGGCCTGGCGCGCAGCTCGACCGCGCGCGCCATGTCGGTGCTGCGCAATTTTTTTCGCTTCCTCGACCGCACCGGCCGCGTTCACAATCCGGCGGTGCGCTCGGTGCGCTCGCCGCGCCTGCCTCAACCGGTGCCGCGGCCGCTTGCGGCCGAGGAAGCGCTCGACCTGATCGCCGCCGCCGCGACGTTTTCCGACGAGCCCTGGATCGCCAAGCGCGACGTGGCGCTGTTCACGCTGCTTTACGGCGCGGGGTTGCGCATTGCCGAGGCGCTGGGCCTCGACCGCGACGCAGCCCCGCTGGGCGAGACTCTGGTCATCGACGGCAAGGGCGGCAAGCAACGCGTGGTGCCCGTCCTGCCTGTGGTGCGTTCCGCGATCGATGAATATCTCGCAGCATGTCCGTTCAAGCGTCCCGGCGGGCCGCTGTTCCTCGGCGCGCGCGGCGGGCGGCTCAATCCCGGCGTGGTGCAGCGCCAGATGCGCCAGCTGCGCGCCGGGCTCGGCCTGCCTGAGACCGCCACCCCGCACGCGCTGCGCCACAGCTTCGCGACCCATCTGCTGGGTGCCGGCGGCGATCTCAGGACCATCCAGGAACTGCTCGGCCACGCCTCGCTGTCGACCACCCAGCGCTATACACGGATCGACGGCGAACGCCTGCTCAGCATCTATGACGCGGCCCATCCCCGGGCGCGCGGCTAGGGCAGGGGATGGCCGCCACCCGCCGCCGCTGGGTCGCCGTGACCGCGACCGACGATTTCCCGGTCGCGCTGGCGCCGGTGCGCGCGGCGCTGAAAGGGGTCGCGCCCCTGCGGATCGTGCCGCTTCCGTTCCGCCCCTTGATCGGGAGCGAAGAGAAAAAATTCGCGGCCGACCTCAAGGGCGCCGAGGGGATCCTGCTGCGGCCCGGCTATATCACGCCCGGCTTGCTCGATCTGTTGCCCGATCTGCGCGTGGTCGCTGTGCATGGCGCGGGCGTCGATCAGGTCGATGTGGCGGCCTGCACCGCGCGCGGCGTGCTGGTCACCAACGCGCCCGGCGCCAACGCCGATGCGGTCGCGGAGATGACGATCGCCATGATGGTGAACCTGGCGCGCCGCATTCCCGAAGGCATCCGCCGCGTGCATGACGAACGCGTCTGGGGCGAGGCGCGCCATACCGGCGGCGAACTTCGCGGCAAGACGTTGGGGCTGGTCGGGCTCGGCCAGATCGGCCAGCGCGTCACCCGCATGGCGCAAGCCTTCGGTATGAAAATCATCGCCCATGACCCGGCGCTGACAGCGACGGAAATCCGCGCCCGCGGCGCGCGGCCGGCAACGATGGATAAGCTGCTGGCGGCGTCCGATTTCATATCGCTGCATGCGCCGCATATCCCCGCGACCCATCATATGATCAACCGGGCGGCGCTCGCGAAGATGAAAAAGGGCGCCTATCTGATCAACGCGGCGCGCGGCCCGCTGGTCGATGAAGCCGCGCTGGCCGGCGCGCTGCACGGGGGAAAGCTTGGCGGCGCGGCGCTCGACGTGCTGGAAGGCGAGCCGCCCGATCCCGCCAGCCCGATCTTCGATGCGCCCAATATCCTGCTGACCCCGCACATGGCGGGCTCCACCACCGAATGCCTCGACGCCATCGCCGCCACCGCCGCCGCCGACATCGCGCGCGTCGTTCTGGGCAAGCGCCCGCAACACCCGGTCAACAAGCCGGACAAGGGCGGTAATTTACGGTAATTTACAGGCCGTCCCGATGTAAGGAGAACGGCCATGGCGGAAGCGCGGATCGTCAGAAGCGGCGACGGCGATGTTCATGAAATCCACTGGTTGTTCAAGCATGGCAGCCTCACGGGCGGGCGGTTCGACTTCATGGTCGGCGACATCGATTACCTCACCGGCCCGCCGCTGCACGTTCATCGCGAGCAGGACGACACGTTCTTCGTCATCGAAGGCGTGATCGCGGTTCAGGTCGGCGACGAGCTGATCGACCTCGGCCCCGGCGACTTCGCCAGCGTCCCGCCCGGCGTGCCGCACACCTTCGACAATATCCGCCCGGACCAGCCACCGCCGAAAGTGCTCAATCTGATGACGCCGAGCGGCCTCGACGCCCAGTTTCGCGACATCGCGTCGCTGGGCGAGGCGGCCGACGCGGAAGAGGTGGCCCGGTTGCGGAAAAAGCACGGGATCACCGTGGTCGGGCCCACATTGGGAGAGAAACTCGGTCTCGCCTGACGGATTACCCGTCGGTCCCCTTTTCGACCCTGTCCACGAAAGACTGACGCCAACCCGGTGACAAGGCCTCGATTTCGAGCGCTCTTTTGGCGTCTTCGATATTATCCGGCTCGAAATACAGCAGGTGCATGGCGTCGCGGACCGTCATGCGCACCGAGGGCGTCCGTTCCCGCGTGAACCCGTCGCCCTGACCAACCTCTCCCTCCTCCAGTACGCGCAGATAGAAGCCGACCCGGCAGCTCTCGGCGAACTGCTTCTGGAAATCCGGTATGCCCATGAGAATGCCCAACTTGAAACAGGGCACGCGGGGCTGGGTCACTTCGACCAGCGCGCCGCCGGCTCGGAAGACATCGCCGATCCCTATCTCGTCGTCCGGCATGCCCTCGACCGTGAAATTCTCGCCGAACTGCCCGGCCGGCTTAAAATCCGTCCTGCCGAGTTCATCCGCCCAATAGCGGTAGTTCTCGATGGAATAGGCGTAGGCCGCCTTGTAGGGGCCGCCATGGCCGTTGAGGTCGGCCTGGCCGTCGCCGTCGAGATTGAGCGTCCGAAGCATGACCGGCCCCGCCACCGGCTCCTTGAAGATCCCCGTGGTCGTGGTCATTTCCCGGCCCCGGCGATCGACGTAAGAAACCTCTCTTGGCTGGCCCACATTGACCGAAAGAAGAGACATCCCCGTCACATCGCCCTCCAAATGGTTGTTCTGAGAAACGATCGTAGCGTTTCCGCGAAGCGGGCCAAAACGGAATATAGCTGCCAGCGCGGGCGGGTGTGATAATTGCTGTTCGGGCTCCAACGCGTTTGCAGGGATCACGGATATGTCGATCGACTGGTCTGGCCTAAAATCGATGTTCACCTCGGATCACGCGCCGCTCCCCATAAGATGCGGAATTCAGGCGTTCGAGCGCTTCGCGCAGGCCGATGGTTTCGTGCTCGCCAGTTACCTCGCCTTGAACGGATTGCTCTCCTTCGTGCCGTTTCTGCTCTTCCTGGTTACGCTGGCCGGGCTCGTGGGCTCGACGGAAAACGGCACTTTTGTCGTCGCCTTTATTTTCGAGCATTTGCCCGAAGATGTTGCCGATGTCTTCGAACTGGCCCTTGCCGACATATTCCAGCGACGGGAAAGCGAGCTGCTCACCATCAGCACGTTCACGATCGTGTGGACGACCGGTTCCGGCCTCGAAGGGCTGCGTAAGGCGCTGAACCGCGCCTATGGCGTGGACGGGACAATTCCCTATTGGCGCCGGCGGCTGCAGAGCACGGCGATGGTCATCGGTCTTTCGCTGATTTTCGTTCTGGTCGCGCTGAGCCTGCTCATCGCGCCGTTCGCGTGGGACTGGCTCCAGGAATCCTTCCGCTTCTCGCGTTCCATCGATCTGTTCGCCACCGGCCTGCGCTACGCCGTCGGGGCGGTTGGGTTGCTGGCGATCATCGTGTTGCTTTATCGCTACCTTCCCAACAAACGCCTGTCGTGGACAGGGGTATGTCCCGGCGCGGTTCTGGTCGTCGTCGCGCTGATCATCGGCAGTTTTTTGTATTCGTCGTACATGTCGGAATTGACCGATTATACCCTGGTGTACGGGAATCTGGGCGGGATCATCGTCACGTTGATTTTCTTCTGGGCCGTCGGGGTGCTGGTCGTGTTTGGCGCTCAACTCAACGCGGTCATCGAGGAGATGCGGCCCCCGGTCGGCCCCGCCTTGTGAGGCGCGGGATTTAGTGCACAATGCCCGATCAACGGTTGTTCAAAAGGGAGACGGATGATGGCCAAGGGTGATGGCGAGGGCGGCGCTTCGACGTGGATCGAAACACCGGCGGATGAGGTTGGCGATGCGCTGGTCGCGGCGCTGGCCGCCGGCGGCGTCGATCATCTGTTCTTCACCTCGGGCTCGGAAATCGGTTTCTACCAGGAGGGCATCGCCAAGGCGCGCGCCCGTGGCGACAACCGCACCATCCGCATGATCACCGTGCCCCACGAGCACGCGAACCTCAACGCCGCGCTCGGTTTCGCGGCGCTCAGTGGACGCCCGGCCGCCACCGCCGCCCATGTGGACGTGGGCACCCAGCATTACGGCGGCGCGGTGCATACCGCGTGGCGCAGCGGCCTGCCGGTGATCATCACCGCGGGTTTCCCGCCGACCGCCTATGCCGGTTCGGCCAAGGGCGGCCGCGACGAGGGCGGCCATCTGTGGATGCAGGAGACCTATGACCAGAACGGCATCGTCCGCAACTACACCAAGTGGGACCACCGCCTGACCTCGCAGGACAATCCCGGCATGATGATCAGCCGCGCCATTCAGGTGACGCGCACCGAGCCCTGCGGCCCGGTCTATCTGAATTTCCCAAAGGAACTCACGCTGGAGCCCATGGACGGCGCGCGGTTCCCGACCGCCGACCAGCTCGGCATTCCGACTCCCGCCGGGCCCAATCTCGACAGCATCGGCGAGATCGCCGAACGGCTGGCGCACGCCGACCATCCGGTGGTGGTGGTCTCCGCGTCCGGCCGCAATCCGGAAACCGTGCCGGCGTTGGTCGAGCTGTGCGAATTGCTGGGCATGGCGGTCGTGGAATCGGTGCAGAAGGCGTACATGTGCTTCCCGTTCCGCCATCCCCTGTTCCAGCCGCAGCCGACGCTGAAGGACGCCGACGCGGTGCTGGTGCTCGAAGCGGACGTGCCCTGGGTGCCGGGGCGCAACGCGCCGGGCGAGAAAGCCTATATCGCCGCCGTCGGCCACGACCCCATCAAGATGCGCATTCCCACCTACGAGTTCACCGCCGACGTCAGGGTCGCCGCCGACCCGCTGCTGACCATCCGGGCGTTGACCGACGCCGTGCGCGGGCTGCTAAAGGACGCGGACCGGGGACGCATCGCCGAGCGCACCGCGCGGCTCGCCGAGGCGCAACAGGCCTGGGTCGCGGGCATCGATAAGGAGGCGACTGACGTGTCCGCCAACACGCCGATGGATCCCAAATGGGTCTCCTACAATCTCGGCAAGATGCTCGATGACAATTGCGTGGTGCTGGACGAAACGCTGCCGACGCCGCGCGTGCGCGATTACATGCCGTGCGAATTGCCCGGCTCCTATTTCGCCAATCCGGGCTCCAGCGGCGGCTGGTCGCCCGGCGCGGCGCTGGGCGCCAAGCTGGCCGCGCCCGACCGCGATATCATCGCGGTCACCGGCGACGGGTTCTATATGTTCGGTACGCCGGCGCCGGCGATCTGGGCCGCCAACCATCACGGCGCGCCGTTCCTGACCGTGGTCTACACCAACCGCAGCTACACCACCGGAACCTCGCGCATCGCGAATTATTACGGCCCCGAAGGCCACGCCAAGGCGGGCGGGTTCGAAGGCGGCTATTTCGATCCGCCCATCGATTTCGCCAAGGAAGCCGAAGCCGCCGGTGCCTATGGCGAGAACGTGCGCGATCCGGCCGAGGTCCCGGCCGCGCTGCCGCGCGGCCTCGAACAGACCCGCGCCGGCAAGCCGGCCGTGATCTCGGTGTGGCTGAAACGCCTCGAAGGCGACGACTGAGGCGGCTCGTTCGGTGCGGTGATGATCGAGATTACCGGTCGCATCGCCATCGATCCGCGCGAGATCGAGGAAAGCTTCGTCCGCGCCTCGGGGCCCGGCGGGCAGAACGTCAACAAGGTCGCCACCGCGGTGCAGCTGCGCTTCGATCTGCGCAACTCGCCGTCGCTGCCCGATGACGTACGGGCCCGCGCGGAACGCTTCGCGGGACGGCGGCTGACCAAGGACGGGGTGATCGTGATCACGGCGGCGCGCTTCCGCACCCAGGAACAGAACCGCGACGACGCGCTGGCCCGGCTGGTCGACCTATTGCGCCGCGCCGCGGTGCGCCCGGTGCCCCGCAAACCGACGCGCCCGAGCCTGGGCTCCAAAAAAACGCCGCCTGGATACCAAGACCCGGCGCGGCGCCACCAAACGCCTGCGCCGCGCGCCGAAGGACGAGGGGTGAGGGACTACGGCCGGGGCCGCGCCAGCAGGAACAGCGCCAGCGGGCCGAGGGCGGCGGCGAGGCCCAGCGATGCGAAACCGAGGCCCCAGGCGGCGGTCTCACCGGTGCCGCCGGCGACGTCGAGGACCATGCCGAACACCAGCGGCCCCATGAAGCCGCCCGCGAACCCGACGCAGGAATGGACCGCCATGGTCGCGCCCGAGAGCCCGGGCTGCGCGGCGGCCACGGTGCCCGCCGTCAGCGTCGATGAATCGGCGTAGTTGGCGAGGCTGTATATCAGCAGCAGCGCGATGACGGCGAGATAGGGGAGCGGCGCGGAGAACCCTATGGCGCAGCCGATGGCGGCGGAGATCAGTCCCGAGAAGATCGCGACCCGGGCGCGGCCGAACCGCATGGCGAATTCGTTGCCGACGATGCTGGCCGGCACGCCGGCGAGGCTGATCAGCATCGCCACCACCGTGCCCGACAGCAGACCCGCCCCGTCCACCGGTTGCAGACTGACGCTGAATATCAGGAAGGCGACCACCCAGGCGCGAAAGCCGAGCGCTTCCCAGGCGTGCACGCCGTACGCCAATATATATCCCATCGCCTGGCGGTTGCGGAAAACCGGGCGAAAATCGAGCAGCCGCGCGGTCGGTCTGCTCGTCGTCACCGGCGCGGCGCGCGGGATCAAGGCGGCGACAATGAGAAACGCGATCACCGGGCCCAGCGCGGCGATGCCGAACGCCCAGCGCCAGCCCAGCAGCGGCGCGGCTTCCCCGGCGATCAAGAAGGAAAGCCCGGTGCCGATGCTGAAGCTCGCGGTATAGAGGGCCAGCGCGCGGGACTGACGCGGCCCGCCGATCCGGTCAGACAGTATTTTCAGCCCCGGCATGTAGGTGCCGGCCAGCCCGACGCCGGCCAGCGCGCGCAGGATGGAGGCCGACCAGAACCCGTCGGCGGCCACCGCGAAGGCCGCCGTCACGACCGCCGCCAGCAGTGTCGAGGCGAGATAGATGCGGCGCGGATCGACCCTGTCAGTGAGGCTTACCAGCACCGGCACCGCGCCCATATAGCCGGCGAAATAGAGCCCGGATATCCAGCCCGCCTCGGTATTCGACAGCGACCAGAGCGTGATGAAATCCGGCAGCAGCGCCGCGAAGGTCGAAATGCCCGCCATGCTGGCGATCTCGGCGGCGCACATGGCGGCGACCAGCGGCCACATGCGGCGTTCGGGCGTTGTCTCGGTCACTCGCGCCGGAACGCGACCGCCGCGAAGGCGATCGCGCTGCCCACCGCGCCGGTCGCGAAGGCGAGGCCCCAGTCGGCGGCGATGCCGTTGCCGATGGCGTCCAGCGCGATGCCCATGGCGAGCGGCCCGAACACGCCGCCCATGAAGCCCAGGAAGGCGTGCATGGCCAGCGTCTGGCCGCGCTGGCCCGGCGCGGCGGCGGCCACGGTGCCGGCGGTCAGCGCGGCGGAATCGCTGGTCAGCAGGAAGCCGTATACGAGGCACATCAGCGCCGCCAGCCAGTAGGAACTGGCCGAGGTGAAACCGAGCACGCAGCCGAGCGCAACCGACACCCCGGTGACGATCAGGATCAGGCGTGGCCGCCCGAGACGCACGGCGAGTTCGTTGCCGATGATGCTCGACGGCACGCCCAGCAGCGTCGCGATGGCGGCGAGCCCGGTGGCGGTGACAATGGGCGAGTCGATGCCGTGGCTGCGTTCGACGAAGACCATGAACGCGACCACCCAGGAGCGAAAGGCGAACAGCTCCCAATTATGGCCCATATAGCCGAGGATGAAGGCCATGGCGCGGCGGTTCTCGAATATGGGGCGGAAATTCAACAGATGGCCGTGATGTTCGTGATGTTCCGGCGCTTTGGCGGGCAGGCCCCACCAGATGAGTATGAACGCCGCCACTGAACCGATGGCGTTGGCGCCGAACGCCCAGTGCCAGTCGAACGCGGCTGTCATTTCGCCGGCCAGCGGATAGGACAGCCCGGCGCCGATGCCGAAGCTCGCAGTATAGAAGGCGACATAGCGTGACTGGTGTGCGCCTTCGGTCTGGTCGGACAGCGCCTTCAGCCCCGGCATATAAGTGCCGGCGAGGCCGATGCCCTGGAGCGCGCGGAAGATCATCGCGGTCCAGAACCCCTCGGCGAACAACGCGAAGCCGAGCGAGGAGAGCCCACCCACCACCAGCGCGACCAGCGTGATGCGGCGCGGGTCGATGCGGTCGGTCAGGCTGACCAGCACCGGCACCGCCGCCACATATCCCGCGAAGAAGATGCCGCTGATCCAGCCGGCGTCGGTGTTGCTGAGTTTCCAGTCAGCCTGGAAGGTCGGGATCAACGCCTGGAAGGTGGAAAAATTCAACATGCCGAGCACTTCGGCGACGCATACCAGGATCGCGAGGGCGGGTGCGCTCATTTCTCAGCCCTCGGTCTGGTCTCGGCCGGTGAGGCGGGCAAACAGCGCCCGCGCGCGGCGTTCCGCCTCGTCGAGCCGTTGAGCCAACGCCGGAAATCGCGCCCGCAGGCGCGCCAGTATGCGGCGCGCGGTCCGTGATTCCACCGACAGCAGCGCCAGCCCGATCAGCAAAAACAGAATGCCCTGCAAAACCGGCAGGAACAGCCCCGCGATCCCCAGCGCGATGAAAATCCAGCCCAGCGCCAACACCAGCACACGCCTGATCATTCGCGGCATGCGGTCACCTCCCGCCGCTATACATAGCGCAAACGCCGGTTCACCGTCACTTCAGCGTCAGCGGCAGACCGGCGGCGACGAACAGCACGCGGTCGGCGATCTCCGCCACCGCCTGGTTGAGATGGCCGGCATGGTCGCGGAAGGCGCGCGCCAGCGCGTTGTCGGGGACGATGCCGAGCCCGACCTCGTTGGCGACCAGCACCACCGGCGCGCCGGTCCCGGACAGCGCCGACGCCAGCCGGTCGGTCTCGCGGGCCGGATCATGACCCGCTTCCATCAGGTTCGACAGCCAGATCGTCAGGCAATCCACCAGCACCGCGTTGTCGGCGATCGCGTGGGTCGCCAGCGCGCCGGCGAGGTCGAGCGGTTCCTCGATGCTGGTCCAGCGTGCGCCGCGCCGGTCCCGGTGCGCGGCGATGCGCGCCGTCATCTCCGCGTCGCGCGCTTCGGCGGTGGCGATATAGACCGGCACCGCGTCCATTGCCGCGACCAAACCCTCGGCGTGGCGGCTCTTACCCGAACGCGCGCCGCCCAAAACCAATGTCACGTGATTTCCCGCCATCGCGCTCACCCCGCCAGCAATCCGGTAAGATCGCCGATATTCGCCACATCCTCCAGCCCGGCTACCATTTCAACGGCTGCGCGGGCGCGCCCGCCGGGCCAGCCGGCATAATCGGCGCAGCCCAGGAACTTCTCGGCGGTCTCGTCATAGCCCATGGGCGACGTCGTGCTGCCGCGCGCGTGATCGGCGCGCGCCTCGATGATCCGTCCGTCGGTGAGCGTGACCTCCAGCAGGGTGGTGACGTTGCCGTAATCCGGCCTGGTTTCCCGGTAGGGGGCGTAATCGACGCGGCCCATCATGTCGCGCACGTCGGCGCGCGTGACCACCGCGTCGGTGAATTCGGACAGGCCGACGCGGCGCGCCACCGCGACGATGGCGAGACAGAATTCCATGGAGAATTTCGCCTGGAGCGAGGTCACCGGATCATGCTGGATCAGGGTCTTGTACACCCGTTCGTTGGTGCGCGCCGAAATGCGCGTGATGTCGCCCGGCGCAAGATCGTTGTCGCGCACGATCTCGCCCAGACCGCCCATCGCCGGGTGGGTCAACGCCCCCGATGGGTGCGGCTTTATCCAGGTGCCGGGATCCAGGATAGCCCACGGTGCGCCCAGCCGGCCGTCAACCACTGTCTCATCGAAACCGCCGGCGGCGGCGTCGATATAGCCGGCCGGCGCTTCCAGCGCGTCCGGCGCGCCGTCGAGACCACGCGCCGCGAGATCGGCCGCGACAAGGCCCGCCTCGGCGGCGTGGCCCGCATGCGTGGTCTCGATCCCGAAACCGAAATTGCGTCTTATGCCGGCCGCCGAACTGGCCGCGATCGCCAGCGCGTTCCCGATTCCGCCGGCGTCGAGCCCGTCGAGCCGCGCGCACGCCGCCGCCGCGCCGAAAGTGTTCAGTGTGCTGGTGGCGTGAAAGCCGCCCATATAATGGCGCTGGTCGATCGCATGGTTGAGCTTGCAGGCGATCTCGGCGCCAATATGGAAGGCGGCCATGAGGTCGCGCCCGGAAGCCTCCGTGCGTTCGGCGATGGCGAGCGCGGCGGGCAGGATGGCGCCGCTGGCATGGATGCCGCCGTTGCGGTCAGGCGTCGGTTGCGGGTTGGTGTCGTCGAAATTATCGGCGTGCATGGCGGCGCCGTTGAGGAAGGCGGCGAACCGCGGCGCGGTGGTGATCCCGGTGCCCAGCACGCGCGCCGCGCCGCCCTCGATGCCGAGCGCGGCGACATGGTCGCGCGCGATGCGGGTGGGGCCGGCGCGCGCGCCGGCCAACGAGAGGCCGAGCGTGTCGAGAATGTGGATCTTGCCGCGCGCGATCGCGGCGTCGGGTATGTCGGCGGGGCCGGTGTCGCGCGCGAACCGGGCCAGGGTTTGGGTTAGCTCGCCCCTCAGCGCACCGCCTCCGCGAGATTGCCGACCAGCTCTTCCATATCCTCGCGCCCGCTGACGCGCGAGCCGACGGCGATATGAGGCGTCAGGATGACGTTGTCGTAATTCTTCAGCGGCTCGTCGGCGTCGCCCGGCTCCTTGTAGTGAACGTCGATCCCGGCGCCGCCGAGCCGGCCCGACTCCAGCGCCTCGATCAGCGCGTCGCGGTCGATAATGGCGGCGCGCGAGATGTTCACCAGAATGGCGCCCGGCTTCAGGCGGGCGAATGCGGCGCGGTCGATGATGCCTTCCGTGGCCGGCGTCAGGGGAAGCTGGACGGTCAGATAATCGGAACACTCCAGCAATTCCTCGAACGAGACATAATGCGCGCCCAGCGGCGTCTCGATCTCCGCCGGTACGCGGTTGCGCTGGTGATACAGCACCTCCATGCCGAAGGCGTTGGCGCGCTGGGCCAGTTCGCGGCCGATTTCGCCGAGGCCGAGCACGCCGATGGTCGCGCCCGCGAGCGTTTGCAGACCGTACACCCGCGCCCAGTTGGCCTGGGCCACATGACGGCCGTCATGCATTTTGGGGTAGAACCCGGCGGCTTCGAGGCTCGCCCCGTCGATTCGCCCGGCGGTCTTTACGATCTTCTTGGCGAGCGCCATCAGCAGCCCGAAGGCGTGCTCGGCGACCGCCACGTTGACGCGCCGGCGCAACGGTTTCACCACCACACCGTGTCGCGCGCAGGCCTCGAGATCGATATTGCGCAGATCCACGCCGAACTTCTGGATGATCCTGAGTTTGGGCGCTCCGGCGAGCACCTCTTCGTCGACGATGAAACTCTCCAGGATGGTCGCGTCGGCGTCCCGGATCGCTTCTCGAAAACTCTCCTGATCGTCGACCATCACGCAGCGGGCCGGGAACAGCCCCGACGCCACGCCGCGCAGCCGCTCCAGCATGGCGCCGAAATCCTTCACGTCGACCGAGTAGTAATCCGCGACCGCGGCGCGGCGCTCGGGATCGGTGTCGGGATCGAGGATCACCTGCGCGGTGCGGATGATGCGATCGTCCTCGGCGACAACCAGCTTCATGCGGCGGTCCTCCGCCTCAGCCGGCCGCCGCGCCGGCCGAATTGCCCGCGAGCCGGCCGAACACCGCGCCGCCGGTCAGCCCGGACCCGCCCGGATAGTTGAAATAGAACAGCCCGCCGACCAGTTCGCCGGCCGCATACAGGCCCGGGATCGGCGTCGATCCGGTATCCACCACCTGGCCATCATTGTTGATGCGCAGGCCGCCGAAGGTGAACGAGATGCCGCAGGTTACCGCATAGGCCTCGAACGGCGCTTCGTCGACCGGGTTGGCCCAGTTCGATTTGGGAATCTCCAGCCCTTCGGTGCAGAGCCCGTCCTTGATATTGGGGTTGAACGGAATTTCGCGCCGCACGGCGGCGTTATATTCGCGCACCGTTTCCAGGAACGCGTCCGGATTGACGCCCTCGAGCTTGCCGGCGAGGTCCTCGATGGTGTCGGCGGTGACCTTGGTCACCTGCCGGATATTGTATTCGTCGCGCTTCATGGGCAGCGACTTCTTGTCGAAGATCTGCCAGGCGAACTGGCCGGGCTGTTCGAGGATCACCTTGCCGTACTTGGCATAGGTGTAGTTGCGGAAATCCGCGCCCTCGTCGACGAAGCGCTTGCCGTCGGCGTTGACCATGATGGTGAACGGGTAGGAATGTTTCTGGAACTGATCGCCGATCGCGAGGTCGCCGAAATCCGGCGCGTTGCGCTCCCAACCCACCGCGTGGCTGCCGGACCAGTTGCCCCACGGCATGGCGCCGATATCGAGCGCCATGCGGATACCGTCGCCGGTGTTGAAACGCGTACCCCGCACCTTGGCGAGCTCCCAGCCGGGGCCGAGATATCGGGTGCGCATCTCGGTATTGGCCTGGAAGCCGCCGCAGGCCAGCACCACCGATTTGGCGGTGATATCGCGCAGCTCGCCGCGCCGCTTGATGCGAACGCCCCCGACCGCGAGCCCGTCATATATCAGCGACTGGGCCTGGGCGTCATACAGCAGATCGATGCCGTTATCGTCGAGCGCCTGGAACAGCGCGTCCATCAGTCCCGGCCCGCCGCCGGTGGCCTCGACGGTCAGCCCACCCCAGAACTTGAATTTGCCGTCGACCTTGAAGGCCTGACGGCCCCAGATCGGCGCGAAACGGATGCCCTTGGTACGCATCCAGCTCAGCGTCTCGTAGCTCTTGGTCACCAGCGTTTCGACCATGTCGGGATCGCAGCGATATTGCGTCACCCGCGCCATGTCGTCGTAGAACTGATCCTGGGTGTAGGTGCCGAAATCAGTGATTTCGCATTCCTGATCGGTGAGATCGGGCATCAATTCGCGCAGATCGTCGGCGCCGTTATAGACCACCCGCATGGCGCCGGCGGTGAAGCGGCTGTTGCCGCCCGATTCATCCTCGTTGGCGCGTTCCAGCACCAGTACGCGCTCGGCGTTCTCGCGGGCGGCCAGCGCGGCGCACAAGGCGGCGTTGCCGGCGCCCACCACAACGACATCGTATTCGGTATCACTCATCTGATTTGTCCCTTGCTACTCCCAGCGCGGCACAATAGCGCGCCCGACCGTCCGGTTCGAGAGTTGAAGTGCGACAAATATGGCGGGGGCGGTTTAGCCCGTGGTGCGCAGCCAGTTGAAGGCCTTCAGGACGGGCTCGTCGGTCATCAGGAACAGGGTCGCGTCCTCGGCCACGTGATGTTCGAACGGCCGCCATGACGGCACCGCGATCACGTCGCCGCGCCGCCATTCGAACCGCTCGCCGTCAACGATGGTGGCGCCGGCGCCCTCGACCGCGCAGAACACCTGACTGGCGGTGGTTTGCAGGCTCGGCGTCTTCATTCCGCCTTCCATGCGCTGCATGTAGAGCGCGATGGTGGCCATCGCCGGATCGCCGAGCTGGACGCGGCGGCCGAAGCGGCCCGACGGGTCGGGCGGCGTGCGGTTGAGATCGGCGTCGACCTGCGACCACGGGAAGATATAGGGCGACGAAGACGGCCGGATCGTGACCTCCTCGAACCCGTCCGGGTGGGTTTCGAAGAACATCGGGTCGATCAGGTGCACGAAGGGCACGTCGAGACAGTCGAGCCAGTAGCACGGCACGTCGGAATCGCTGCCGTGACCGTGCCAGTGCCAGTTGGGCGTCAGCAGCACGTCGTTGACATGCATGTCGAGCCGTTCGCCGTTGACGATGGTATAGGCCCCTTCGCCCTCCAAGATCAGGCGCAGCGCGTTGGGCGTGTGGCGGTGCGAGCGCGCGGTCTCGCCGGGCAGGATCATCTGATAGGCGGTGATCATCGTGCGCACCGTCGGATAGCGGTATTCGGCGGCCGGGTTATAGAGGATCAGGTTGCGGCGCTCGGCAAGCTCGGTCGAGATCAGCCGTCCGGCGGCGTCCAGCGCGGCGCGTCCGGTCTCCCACGACCACTTGACCGGCGCGAAATTCTTGTAAGGCTCCGGATAAAGCGAGGGCTCGGGCTTGCTCCAGCCCGCCTGGATGTTCTGGTCGTTGAGGCGCGGATAAAGTTCTTCGAGGGATTGCACCTGTGCGAGGTCGTCGAGCACGGTCGCCATTGCCGGGTCTCCCGATCTGCCTTTATTTGGGTCGATTCTACCCTTCGGCGGCGATATCCGCAACGCCGCGCACCCGATCGATCAGGGCCTCGGGCGCGTCGGGAAGCGCGTCGCCGCGCCACGCCACGTGGCCGTCGGGGCGCACCAGCACCAGGGACCTTTCGTAGGCGGCGGCTACCTCCGGCTGGTCGAGCGCGACCACCTCGAGCGGCAGGCCGCGCGCCGCCGCCGCATCGGCCAGCGGCGCGGCGTCGGGCGCACCCGACCCGAGGCGCAGCAGTGTGAAGCCGCGTCCGAACAGATCAAGTGTCGAACGCGCGTCTTCCAACCATACATGCGGCGCCCGCGCGCCCGGGCGGGCGGTCTGGGTGTATGTCATCACCTCGTCGGGCGGGGCGGGCGTGCCGTCGGGCCAGCAGATCGGCGAGCCGTCATAGCGGTAGCCGAGATGGATGCCGAGCGTGTTCCATTCGCGCAGCATGGCCTCCGAAATTTCAGCGCCGACGCGCACCCGCGCCCGGTCGCCGTCGGGGCCGTCGTCCAGCAACGCCGCATTGTCGCCCGGCGACAGCATCCGCGACAGATTGCCGCTGGCCTCGGTGACGTTACGCAATCCCACGGGATGGCGCTCGATCTGGTAGCTCGCCAGCAATGCATCCCCGCCCCAGCCCTCCAGCATGGCGGTGATCTTCCAGCACAGATCGACCGCGTCGCCGATGCCGGTATTCATGCCGAACCCGCCGGTCGGCGACATGGCGTGCGCCGAATCGCCGGCGACGAAGACGCTTCCCTCGCGGTAACGCTCGGCCACCAGTTCGCGGCGCGTCCAGGGCAGGATGCTGACGATCTCATAGTCGAAATCGACGCCCACCGCGCGCCGGATCGCGGCGCGGATTTCGTCCTCGCTCAGTTCGCTGCGGTCCTCGGCGTTGCCGACCACCGAAAAACGCCATTCGTCGCGCCCGTTGATGGCGACCACGGTGGCCCATGTGCCGCCGCCGTCGATGAAGATGTAGCGATAGCCGGACGCCTTGTTGTGCAGCTTCTCGAACCCGTCGCGGCGGAAGATCACGTTGGTGGTGTAGGTCAGCGCCGGGTTGCCCGCCATCTCGATGCCGGCGTGGCCGCGCACCGCGCTGTTGGCGCCGTCGCAGCCGATCAGATAGCGGGCCCGGATCCGGCGGCGCGCGCCGGTCGCCAGATCGGTCATCTCGACCGCGACGCCGTCCGCGTCCTGGGTCGCGACGCCTTCGGCGTCCTGGGTCGCGACGCCTTCGGCGTCCTGGGTCGCGACGCCTTCGGCGTCCTGGGTGAAGCCCTCGTAACGCGTGCGGTACCTGATCTCGACGCCCGGAAACGAGGTCGCGAAACGCTTCAGGATCGGATCGAACATGTTCTGGGGGCAGCGCTCGCGCATCTGCGGGCTCTGAGGCGGCGGGCGCTGGTCGGCCATGGAAGGCTGCTTGTAGCGGCCCAGTTCCCAGCCCTGGAGGCCGGTGACATAGGCGTTGTCCTGCGGGTAATCGCGCGGATAGGGCGCCGCCTCCACATCGGCCGTGATGCCCCAGCGGCGGCAGAATTCCATGGTGCGGATGCCCACCAGATCCTGGCGCGGCTGATAGATCGCGCCGTCGGTCTGCTCGATCACCAGGCAGTCGACGCCGCGCCAGCCGAACTCGCCAGCCAGCGCGAGTCCGACCGGCCCGGCCCCCACGATCAGGACCGGGATGTCGGATTCTGGAGATTGATTCATTTTTGTTGCTCCGGAATTGGCGGAAAAGAGTGGGAGTCGAACCCACCGGGGACGTCTAACGCCCCCCAACGGATTTGAAGTCCGAGGCCAGCACCGGCTGTGCAATCCCTTCCGTGGGCTCAGTTTAGCGCGGTGGACCGTAATTCCAAAATCAGACTTCTTGTCAGGCGCATGACGGGAAAGGCAAGATATAATCTTCGGCCAACCGGCAGGGAGCCTTGCATGACCAATTCATCGGACGAACCGGCCGGCGATCTGGAGATTGCAACGCGGATCGCGCATGTCGAGCCGCTGGCGACGCTGGAACGGAAGCTGTTCCCGGCGCATACGGCGTTGATCCTCATCGACGTGCAGAACGATTTCTGCGCGCCCGAGGGAATCATGGCCCAGGAAGGGCTCGATATCACCGAGGCGCAGGCCATGGCAGACCGGCTGCCGCCGCTGATCGCGACCGCGAGGTCCGCCGGGGCGCTGGTGGTGTTCGTGAAGAACGTCTATTCGTCCGACCATAATTTTTATCTGTCCGATGCGTGGCTCGAACAGGCCTCGCGGGCGCGCGAGGGCAGCTATACGCGGCGTCCGGTCTGCCGGGAGGGTTCATGGGAGGGCGATTTCTATGGCGATGTGCGCCCCGAACCGCAGGATCCGGTGGTGATCAAGCATCGGTTCAACGCCTTCCACAATACCGATCTCGACACCATCCTGAGGGCGCACGGGGTGCGTACGCTGGTATTCGCCGGCGTCGCCTCGAACGTCTGCGTCGAGTCCACGGCCCGCGACGGGTTCATGCGCGATTACTACGTGGTCTTCCTGTCGGACGGGACCGCGAGTTACACCGACGAGGATCACGCCGCCACGCTGCGCAATATCGACCGTTATTTCGGTCAGGTCGCCAGCATCGCCGACCTGCGGGCGGTATGGATGGCGAACCAGTAATCCGGCGTCTCGGGCAAGCAATCTATGCGCGGACCATTGCCTATCGCCGCGTGAATTGTAACTATGATGTGGAACCCGATGCAGGGAACCGTTCGACCAAGGAGGACAGGATGGCGGTAATTAAGGTACGCGATATCGCATATGGACGCTTGCGGGCGCCGGATCTTGACGTAATGGAGGAGTTTCTCACCGAATTCGGCATGGTGCGTTCCGAACGCACCAACGACGCGCTCTATATGCGCGGCTCCGACCCGGACAGTCATATCCACATCACGGAGAAGGGCGATCCGGGGTTTATCGGTTTCGCCTATAACGCGACCAGCGAAGACGATCTGGAGCGGCTGTCCCAGGCTCCGGGGGCATCGGGCATCGAAAATATCGACGAGCCCGGCGGCGGCAAGCGGGTGCGGCTGACCGAGCCCAACGGCTACCAGGTCGAGGTGATTCATGGCCAGGCGCTGCTCGATCCGATTCCGGTGCGCTACCAGAAGCTCAATTCCGGTCCCGAAGGCGAGAACCGGGCCGGCGAATTAATGCGTATCCATACCGGACCCGCGCGCGTCAAGCGCATCGGCCATGGCGTGCTGGGCTCGCCCAAGGTCATGGAAACGGTGAGCTGGTTCCGCGAAACGCTGGGGTTCGTGCGCTCCGACGACGTCTATGCCGGACCCGAGGAAAACATCATCGGCTCGTTCAACCGCTGCGATCAGGGCGACGATTATGTCGATCACCATGTCTTCTTCTGCATGACCAACGAAAAGGCGGGGCTCAACCATTTGTCGTTCGAGGTCCATGACGTCGACGACGTGTTCACCGGCCACGAGCATCTGAAGAAGCTCGACAAATACGAGCACATGTGGGGTCTCGGCCGCCATCTGCTGGGCAGCCAGGTCTATGATTACTGGGCCGATCCGTGGGGCCGCGTGCACGAGCACTGGGCCGACAGCGACCGGCTGAACCTCGCCAATGGCGGCGAGCTGATGTCGGTCGAGGACGGTCTGATCTCGCAGTGGGGCGAAGGACCGCCGGAAAAATTCATCGGCCACGTCAGCCCATAGGAATATCGGGGGCGGCGGGATGATCCCGAACTTCTAATACAGGTCGCCGACTTCGAAGCGCTTGTTGTACTTGTCGTCCTCGACGCATTCGATCTCCCACCAATTATGGTCGAGATCCTCTAGATAAAACGCGTAGGCTCGGTCCTCGTCGCGGATTCTCGCGATCTTGCGAATGCCGTATTTTTCCTTGTGTTCGTGGGCCAGCGCGTGGGCGCGATCCACGTCGGCGCGCGTCTCCACGTCGATCCCCCAATGATTGCGGACCCCCAGGGGCCGGGTTTTTTCGCCCGCCTGCAGGCAAACAATAACCCAGTAGCCGCCCTTGCGGATATTGAGCGCGAACGGGCGGTGTTGCACCACGTCGAGCCCGAGGAATTCCTTATAAAATTTCTTGGATTTCTCGATGTCGACCATCTCCAGCGTGCCGTGCGACAGCGTTCGCGGCCGGATCAGCGGCTCGGTGATCTCTTCTTCGGTGATAATTTCGACGGCATCGTTGGCCATGGCGTTTTCCTCCCCTTGTTCGGAGAGTATAG